>NZ_JBEXUX010000058.1:0-68750 GCF_040629175.1 Embleya sp. NPDC005971 | reverse complement strand
CGCACGGCCATCGAGATCGGCCTCGCCGACCCCCACGCACCACAGGACATCATCGACACCCGCGAACAACTGCTCGCCCTGAACCGACGCACCGAACGCCTCATCGACGGACTGCTCAACCTCGCGGTCAGCGAACGCGGCAACGTCCACGCGTCCCCGGTCGCACTCGACGAACTCACCGCCGACGTACTGCGCCATACCCGACCCGCCGCCGAACAGGCCGGCATCCGAGTCGACGCGATCCTCGCCGAGAGCGTCGTCTCCGGCGACCCGCTCCTCCTGCGCCAACTGGTCACCAACCTGGTCGAGAACGCCGTACGACACAACCACCCCGGCGGTCACGTCACGGTCGGCGTCTCCGCCGGCTCCCTCCGCGTCCGCAATACCGGCCCCCTCATCCCCACCGACCACATCCCCGAACTCTTCGAACCCTTCCGCCGGTTCCGCCCCAACCGCACCGGCTCCGCCCGAGGCACCGGCCTGGGCCTGTCCATCGTCCAGGCCATCGTCCACGCCCACGCGGCCCAAATAACCACCACCGCAAACCACCACGGCGGCCTCACCATCGCCATAGCCCTCCCGAAGCCCCCCTCACCCCAGCCGGCACTTGAGCCCCTGCAACCCGGCCGGCGCTCGAGGCCACCCCGAACCAACCAACGCCCGACACCGGCCGAGACCGAATCCAGCCCGGCCGGCGCTTGAGGCCGCGCACGACATCGGTCCGGTGTGCGTGGCGCATCCCGGTGGACCGGGGATCGACCCCGGCCACCCTGCGCCGGGGCAGGACCACCGTGGTGATCACCGGCAGCCCCGCGTTCCCGGACGCCGCCGACCCCGTCCTGGTGCCGGACGACGGCGCCGTCGTGGCCGCCGACACCCATCGCAATCTGCCGGCCGCCGACGAGCACTACCGCGCGACCGTGGCCCGCTGACCACCGGCCGCACTCCTGCCGCAGCAACACACGAGACACACACCGCGGACCCAGCCGAGCGCTTGAGGCCGAACCCCCGACCTCACGTGCCCAAAAGCCCCCCATCGGCGACCCGCAACAACGCATCGGCCACGACCTCCGCAGCGTCCACCCCACCCCCGCTCGCCGAGGCCCACCGCCACATCGCCACCCGAACCGCCACGTTCGCCGCCCCCGCGGCCAGGTCCACCGCCAATGCGTCCACGTCCCCGCTCCGAGCCGCAATCACCGGCCGCAACCGCGCCTCGCAGTCGTGGTGCACGCCCAACCACACCGCCCGCAAAGCCGGATGTGCCTCCGCAGTCCGCAGCACGACCCGCAATTGCGCGTCGTCGACCCCGTCCACCTCTCGCGCGTGCCGCATCGCCGCGCGATAACTCGTGGTCATCGCCTCCAGCAGCCCGACCCCCGGATCACACGCCGCCAGCCGCTCCACCCAGTCCGCGATCCCGGCCGACAACACCGGCGCGACGGTCTCCTCCTTGCTCCGGAAGTACCGGTAGAAGGTCCGCAGCGCCATCCCGGACGCCTCCGCGATGTCCTCCACGGTCGTCTCGTCGAACCCGCGCTCCGCGAACAACCGGATCGCCACCCGCGACACCTCGGTACGGGTATCGGCCTTCCGCCGCTCCGTCAACGAAGGCCGCCCCGCCCGGGCGGCCCCACCCCGCCGAGCCGCACCCGGCACCTGATCCGAACCGACCGAAGCAGCATCCATCGGCCCAGTCTAATGCCCGCCCGGGGAATTAATGGCACAACGTGCACGTTAGGCGTAACGTGCAGAAAAGCGGGTACCAAGCGCGGATACCCGCCATGCACCAAGCGCGGATACCCACTGCGGCCCAACGCGGATACCCACCGCCCGGAAAGAAGGCACTCACATGAACCGCTTCGACACCCGCCGCGTCCTGGTCACCGGCGCCGGCTCCGGCATCGGACAGGCAACGGCCCTGCGACTGCTCCGCGAGGGCGGCCGGGTGGTCGCGGCCGACGTGGTCGCCGACGGCCTCACCGGCACCCGCGAACGCGCCACCACCGAGGGCACCGCCGAGCGCCTCACCACCCTCGTGGTCGACATCGCCGACGAGACCTCCGTAGCCGAAGGCGTCCGTACCGCCGTAGCCGAACTCGGCGGCCTCGACGTCCTGGTCAACGCCGCCGGCATCCTGCGCGCCGAGCACACCCACCTGACCTCGCTCGACCTGTGGAACAAGATCATCACGGTCAACCTCACCGGCACGTTCCTGGTCACGCGCGAGGCGCTGCCCGCCCTCCTGGCCGCCGGCAACGGCGTCGTGGTCAACTTCAGTTCCACCTCGGCGGCCTTCGCCCACCCTTACATGGCGGCCTACGCGGCAAGCAAGGGCGGCATCCAGTCCTTCACCCACGCACTCGCCCTCGAATACGGCAAGCAGGGGCTGCGCGCCGTCAACGTCGCCCCCGGCAGCATCAAGTCCGGTATCACCGACGCGACTTCGGGCTACCTCCCGGCGGACACCGACTGGGAGCTGTTCGCCAAGCTCTCCCCGATCCTGGCCACCGAACTCGAATCCGGCGGCGCCCCGATGGCCGGCCCCGACGCCATCGCCGGCGTCGTCGCGATGCTCGCCTCCGAAGACGGCGCCTTCATCACCGGCACCGAAATCCGCATCGACGGCGGCACACACGCCTGACCTCCCTCGGCGCACCCCGCCGCATGCGAACCCGTACCCGCCATCCGCGTCCCTCGCCCCGGCTCAGCCGTCCGCGCCGACCCGCCGGGCGAGCGACGCGGGTAGCGGGTACGGCTTCTCCACCGGCAACAACCGCCGGGCCTGGTCGACCCGGCCGTCCTTGACCAACCCGGCCACCCGCCGCACCAACGGCGTCAGATCGGTGATGCCGACGATCCACTCGTCATTGAAGGTGCGGATCAGCCCGCGCCCGATCCCGACCTGAATGCTGTAGTGGTTCAACGCCGCGCCCCGCAAGGACCGTTCCGGATCCCACTGCACGTGCACCGCGGCACCCGCCACCGACCCCTCGGTCGACACCGCCCGCCCGAGCGCGTGCTCGAACCCGGCCCGACCGATCCGCACGGCCAACACCCGTTCCTGGCCCGCCTTGCGCCCCCAGTCACTGCGATGCATCAGCCAGCAGAACGACGGCTTGACCCACGTCATCCGCCCGAACGAGAACGGCGCCACGAACCGCCCCTCCCGCAAAGCGGGTTCGGCAACAGCCGGCGCGTACGCCTGATAGACCACCACCGAAGCGGCATCGAAGTCGGCCCGAACCTGCCGCAACATCACCATGCCGACCCACGCTGCCGGCCACCCCCACCCCCGGCCACCGGTTTTAGCACCCCACCCACTCAGCGGCCGACGTACTCGAACACCCCACCATCCGGGCGCCCCGTCACCGCCCGCCGCCCATTCGGCGTGGCCGTCCACGAACGGCGACTTCGACGGCGACGGCAAGGCCGACCTCTGGGTGCGCGCCGCCAACGGCAACGTCTACACCTTCCCCGGACAGGTCCCCGACAACAACGGCAATACCTTCGGCCCGGCGCAACTCGTCGCCGGTAGCTGAACCGAGGCAACGATCGGGGCCGTCACCGCACGACCGTGGCGGCCCCGAACCCGCCCCCTTCGGCGGGCGTCCGCTCTGCCGGGCGAAGGTCAGTCCCCTGCGCGGCCGTAGCGGCGCATCGCCTCGGCCGGCAGGTCCGGCTTGATCCGGCCCTGGTGGGCCAGGGTCGTCAGGGTACGGATGGTGATCGCGGGGGCGTCGACGGCGAAGTGGGTGCGGGTGGCGGGCCGGGTGTCGGAGAGGCCGAAGCCGTCCGTGCCGAGGGATGTCCAGTCCTGGCGGATCCAAGGGGCGATCTGGTCGGGGACGGCCCGCATCCAGTCGCTCACCGCCACCACCGGGCCGGTCGCGTCGGCCAATGCCCGGGTGACGTAGGGGACTCGGTCCTCGCCGGCGGCCAGCGCCTCGCGGCGCAGTTCGGTCCAGGAGGTCACCGACCACACCTGCACGGGCACCTGCCAGTCCTCGGCGAGCAGCCGTTGCGCCTCCAGGGCCCACCGCACCGCCGTGCCGCTGGCGAGCAGTTCGGCCGCCGCGTCCGGAACGGGCGCGCACAGGTGCATGCCGCGCAGGATGCCCTCGACGGCGTCCGGACTGGGCATCGGCGGTTGCGGGAGCGGCTCGTTGTACACGGTGAGGTAGTAGAAGACGTCCTCTCCGGTGGGGTGTTCGGCCGTCGCGGTCGTCATCCGACGCAGACCGTCCCGGACGATCACCGCGATCTCGTACCCGAAGGCCGGGTCGTAGGACACGCAGGCCGGATTGGTCGACGCGATCAACTGCGAGTGGCCGTCAGCGTGTTGCAGCCCCTCGCCGGTCATCGTGGTGCGGCCGGCGGTGGCGCCGATCAGGAAGCCCCGACCCATCTGGTCGGCCAGTGCCCACAGTTGGTCGGCGACTCGCTGCCAGCCGAACATCGAGTAGAAGACGTAGAACGGGATCATCTGCTCGCCGTGCGTGGCGTACGCGGTGGCCGCCGCCGTGAACGAGGCGACCGCGCCCGCCTCGGTGATGCCCTCGTTGAGGATCTGGCCGTCCACCGCCTCCCGGTAGGACAGCAGCAGTTCGCGGTCCACCGCGTCGTAGGTCTGCCCGTGCGGCGAGTAGATCCCGGCGGTCGGGAACATCGACTCCATCCCGAACGTGCGCGCCTCGTCCGGCACGATCGGCACCCAGCGCCGGCCGACGACCGGATCGCGCATCAGCTCCTTGGCCAGTCGCACGAACGCCATCGTGGTCGCGATCTCCTGCCTGCCGGACCCCTTGAGCAACGCGGCGAACGGCGCCTCCCCCAGCGCCGGCGGATCCGGCAGCGGCGTGAATCCGAGCCGCCGCGCCGGTACCGGACCGCCGAGCACCCGGCGCCGCTCGGCCAGGTAGCGGGCCTCGGGCGAATCCGGCCCCGGGTGCAGGTACGGCGGCAACTCGCCGTCCAGGTCGGCGTCCGACACCGGCAGGTCCAGCCGGTCGCGCATCACCCGGAACTCGTCCTGCCGCAGCTTCTTCATCTGGTGGTTGGCGTTGCGCGCCTCGAAGCCCGGTCCGAGCGTCCACCCCTTGACCGTCTGCACCAACACCACGCTGGGCCCGCCCCGATGCTCGATCGCCGCGCGGTAGGCCGCGTGCACCTTGCGCGGTTCGTGGCCGGCCCGGGAGAACCCGACCAGCTCGCCGAGCCGCGCGTCGTCCAAGTGCGCCACCACCCGGCGCAGATCGGGTGTGCCGCCGAACAGGTTGTCGCGGATGTAGGCGCCGTCGGCGGCCGAGTAGGTCTGGAACTGGCCGTCGGGCGTGTGCTCCAGGCGGCGGATCAGCTCACCGTCTCGATCGCGCGCGAACAGTTCGTCCCAGTCCCGACCCCACAGCGCCTTGACCACATGCCACCCGGCGCCCGCGAACACGCTCTCCAACTCCTGGACCACGCGCCCGTTTCCGCGCACCGGCCCGTCCAATCGCTGGAGGTTGCAGTTGATCACGAAGACCAGGTTGTCCAGTTGCTCGCGCGCGGCCAGGGTGAGCGCGGCGGTGGCCTCGGGCTCGTCCATCTCGCCGTCGCCCAGGAAGGCCCACACCCGGCTTTGCGAGGTGTCCTTGATGCCCCGGTGGTGCAGGTAGCGGTTGAACCGCGCCTGGTAGACCGCGGCCAACGGCCCGAGCCCCATCGACACGGTCGGGAACTCCCAGAAGCCGCCCAGGGATCGCGGATGCGGATAGGACGGCAGCCCGCCACCGCCCACCTCGCGGCGAAAACGGTCGAGTCGATCGGCCGTCAGCCGCCCCTCCAGGAAGGCCCGGGCGTACACCCCGGGCGACGCGTGCCCCTGGAAGTAGATCTGATCACCGGGCCCACCGTCGGCCCGCCCCCGGAAGAAGTGCTCGAACCCGACCTCGTACAACCACGCCGCCGACGCGTACGTGGCCATGTGCCCGCCCAGCCCGAACCGGCTCGCCCGGGTGACCATGGCCGCCGCGTTCCACCGGTTGTACGCGGTGATCCGCTCCTCCAGGTCCACATCGCCGGGGTAGCTCGGCTCGGCCGAGGTGGGCACGGTGTTGACGTAGGGGGTGCGCGTCACCGGCGGCAGGTCGAGGCCGCGGTGTGCCGCGTGTTCGAGCAGGCGGGCCAGCAGCAGCCGGGCCCGGCCCGGGCCTGCGGCGCGGACGACGGCGTCGAGCGACTCGGTCCATTCCGCGGTTTCCTCGGGATCCCGGTCGGGGAGCTGGTCGAGCTGCCCGGTCGGGGTACGGCCGGTCGTGTGGTGTGACATCCGGGCCGCCCTCCTTCGTATCGGTGGAGCTTCCGGGTGCGGGCTTCCGGGGAAGTCGGGAGCTCCGCGGCGAAGCCCTTCCATTCTGCGCAATGATCGATCATTGCGCAAAAGTCGGGTCCGCGTCCTAGACTGGCCCGATGACCGAGCCGCCCCGCCCGACCCTGGAACGCCGCCCGCTGCGCGAACAGATCCGCCAGTACGTCACCGAAGCCGTGGTCGCGGGCCGGTGGGCCCCGGGCGAACGCATCGTCGAGCGCCGCGTCGCGGTGGAGTTGGGGGTCAGCCAGGCACCCGTCCGCGAGGCGTTGCGCGAGTTGGAACAGCTCGGCCTGGTCGAGTCGGAGCCCAACAAGGGCGTGCGGGTGCGCTCGTTCAGCGAGCACGATCTACGCGAGATCTACCCGGTCCGGGCGGGCCTGGAGGAGACCGCCGCGCGGCTCGCGCTGCCCCGGATCGACGACGAACGGCTCGCCGCGCTCGACCGGCACGTCGCCGCACTGCACGCGGCGTCGGCGGACGGCGACGCGGGCGCCCAGATCCGGCACGGGGTGGCCTTCCATCGCGAGATCGTCGCGGCGTCCGGCAACGCGCTGCTGCGCTCGGTCTGGGAGGCGCTGGGCATCGAGGTGTGGACGACGTTGTCGATCCGGGTCTACCGGATGGACCTGCAGGAGAACGCGGCCGACCACGAGCCGATCGTGGCCGCCTTCCGCCGCCGCGACCCGGCCACGAGCGACCTGCTGCGCGAACACGTCCTCGGCTACGGCGGCTGCGCCCTGTTGCCGTAGGCCCGCCGAAGAGCCCACCGACGAACCGCCGTACACCCGTCACCGGGCCGCCATACGCCCGCGAAAGGACCGCCGCAGGCCCGGACGGCGCACCGCCCCGCCGGCACATGACGCCCCGTCAGCGCAGCACGCCGCGCTCCCCCCGCATGTGCGGCGCCACCAGATTGCGCGGCCGATTGAACAGGATGACCGTCGCCTCGATCACCACGACGACCAGCAGGACCACGATCGCGGCCATCGACAGATAGCCCCGGAACGCCGCCGGGCTCTCGCCGTCCGCCGCGAACCACGGCGACACCGCGATCACGATGGACACGCACCACATCTGGATCGCCACCAGCGCCATCGCCCGAACCAGCCCGCGCCGCGCCGGGTCACCCAGCGGCACCGCGCGAAACGCCGACACGATGTCGTCGGCCACCCGCGCGCTGCGCCAGATGTCGCTGGTGCGGTTGGTCAGGCCCACCGAGGACATGAAAGCGAAATAGGACAGCCACAGCCGCATGCGTACGCACCTCATCCCCCGCCGACCCGACCCGAGGCTCCGGGTCACACGTGTCGGCGGCCATTCTCGCGCAGCCCCCTCGGGCGATACACAGCGGCTCGGGACAACGGCGCCTCGGGAGGCCGGTGGGACGCCACGCGACGAGCGGCGTGACCGGGCCCGCTACTCGATGACCGGGTTGCGCTGCTCGCGCTCCTCGACCGTACGCCGGTGGTCCTCGACGTTGCCGGTCAGCGCTTCGGTGCGGTGGCCGCGGGCGATGTAGTCGAGCACGATCGCCTCGATCGCGTCCTGTGCGTTGCGCACCCCGGACAGGACCATGACCTCGATCACGACGTTCGCGTCCAGACTGATGTTGACCTTGGCCATCGACGACTCCCTCGGCTCGACCCGCTCCGCCCGAACGCACGTCCGCCGGCGCGGGATCCGCGCATCGGCGCCCCCGACCGGGCACGTGTCACCCGCGCGAGGGGACTCTATCGGCCGTTAGAGGGGTTGGCGGCGGCGACGCGACTGAATCGACCCGCCGAGGTCGATGCACCGGGCATGTGCGCTTGCGCACGGCCCCTGCCCCCGTGTCGAAGGCGAGTCGAATACCTGTGACCTCGGAAGACCCACTCGTCGTTCTCTCCGGCGTGAACAAGCACTTCGGGTCGCTGCACGTTCTGCGCGACATCGATCTGACGGTGTCCCGCAACGAGGTGGTCGTCCTGATCGGCCCCTCCGGCTCCGGCAAGTCGACGCTGTGCCGCACGATCAACCGGTTGGAGACGATCGACTCCGGCAGCATCACCATCGACGGCCTGCCGCTGCCGGCCGAGGGTCGAGGACTGGCCCGGCTGCGCTCCGAGGTCGGCATGGTGTTCCAGTCCTTCAATCTCTTCGCGCACAAGACCGTGTTGGAGAACCTGACGCTGGCCCAGATCAAGGTCCGCAAGCGCAGCAAGGCCGAAGCGGTCAAGAAGGCCCGCGAGTTGCTGGACCGGGTCGGCCTGGCCGACCAGGCGCCCAAGTATCCGGCGCAGCTCTCCGGCGGTCAGCAGCAACGAGTGGCCATCGCCCGGTCGTTGGCGATGGACCCCAAGGTGATGTTGTTCGACGAGCCGACGTCCGCGCTCGACCCGGAGATGATCAACGAGGTCCTGGAGGTCATGCGCACGCTCGCGGTCGAGGGCATGACGATGATCGTGGTCACCCACGAGATGGGCTTCGCCCGGTCGGCGGCCAATCGCGTCGTGTTCATGGCGGACGGTCGGATCATGGAGTCGCGCCGCCCCGAGGACTTCTTCGACCACCCGGAGACCGACCGGGCCAAGGACTTCCTGTCCAAGATCCTCAAGCACTGACGGGGGTCCGAACATGCGCACCCGACGCCGCTCTCCACGCCGTACCCGACGCCACGTCCACAGCCGCGCCCGACACCGCACGCACACCGCCGCCCTGCTCGCCCTCCTCCTCGCCGGCGCCCTCCTGGCCGCCTGCGGCAAATCCGGCACTCCCCCACCCAAGGGCCCCAAGGCCAAGGACCTGCCGACCTATCAGGTCGCCACCGACGTCACCGTCGACTCGCCCACCTTCCGCTCGGCCAAGTCGCGCGGACGCCTGATCGTCGGCACCAAGGCCGACCAGCCCTATGTCGCCCAGCAGGATCCGGCAACCGGCTACTACTCGGGCTTCGACATCGAGATCGCCAAGATGACGGCCGCCTCGCTGGGCTTCCCGCCGGACCGGATCGAGTTCAAGACGATCACCTCCGCCAACCGCGAGACGTCCCTGCAGAACGGCGAAGTCGACTACTACGTCGGGACGTACACGATCAACGACAACCGCAAGAAGCTGGTCGGCTTCGCCGGCCCGTACTACATGGCCGGTCAGGCGCTCCTGGTCCGCAAGAACGACAAGGACATCAACGGCCCGCAGGACCTGGCCGGCAAGAAGGTCTGCTCGGTCGCCGGATCCACCCCCTACCAGCGCCTGGTCGCCGACTACCCCAAGGCCACCGCCGTCGCCTACGACAGCTATTCGGTCTGTGTGGACAACCTGATCAGCCTTCAGGTCGACGCCGTCACCACCGACGACACCATCCTCAAGGGCTACGCCGCGAAGGTGCCCGACCAACTCCGGCTGGCCGGCGAGCCGTTCTCGAAGGAACCGTACGGAATCGGGGTACCACGCGGGGATCGCAACTTCCGCCTCGCGCTCGACGACGCGATCGTCGCGCACGAGCAGAACGGCGACTGGAAGCGCGCCTACGACTCGACCCTCGGTCTCTCCGGCGTACCGGCCCCCCAGCCGCCGCCGGTGGACCGGTACTAGCGGAAGGCGTCGACGATGAACGTCCTGCTCGACAACTTCGCCCTGTTCCGCAAGGGCTTCGTGGGTACCCTCGAACTCACCCTGGCCGCCTCGGCGATCGCGCTCGTGATCGGGGTGCTGATGGCCGGCTGCCGGGTCTCCCCGGTCCGGCCGCTGCGTCTGCTCGGCGGCGTGTGGGTGACCGTGCTCCGCAACACCCCGCTCACGCTGCTGTTCTTCGCGGTCGTGCTGGGCCTGCCCAGATTCGGCGTGGTGCTCCCGTTCTTCACCCTCGCGGTGCTCGCCCTGGGCTGCTACACCTCGGCGTTCATCTGCGAGGCCGTTCGCGCCGGGATCAACACCGTGCCGGTCGGCCAGGGCGAGGCGGCGCGCAGCCTGGGCATGAACTTCGGCCAGACGCTCAACCTGATCGTGCTGCCGCAGGCGGTGCGCGCGGTGATCCCGCCGGTGGGCAGCACGCTGATCGCGCTCGCCAAGAACACCGCGATCGCCGGATCGTTCAGCGTCGTCGAACTGCTGGGCACGTACCGCACGCTCAACGAACTCGGCTACGACATCGTCGTCACGTTCCTGTGGATCGCGGTGGGCTATCTGATCATCACGCTGTCCATCAGCGCCCTGTTCCGCTTCCTGGAGAAGCGCCTGGAGGTGGCCCGATGAGCATCGAGAGTTCGGCGCTGTACGACGTCCCCGGACCCAAGGCCCTGGCCCGGCACCGTACTTACGGCTGGATCGTCACCGTACTGCTGCTCGGCGTGCTGGCCTGGGTGATCTACAAGCTGATCGACACCGGCCAGTTCGACCACGACAAGTGGGCGCCGTTCGAATACGTGGGCGTGCAGAAGTTGTTGCTGCGCGGCCTCGGGCACACCCTCCAGGTCTTCGCGTGGGCGGCGGTGCTCTCGCTGGCCTTCGGCGCCGTGTTCGCGGCCGGCCGGCTCTCCGACCACCGGGTGGTGCGCTGGATCTCCGGTCTGGTGGTGGAGTTCTTCCGGGCCATGCCGGTGCTGGTGATGATCTTCTTCATCTTCATCGCGATGAAGGTCGAACCCCGACTCGCGCTGATCTCCGGACTGACCCTGTACAACGGCTCGGTCCTGGCCGAGGTCTTCCGCGGCGGCGTCAACGCGGTCCCCAAGGGGCAGAGCGAGGCGGCCTACGCGCTGGGCATGCGCAAGACCACGGTGATGGTGAACATCCTCATCCCGCAGGCGGTGCGCACCATGTTGCCCACGATCATCAGCCAATTGGTGGTCACGCTCAAGGACACCTCACTGGGCTACCTGATCTCCTACGAGGAATTCCTGTACGCCGGCAAGCAGATCGCCACCAACCTCGACTACAGCCTTCCCTTCATCCCGGTCGTCATCGTGATCGCCCCGATCTACATCGGGATGTGCATGCTCCTCTCCGGCCTCGCCCGCTACCTGGAGAGCAGCGGCCGACGCCGCCACAAGACCGCCTGACGACGCCGACTCAGGCGTCGTCAGGAAGCGGCACCGGCATCACCAGGGTGGTGAAGCTGCCCTGGTCGGCGGAACGCAGCAGCACCGGCCGATCGGCGGCGGCGATGTCGAGCAGGACGTCCGGGCCGACCCCGGCGTCCAGCGCCGGTACCAGCTTCGCCGGGTCGAAGGCGAGCCGGATCGGCGGGCCGGTGCAGATCGCGGGCAGCGTGCGGTCGGCCACCCCGACCCGGTCCGGGTCGACGGTCAGCACACGAACCGAGCCCGCGTCGCCGTCCAGCAGCGCGTCGCGCAGGGCGGCGCGGTCGACCACCGCACGCGTGGTCGGTACGGCCGAGGTGGCGAGCAGGTCGCGGTAGGCCGGATAGTGCTCATCCGACGTGGGCAATTCGTGTACCTCCTCGCCCGCGCGCAGCCGGCAGCCCGTCGTGTCCAGTTCGAGGGCGATCTCGCGATGCCCGGTCGCCCACGCGCCGAGCGCGCTCAGTTCGCCCACCGGGATCAGTGCCCGTCCCGGACCACCTTCGATCCGCAGTGCCCGCAGCGTGCGTACGGACAGCCGATACCGATCCGTCGCCACCAGGCGTACCTCGCCGTCGGCCACCTCGACCAGCACACACCCGAGCACCGCCGGCTCCCCCTCCCCCGCCGCCGGCGCCACCTGCCGCACCGCGCTCGCCCATTCGGCGCCGCCGACCTCGGCCCGCGTACCGGTCGTGTTCAGCGCGCGCAGCACGCCCTCGACCACGTCCCGCGCGATGTCCACCCGTCCCCGCATGCGGTCCAGATGGGTGCGCAGCAGCGCCTCGGCGCGTGCCGGCGGGCCGTCCAGTACGGCGACCGCGTCCGGCAACGACACCTCCGCCTCGCGCAGCTCGCGCAGGCGCATCGCCCGTGCCTCCTGGTCCGGCGCGTACAGGCGGTATCCCGTGTCCGGATCCACCGACGCGGGCCGCAGCACACCGCAGTCGCTGTAGTAGCGCAACGCGCTGGGGCTGAGTCCCACCCGCCGCGCGAACATCCCGATCGGCACCAGTACCTCGTTGTTCGTGTCGCTCGTGTCGTCCATGCCGCGAGTCTGTGGCTTCGACCGACTCGAAGGTCAACTCCGCTCGGCCGGCACCGATGATCCGCCCGAACGCGGGTAGCGGACAGCACGCGACGGCAACGCATGAAACGACACGAACAGGAACGAACAAGGAGGTTTGCCATGCCACGCGGATCCAGCCCGAAGCGCGAGCGGCAGTACGAACACATCAAGGAGGGTGCCCGAAAGCGCGGCACCGGCGAGAAGCGCGCGGAGGAGATCGCCGCCCGAACGGTCAACAAGGAGCGTGCCCGTGCCGGCGAGTCGAAGACGGCGAGCCGTTCCTCGACGCACGACATGTCCTCGGCCGAGCGCGGTGGCCGGAACTCGCACAAGGGCGCGCAGGGCCCGACCTACGACCAGCTCTACGCGGATGCCAAGCGGCGCAACCTCAAGGGCCGCTCGACGATGAACAAGGCCGAGTTGGCCAAGGCGCTCGGCACCCGCTGACCCACCGGTGGATCACGGCCGCGTCGGGAGGAGGCACCCGACCGACGCGGCCGGCCCACCTCAACGCGCCGCGACCGCCCGCCGCCGGTCCCACGCGACCGCGACGTACGCGGTCACGCCCGCGAGCGCGAACGAGAACAGCGAGGCCGAGGTCCAGGTCTGCGCGTGGATGTGCAGCGCGTCCTGGATGTGCCCCCAGAACGTCGCCCACCACTCGACCGAGCCCGGGTTGATCAGCTGGTACATGCAAAATCCCAGCGCCCACGGCGCGACCATCACCCAGCGCGCCGGCGCGTGGTCGCCCAGGTCCCAGCCGGCCCGGCCGCGCCCGGCAAACAGGTCCACCGCGAGCACGCCCAGTAGTGGGATGAAGATCGAACCGATCAGCGACAGGAAGCTCGCGTAGGTGTCGAAGTCGTTCACCATCAGCGCGAACCCGGTGACCAGCGCACCCACACCCAGGCAGAGCACCCGGCGATCCACCCGCGGCGCGAGGTTCTGGATGGACATCGCGGTGCTGTAGACGTTGGCGAAGCTCTGGTCCACCTCGCGCACCACCAGCACCGCGAAGAACACCCACCCGGCGGTGACGCCCAGGAACGAGTCGAAGATCTTGTCCGGGTCGCCGCCCACCTGGGCGAGGGCGACCAGGCCGAGCAGGTAGCACCAGATGCTGGTGATCGAGAACCCGCTCAACGCGGCCCAGAACGCGGGCTTGGTGCCGCGCGAGTGGCGGGTGTAGTCGGACGCCAACGGGACCCAGGAGACCGCGACCGCGAGCGCCGCGTCCATCGCCGGGAAGAACCCGGACCACGAACCCTCGGTCATCGGCGGCAGGCCCTCGCGCCACAGCTGCACCGAGAAGTAGAGCATCGCGATGCCCACCGCGACCGTCACGTAGCGGCGCAGGATCCGCAGCATGCCCAGCGGGCGCAGCGTCATCGCCGTGGTGACCGCGCCGGCGGCGACGATGTAGAGCCAGTGCGGGCCGTCGCCGTCGGTCATCGCCTCGATGCCGATCGAGATCACCAGCAGCTCGAAGGTGCCCCAGCCGATGCACTGGACGATGTTGAACACCGTCGGCACGTACGAGATCTTGGTGCCGAACAGGCCGCGCAGCACCGTCATCGCGGGTGCGCCGCTGCGTGCACCGGGGATGCCGGCGACCGCGACCATGAGCGTGCCGATCAGCGTGCCGCCGACGGCCGCGACGATCGCGGCGACCATCGACAGTTGCGGGTAGCCGACCGGGGCCAGCACGTACAGGGCGCCGGAGAAGCCGAGCAGGCTCACCCCGAGGTTGGCCCAGAACGCCGCCTGGTCGCGGAAGCCGAGGGTGCGTGGTGGGGCGGTGTCCAGGATCAGGGGTGCCTCGGCGCCGGCGTGCGGCGTCTCGGGGCGTGCGTCGTCGACGACAGGAGCCGACATGGCTCTACCTGCTCTCCCTACGCCGGCATTACCCGGACAGGTTCAAGCGGTCGGTGGCCCCGGGGTGTGCACCGGCTCGACGCCGACACCCCATGCCGCCCTCTCAGCCCGGTTGGTCCGAGCTCCCGCGATGGCGTGGCGAACAGTACGCGCCTCGCGGGCGGCTTGGGAAGGCGGGGTGGGGGAAGGCGACCTCGGGCCGGGTCGCCCGGCGGGCGCGGGAGATGCCCCCGGGTGGTGATTCGCGCCGTCCCGGGCGGGTGCGGCAACGTCCTGGGCGGGCAGGCGGCACCGACCCGGATCGGCGGCACGTGCCGTTTTCCACGGGTAGGGCTCACCATCCCGAGTGGGTGAAGCCCGCCCAGCCGGTCAGGTCGTCCGGGACGATCGCGCGGGCGCGGGCGGCCAGTTCGGCCGGCATCGCGGCCGGGATGCCGCGTTTGGGGTCGCGCAGCCACAACTGCGCGGTACGCACCGCCTGGGCCGGGGGCAGGTCGCGGCGGTCGAGGTAGTGGTGGGCCATGTACAGGACCAGCGCGGTGGTCGTCTCGTCCACCGGCCACAGCGTGGACACCACCGTGTGGGTGCCGGCCGTCAGGTATTCGGCGCCCACCCGCCAGGTCTCGTCGTGACCGCCGGCCGGTACGAACGCGATCGGGTCGCCGGCGGTCCGGCCGATCTCGATCGGGCTTCGCCGGACCGGCTCGCTGCTCCGCCGCGCGGCGACCTCGCACAGCAGGCGCGGTGCGCCGATGTAGGAGATCTGCGCGTGTTGCAGCGCGTGCCGGCGGCGGCCGTCGACGAGTGACCAGGCCGCGTGCCACGGGACCATGCCGAACGGTCCGGCGGGCAGCAGGACCAGGGACGGCGCGCGGCCGAACGAGCCGGGCAGCGCGGTCAGTACCGGTTCCATCACCGCGCCCCAGGCCCAGCCGCACAACGCATCGAGCAGGTCCGCCCAGTTCTCCCGATCGCCCTCGGCCAGGGCCAGGCCGTAGTCCAGTTCGGGCAGGTCGAGCACCCGCGTCGTGCCGTCCGTGCCGGTCAACACCGCTGCGCCGGGGACGAGTTGCACCAGCGCGTCGCTGCCGAGCCGGCCCAGCGCGGCGGCGATCTCGGCGGCGGACGGCGGGTCGAGCAAGCTGCGCCAGGCGATGCCGCGCGGGTCGAGTCCGATCCGGGCCGAGGCCACCTGCGCGGCGGCCCGGAGCAGGTGGGCGTGCTCCGGCGCGGCCCGGTGGGCGCGTCGGAAGCAGATCCGCGCCTGGTCCCAGGCCCGTCGATCACCGCCGGGCGCCGCGCTCGCGCTCGCGGCGTGGGCGATGCCGGCCGTGTAGGCGAATTCCGGCCAGTGCGCATCGGCGCCGTCCAGCGCGCCGAGTGCGTCGGTCAGCAACTCGATCGCCTCCGCGAGCAACTCGCGCACGGCGTCCGGACCCTCGTCCGTCGACTCCTCGGCCAGCGCCTCGGCACACCGTGCCCGACCGCGCTCGCCCCGTTCCCACGCCCGCCGCGTCTCCGCGTCGACGTCCTCCACGCTCACCCCCGCTTGCCCCCGCTCGCGGGACCACGGTACCCGGGCGACGCCCGGGCGGGACGCAGCGCGCACCGATACCGCGATCAAGAAATCGGCGGGGCCGACCGCCACCGGGCACCGGCCCCGACCCGACCCCACCGTCGCCGTCCCACCACCGTCCCGCCGGCGGTTCGTCGACGCGCCGCCGACGCCGTTCCCCCGCCGCCGAAACCGCGCGAAGCGGACTGCCTCGTGGCTCTTCCGTCCTGGTTTACCGGCGCGTAACTTACTCGTGAGTCACCTCTCCGACGCCGTCCCTGGGCGTCGTTTCACCCTGCAATCTCGCGGGTCGGGCCACGCCCCGACCATGACGTCAGGAGACCCTCATGGGTCGATTCCGCATGCGCCCGGGCGCTCGTGCGGTCGCCGTCGTCTCGGCCGCGATTCTCGCCGGGACCACGCTCGGTCCCGCCGCGTCGGCCGGCACCGTCCCCACCCACACCCCCGCGGCAGCCGTGCAGGCCGCCGCGGGAACGTCCCTGCGCTTCGTCGACATCCCCGGCGACGGCGGCACCAGGCTCGCCGCCAACGTGATCGCCCCCACCGGCGGCGCACCCGACACCCGCTACCCGGTCGTGGTGCTCCCGACCAGTTGGGCGATGCCGCAGATCGAGTACGTCGTGCCCGCGCAAAAGCTCGCCGAGCGGGGCTATGTCGTGATCGGCTACAACTCGCGCGGCTTCTGGCAATCCGGCGGCGAGATCGAGACGGCCGGCCCCGAGGACATCGCCGACGCGTCCCGGGTGATCGACTGGGCGCTCGCCAACACGCCCGCCGACCAGGGCCGGATCGGCATGGCCGGCGTGTCCTACGGCGCCGGCATCAGCCTGCTGGCGTCCGCGTTCGACCCTCGGATCAAGGCCGTGGTCGCGATGAGCGGCTGGGCCGACCTGATCGACTCGATCTACAGCGGCCGAACCGAACACGCGCAGGCCGCCGCGCTGTTGGGCGGCGCCGGCTTCCTCACCGGCCGGCCCAGCGCCGAACTCACCGAGATCCTGAAGAACTTCCTCTCCGGCAACCTGGCCAAGGAGGCGGACATGCTCGCGTGGGGCGCCAAGCGCTCGCCCGCGACCTACCTCGATCGGATCAACGCCAACGGCGCCGCGATCATGCTCGGCAACGCGTGGGGCGACTCGCTCTTCCCGCCGGACCAATACGCGGACTTCTACACGAAGTTGACCGGCGCCAAGCGACTGGAATTCCGTCCCGGCGACCACGCCACCGCCGAATTGGGCGGCCTGTTCGGACTGCCGAACGACATGTGGGCCGATTCCACCCGCTGGCTGGACCACCATCTCCGGGGCGTCGACAACGGCATCGACCGGGAGCCGCCCGTACAGCTCAAGCCCCGTACCGGTGACGGTGGTTACGAGGGCTACCCGAGCTGGTCGGCAGTGCCGTCCGCCACTCGCACCATCGCGCTGACCGGGACCCAACGCGTCCTGGCCAACCTCGACTCCGGGGCGAACGGCGGCACGGTCTTCCTGTCCAGCATCCTCGACCAGTTCCTGCGGATACCGCCGGTCGCCTCGATCCCGCTGCTGCCCAGAGCGTTCGCGGGCGTGTGGCAGAGCGACCGCTACGACACGCAGACCAGGGTGCGCGGTACGACGAAGCTGCACACCACGGTCACCGCATCGCACGAGAGCGGGACGATCTTCGCCTACCTGTACGACGTCGGCCCGCTGGGCGTCGGCAAGTTGGTCACCCACTCGCCGCTGAGCTTCCACGGGAAGACACCCGGAGTGGCCTTCCCGGTCGACATCGACATGTACGCGACGGCCTACGACGTACCGGCCGGCCACCGCCTCGCCGTGGTGCTCGACACGGTCGATCCGCTCTACCTGGAGCACAACCCGTTCGGCGCCGGACTCGCCTTCTCCTCGCCGGCGAACGACCCGTCCACGGTGACGGTGCCGGTCCGCGACTGAGGTCGCGACGGCCGGTGCTCCCGTCGGGGCACCGGCCGTCGCCGGCGCGAAGTGCTCAGCAGGCGCCCGGCCCGACGCCGTCGATCCGCCCGCCGAAGTCACCGAGGTACTTCGAGCGCCAGTCGCCGTTGAACACGTCGCGCTTCTCCACCGGGCTCCAGTCGACGAAACACGCCCTGGTGCTCGCGACGGCCGAGCCGACATGGTCGTGGAAGGCCGGCGGCATATCGCGATAGCCGCTACGCGCGGTCCACTCCCACGTGTTGCCGTGGAAGCCCTCCCCGGTCCAGAAACACACCGAACCGTCGTTGCACGACGGCGGCGCGGCCGGCGCCGCACTCGCACTCGTCACCGGCAGCAACAGGGCGGTCAACGACAGGGCGGCGCCGAGCGCCAAGGTACGCGTACGCATGGGCTTCTCCACGATCGAAACGGCGACGGCCAATCCGCCGCGACGCCGCCATGCTGCTGATCCCGAACCCGAACCGCCATCCTTCCCGGTTGTTACCACTCGATCGGGGACATGCCGTCCCTATCCGGCCCAGCGGCCCACAGACCTGGTCGCCGCGTGAATCATGCCGCTACGCTGCGCCGGTGACTTTCCCCCTCGCCCACCCACGACCGACCCTCAGGGCACCTTCGAGCCACCCCGGCCGCTGACCTGGCGCCCGTCGTGTACCGCATCACCCCGCACGACCCGGCCGAAGCAGCTCCCCACCGCCGCATTCGCCACAACTGCCACGAAAGCCTCGCAGCCGCGTACTCCGCAGTGCACCACGAACCCACGCCACCGAAGTCCCCCGGTTCTCCCAAGCGCGCCTGGACCCCCTACATGTTCTACTCCCGGGACAACCGCGAACGCGTCAAGCGTGCGAACCCGGACGCCTCGTTCACCACCATCGGAAGAATCCTCGGCACCGAGTGGTCGAACCTGTCCGCAAAGGCCCAGGAGCCCTACGTGCGGCAGGCCGAAGACGACCGATTGCGCTACGAGGCAGACAAGGCACGCTACGACGCGAAGCAGTAGGGCGTACCGAGGCCGGCTTCCGGAGTCGGCCCCGGCACGCCTTCGACGGCAACCGACGTGGAGATTCCCAACTGGGCTCAGGGTTGACGAAGTTGGGCGATGGGAGATGCCCAGGCCGAGTGAGCCACGGGTATCACTGGGGATCGGGGTACTTTGCTGTCCCGGATGCCCAGGGCAGCGCCGATGACCGCAACTTCGACGCAATCGTCATTTCCGGTGTAGCCGGACTTGATCCTACGAGGTTCGCGCTGAACTCGATCGATCCGCAAAGCTCCTGTTGCCAGCCCGCGATGGCGCTGTGGGAAGCCATCTGGGACAGCGCGGACGTATGCAGGCGATCGAACGTTGCTCCGAAGTGCTCGACGTCATCGGGCCTGTCGATCAGAAGTGAACCGGCGAATTGTTCCAACCAGGCGGCGTATCGACCTCGCTGCGGCTCCAGGATCAAGCACGGTGTGGATGCCGTGAATTGCGCCCCGGACGGAAGGACTTGCACCCTGACGTGCGGATGTTCCGAAACAACCTGCATAAGGTGGTCGAGTTGACCGGCCAGGACCTCCGGACTTCCCACCGGCTGGTACAGAGCACTCTCGGCAATGATGAACCAGGCGGGTCGACCGCCACGAAAGAGTCGTTGCGCCCTCTCCATCCGCAGTTGTTGTCTCTCGCGGGCCTCCGCCATGGACAGGGCGGGATCGTGCATGAGGATGATCGCGAGGGCGTAGTCCGCAGTTTGGAGTTGCCCCGGAATGAACATCGTCTGATAGCAGCGGACGGTCGCCGTCCCGGCCTCCAACCGCATCAACCGATGGAGGCGTTCAGGCCCGTCCGTAATGAAGGTGCGCCAGGCTCGACCCATCGGCTCTTCGCACGCCGCATCGGTGGCGGAAAATCCGAGCGCACTCAGCGGCCTCCCGAAGAAGTCCTCCAGCACCCGTTGATAGTCCGGCGTCGGAAACGGCGGATCCGTGCTCTCCCACCGCCGGACCTGACGCACGCTCACCGCCAGTCGCATGCCCATCGCGAGGGCGTGTTCCTCGAACGCGTCGGCGAAGCCGGCCTGGGAGTGCAGGCCGAGGGTGCGTCGTGCGGTCACCAGCTTGGAGTTGGCTCCGAGCGGTCGTGTGGGCATGGCATCTCCGGTTGGTCCATCCCCACGCGCCGGCCCCGGTGTTCGCGCATGCAGGGATCGCAATGTGGCGAATTCGCCTGTACACACGGTAGCGATTCGGACACATCACACGTAGTCATTCGGCCAAGGTCCGCAGACGGCGCCCTGACCGCCGTGCAGTTCGGGCATTCCGGTGACGGCTCGCGTGGGTTCGGTGGGACGCTGCCACTGCGTGCAGGAACCGACACCCAGGGAGACGACGCGTGCCGAACGACGACACCCTCGAAGTGCCGACCACCTACGGCCCGGTCTCCGGCCTGGTCGCCGAAGACGGCACGGCCCGCTTCCTGGGCATCCCGTACGCCGCGCCGCCCACCGGGGTCAACCGCTTCGCCGCGCCGGTCGCCCCCGAGGTCTGGCGCGACCCGCTGCCGGCCCACGACTTCGGTCCGACCGCCCCCGGGCCGAACGACAGTCCGCTCGACGAAATGCTCGGCGGCAAGGACCCGATCCCCGGAGACGGCTGGCTCAACCTCAACGTATGGACCCAGGCGCACGCCCCGGCCGTCCGCCGACCGGTCCTGGTCTGGATCCACGGCGGCGCCTTCGTGCGCGGTGCCTCGGCCGGAACCGCCTACGACGGCGCGACGTTCGCCGCGCAGGGCGTCGTGTGCGTATCCATCAACTATCGCCTCGGCGTCGAGGGGTTCGGCTACATCGCCGACGCGCCCGTGCCGGCCAATCGCGGGTTGCTCGACCAGATCTTCGCGCTGGAGTGGGTGCGGGACAACATCGCCGGGTTCGGCGGTGACCCGGACGACGTCACGGTGGCGGGCGAGTCGGCCGGCGCGATGAGCATCCTGGCCCTGCTCTCGACCGGCCGCCGAGATCTGTTCCACCGGGCCGTCGTGCAGAGCGGCAACGCGCACGTGGCCCAGACCCGCGAGGACGCCGCCCTCGTCGTCGACGCGATCGCGGCGGACCTGCGGGTGGAAGCCTCCTTCGCCGGACTGTCCCGCGTGTCGCCCACCCGCATCGTCGGCGCGCAGACCCGGGTGCACAACGACATCGTGGCGAACGCGGATGCGGCGAAGTACGGCCACAGCACCATCCAGACCTGCGGCATGTCGCTGGTACCGGTGATCGACGGCACGCTGTTGCACCGCCGCCCCATCGACGCCATCGCCGCCGGGGCGGGCGCGGACATCCCGCTGCTGATCGGCAGCAATGTCGAGGAGAACCGCCACTTCGTCCCGCTCACCGCAACGAGCGTGCCGCCCGAGGACTGGCAAAAGCGGCTCACCGACTACGGCGTGCCGGACAGCGCCGCCATGTACGACCGGTACGCGGCCGGCGCTCCGATCCCCTACCCCCGCGACACCGCCCCCGCCGTCTTCGCCGCGGTGATGACCGATCGACTCTTCCGGATTCCCACCTACCGGATCGCCGAGGCCCGGGCCCAGGCCCCCGCCACCACCCACGTATACGAGTTCGGCTGGCGCACGCCGAAGATCCGCGACGAGAACGGCCCGCTCCTCGGCGCCTGCCACATCTCCGAGATCCCCTTCGCCTGGCACTCCCTCGACGCCTCCGGCGTGGACGCCCTCGTGGTCGACGCACCCTCGAGCCTGGCCGACGAAATGCACCGCCGCTGGGTGGAGTTCATCCGCACCGGCTCCCTCACCGACTGGCCCGCGTACGACACCACCCAGCGCCCGGTACTCACCTTCCACCGAGACAACGAGCCGTCGAACGAGATCGTCCTCGACCCCCGCGGCCCCGAACGCCACCTGTGGGAAGGCTCCCTCGACCCCGAGTGAGATCGGCCGACGCACCCGATCACCGGATGTCCCATCCGGCGGAACTCCTGCTCACCAACGCGGCGGCGGCGGCCGATTGGCCGGTGTGGTCCGCCGCCGACCGGGTCGGCCCCCGCCTCCGCGCGGTCGGTCCGCGCCGGGTGGCGTGGTCGTGCCCGGTTCCGTGTCGAGGTCAGCCACCGTCGGTTTCCTTCCGAGGCAGGAACAAGGCAGGGATCAAGGCGATCAGGGTCGCGCCGACGAGCCACCGGAACGGTTCGGCGAAGGCCGCGTCCGGTGCCGACCGGGAGCCCTGGGCGGCCAGGACGGCGGTGGCCACCGCGACGCCCAGGGCGCCGCCGACTTGGAGCAGGATTCGGCTGAGGCTGCTCGCGTTCGGGATCTGGGCGCGATCCAGTTTGTGATAGACGGCGCCGAGGAGCGCCACGGTGACCACCCCGATGCCGGCGCCCCGGACCAGGAGGGCGGCCACCAGCAGCTTGTGGTCGTGCGCTCCGGCCGGGGTGAACGGGAGCGTGCCGACGATCGCGCCGCCGAGGCCGACCAGTACCACCGACCCGGCCGCCGCCTCCGGGGCCAGGCGATCGAGCGCCGATCTGCCCACCAGAGCCCCCGCCCCTTGCACCGCGAGCATCAACCCCGCGCCGAGCACGGACAGGTGCAACACGCGCAGGCAGTACAGCGGCAACAGCACCAGGCCGCCGTAGAAGTACGCGCCGGCCAACAGCAGCGACGCTCCCGTCGCGGCGAACGTCGGCTCGGCGAACAGCCGCACGTCCACGACCTCGTCGTGGGATCCGTACCGCGCACGGACGGTGAACACCATCGCGAGCACCACGCCGGCGGGGATCGCCACCCACGCGGCCACGCCCGGTCGTCCGACCTGCGACAGACCGTAGACGAGCACGGCCAACGCGCCGGACAACAACAGCAGACCGAACGGGTCGAACGGCAACCCGCGTTCGGCGGCCCGACGCGGGATCCCACGCCAGGCGAGCACGAGGGCGACCAGACACAAGGGCACGTTGACGAAGAAGATCCAACGCCAGTTCGCGTGATCGAGCACCAGGCCGCCCAGCAGCGGTCCCAGCACCGGCGCGACGACGGCGGGCACCCCGATGGCCGCCATCGCCCGACGCGCCTGTCCCTGCCCCGCCGAGCGCACCAGCAGGGTTTGCAGCACGGGCATGGACATCCCGCCACCGATGCCCTGGACGACGCGGAAGGCGACCAGGCTCGGCGCGCTCCAGGCCAGCCCGCACAATACGGAGCCGACCAGGAACACCACGAGCGCGGCGATCCACACCTGCGCGTCGCCGAACCGGGCAACCGCCCAGCGGGTGGCGGGAATGGCGATCGCCGCCGCGATCGCGTACCCGGTGACCACCCACTGGATCGTGGTCACCGGGACGGCGAACTCGCGGGCGATGTCGTCCAGCGCCACGTTGACGATGGTCGTGTCCACCAGCGGAAGCACCGCGCCGAACAGCAGGACGACGACGAGTCTGCGTGTATCGCTCGCCAAGGACATCGTCCGCTCGGCCCGCACCTGCTGCGTCATGCCGACCAACCTCCTCAGGGATATGTGCATCAAGCACACGCTTCGCCTATGGCCATAAGCGTGCGCTTCGCACGCACATAACGCTACCCCAATTGCGTGCGGCTCGCACGCTATGATGTGGACCATGGACGAGGACTACGGGCAACGCCTGGAAATCGCACTCGGTGAGCTGCTGCAACGACGCACCCGGCACGGCCTGTACGCGGAACTGGTCGCCGGGATCGGCCGAGGACTCGACATCAGGTCCTATCCCGTCCTGAGCGGCCTGGCCCGCTGCGGCAACCTCACCGCGGTGCAACTGGGCACCGAGATCGGGCTCGACCGCTCCGGCACCAGCCGACACGCCACCCGCCTGGAGGAGGGCGGCCTGCTGGTCCGCCGCCCCGACCCGTACGACGGCCGAGCCACCCTGCTGTGCCTGACCGAGGACGGCGAACGGGTGATCGCCCTCCTGCGCGACCGCCTGGCCGCCATCCTCACCGAACGCCTCGGCACCTGGCCGGCCGCCGAAGCCGAGAGCTTCGTCGCCGGCATGGAACGCTTCGTCCGCGAACAGCGCACCGACCCCGCACCGGACGAGTCGGGCGAGGCCCCCGACACGTCACCCGGGAGCGCCGGTCGCGCTCCGCACCGACCGGGTTCGTGAGCCTCGACTAATCCGGGGAAGGTGGGCCCGCGACCTCCCGCCAGTGGGCCAGTGACCTGCGGGTGTCCTCGGTCTGCTCGTCGCCCGCACCGAGGTGGGCCTCGCACTCCCCCAGCAGGCGGGTGAGGTCGGCGACGGCGGCGTCGACGTCTCCGGCGGCTCCCCGCCAGTGCGCGAGGGCCCAGCGCGTGTGCAGGGTGTGCGGATGAGTGGGTCCGAGCACCCGCAGTCGGTCGGCGAGCAGTTCGGCCAGACCGGTGACCGCCGCCTCGGGGTCACCGCCCAGTCCGCGTTGGTGCGCCGTGTCGTGGCGTACGCCCATGGTCAGTTCGTGCTCCGGGCCCAGCACCCGCAGGCAATCCGCCAGGAGTTCGGCGAACGCCGACTCGCCCGCCTCCCGGTCCCCGGACGTGAACAACGCGTCCGCGGCGGGCAGGCGCAGCCAGAGCACCTCCGAGGCGTCGGCGCCGAGAACGGATGCGTAGTCGACGACCAACGCGGCCAGCCGCTCGGCCCGTTCGCCGGGAGTGGTGGGGCGTTCGCTGACGATCCGAAGCCTGGGCAGCACCCCCCGCGTGGCCTCGGCGTCCGCACCGGAGGTCTCCAGGAGACCCCGCAACTGCTCCCGGTATGCGGCGAGAGCACCCGCCACGTCGCCGAGGTAGTCGCGGCAGTAGGCGAGTTCGCCCAGCACCTCCAACGTCTGCGGATGGTGCGGGTCACGGACGGCACGGCTGTCCGCCAGCAACGCCTCCGCGTCGGCGGCGGCCGGGACGATGTCACCGGCTTCGACGAGCCACCACACCCGCTGCCGGCGGGCGGCGAGCGTTCGATCGTGGGTCACTCCCAACACAACCGCGTATTCGACGGCGAGTTCGGTCCAGAGTTCGAGGGTGGTCGCCGGCTCCCGTTGCTCGCGCGCGAACCCCTCCAGCCCGTCCAGCACGCCGACGGTGTCGGCGTGTTCGACGCCGCGCGCCCGCACCAGATCGGCCAACAATTCCAGGCGCACGGTGTGGGCGCCCGCCGGATCGCCGGTCAGGCCGCGCAGCGCGGCGATGATCAGCGCGGTGTCCAGGGTGTCGGAATGCACCGGGCCCAGTACGCGTACCTGGTCGGCGAGCAACGCCTCCTCCGCCGCCAACGCTTCCACCCGCTCGCCGATCAGCGCCCGGCAGACGGCCGCTTGATGACGGATGCGGAGTGTCTCCTGCGCGTCCGGCCCGGAGTAGCGGATGAACAGGGCGGGAAGCCGCTCGAAGTAGCCGTAGGCAAGTGTGAACTCACCGGACACCTGTAACCGCAGTGCGGCCAACATCAGCGACCGCATGGCGCCCAGGAGTTCCGCCTCGGGAATCGGACTCGACGACAACAGGTCCGAAAGCAACCCGTCCAACACTTCGGCCGCACTCGCCGAATCACCCGCTTGCGTCTGCCAGTGCGCCAACGCGATTCGCGTGGACACGATTTCGGGGTCGGTCGGATCGAATACCCGCGATCTGATCGCCACGAGTTCGGTGAACGCGGCCACCGCGTGGGCATGGTCGCCCGCCACACCTCGCCACCAGGCGAGGTTGTGCCGGGCGACCAGGACGCTGGATGCCTCCGGGCCACCGATCGGGGCGGCCGTCTCGACCAGCCGGGTCAGGATCTCGGCGGCCTTTTCCACGTCTGCGGCCTCGCCGTATCGCGTCGCGACATTGCCGATCGTATTGACCACGTTGAACAGATCGGCGGTGGCATGACGCCAGTGCCGAAGCCCGTCCTCGAGCAGTTCCCAACCGGCGGCGAGGGCCCCCGCCAGGTCGCCTGCGGTGTAGCGGGCAAGCAGCATCTTCGAGAAGACGTTCACGTACTCGTGCGTCGAGAACCGGTCCCAGTGCGCGACGGGCGCCATCGCGCCGACGATCTTCGCGTACTGCTCCGCCGCATCGGCCGGCGCGCCCGAATCAAGCAACGCGTCCGCCAGCTTCAGCCGCATCTCACTTGTCTTCGAGTGGTGTTCACCCCGCACTCGCGACATGTCGGCGACCAGTGGGCGCAGGTACTCCACGGCAGCCGGAAAGTCGTCGAGTTCCATGTACCAGGCGGCAAGGCCCCATCGCATCTCCAGCACGGTGGAGTTGTCGGGGCCGAGCGCCTTCGTCGCATCCTCCACCAAGGCGGGAAGGGTACGCACGGCCTGAGCCGCTCCCTCACCCGCTTCGGCCTGCCAACGCAGGACCTCCAGCCGGCAGTTCAGGGTATTGGGATCATCCGGACCGAGAATGCGCGCACAATCGACGGCGAGCTCGCCGTACATGCGTTCGGCCTGCTCCGCCTCGCCGACCCACCCGGTCAACCCGGCCATGTCCCGCCGAACGGAAAGAGTTTCCCGGTGATCGGGCCCGAACAACCGAATTCGAGTCGCGAGCACCTCGGCCATCGCCTCGGCCACCCCGTGCACGTCACCGCCCAGGCAACGGAATCTGATGTGGTGTTGCCGAAGGTCCAGGCTGGTCTCGTGCTCCGCGCCCGACAACCGCACCGCGTCCGCGTGCAGCCGATCGTAGACTTCGGCCACCCACAAGGGATTCGGCGACCAGTTCCGTCCCCGTGCATACAACACCTGGTCGACCAGCGCGTGGACCTTGCCGATCAGCAGGGTGTGACCGTGCTGCGCCACCAGTGTCTCGGCATTGGCCATCACCAGCCGAACGAGTCGGTGGTCGTCCTCCGTCTCGGGCCAGGTCGCGCGCAGGGCATCGGCTGCGGCCCTGCCGACGCGCCCGAGTGCCGGCGGGTCCAGGGCTTCGCGGGCGGCGCGCTGCACCAGCGCGTGCACTCGCACGAGGCCGTCGGCCACCGTGACCAGGCTCAGCCGACGCAGGTTGTGCAAAGCGTCGTCGGCGTCCTCCGCCGAGGCGGTCGACGTTTCGGGGCCGTTCGTGAACAGCGCGCGGGCCGCGTCGCAGCGCAGTACCTCCACCGGTATCGCGTTCGGATCCAGCACACCGATCAGCTCGAGCAGCGGCCGGGCCAGACCCACCGGGGCCAGTCGGTCGGCGGCCTCGATCGACAGTGACCAGGTCGTGGCGACGGTCAGGCTGTAGTCGTCCGGCATCATCTCCACGTCGGGGTCCGGGACCAGATCCACCAGACGCCGCCGCCGGTCGGCGAACCGCTTGCGATAGTCGGCGCACGATACGTCCCGGTCCAGGATGTACGCCGCCGCCTGGGACAGCGCGAGCGGCAGGTGACCCAGGTCCTCGGCCAACAACTCGGCGTCGCCGAGCAGCCGTTCGTCCTCGTCGAACTTGCGTCGCAGATAGCCGAGCGACTCCTCGGGCGTGAACTGGTCGACGTCGTACACCCGTCGGCCGCGCAGCAGCGCCGAGTCCCGGCGCCGCGTGGTGACCACGGTGCGACCCAGGGGGTGGCCGGGCGGCCAGAGTCGAGCCAGGTCGCGCGGGACCTGGAGGTCGTCCAGCACGATCAACCAGCGGACCCCGCGCGGCTCGGCGAGCCAGTCGAGGAACCGGGCGGCGCCCTGTTCGGGGTCGTCGTCCTCGACGCCCGTGACATCCGCTCCCGCTCGGGCGTATCCGGTGACGATCGCGTCGCGTGAGTTCGCGGTGATCCACACCAGCAGGTCGACGTCGGCCGATTCCCAAGCACTGTGGGCGAGTCCGGCCGCGATCTGGGTCTTGCCCGCTCCGCCGAGGCCGGTCACCACCAGGCACGGCGGCGCGGCTCCGGGCGTGGTCGGCTCGGCCGGCCGCGTGCGTTCCAGCCAACAGTCGGCCAGGGGCGGGAGTGTGCCCACCCGATGCGGAAACGGCACCGGATGCCGCCCGTTGATCACGACCGGGGCGTGGAAGGTCCCGGCCGGGCCGAACACCGTGGTTCCCGGCACTTCCGTGCCGGGAACCTCTCCGAACGCGCCCGGTGTTACCCCGCGTCCGGCGTCGGCGGGGGGACGGGCAGCTGCCCGTAGCTGATTGTCACGGGGGCGGTGAAGGTGCCGGCGGCGCCGTAGTTGGTCTGCACCGTCACCGTGTACACACCCGCTCGCGCTCCTTCCGGGTCGAGCAGACCCAGCAGCCCACGCGCGGCGGTCAGCACCTCCTCGTCGGTGTCCGCGCCGGCGGCCACCAGTTCGGGGCCGAGCTGCGCGGCCAATTCGTCGGGATCGTCACCGGCGGCCTCCAGCGCCTGCCGGACCCGGTCAGCGGACCCGAACCTGGCCAGGAGCATGCCCCTCAACCCGGTATAGGCGTCCCTGATCGCGTTGCCGGCGGTGTCGCTGACGCCCGCCCCGGCCCCCGCAGCCAATGCGGCCAGGATCAATTCCAAGCCCGTCACGGTGCCCCTCCCCAGGATCGTGATGCGGCCTCGATCCTTGCACCGGACGGCGGCGCCGGCACCTCGTTCGAGGATGTTCGTCCCGTCATGCGTCTTGACATCAAGTCCACTTGAACTTCTAGGTTCGACACAGGACCTCGGGACCCCGGGATCTCCGGGGGGGGCGGCGAACAAGGACGGAGCGCGGCGGACATGGCGACGTACAGCGAGATCGAACGGGCGTACCTGCTCGGGCAGGACCTGGGGCGGCTGGCGACGGTGGGCCCGGACGGCGAGCCGCAGGTGCGGCCGGTCGGCTTTCGGCTCAACGAGGACGGGACCGTCGACATCGGCGGGCCCAAGCTGAGCGCGAGCCGAAAGTGGCGCAACGCCGAGCAGAATCCGGCCGTGGCGTTCGTCGTGGACGACATGACGCCGGACGAGCCGGGGGCGTACAAGCCGGGTTGGGGGCGCGGGGTGGAGATCCGCGGCCGGGCCGAGTTGTTGCGCGACCACGAACCGCCGTTCGCGGTCGGGTTCTTCAGCAACGAGGTGCTGCGCATCCACCCGGATCGGGTGATCGGCTGGAACCTGGAGGACGGCTCCTGACCCGGCCGGACAGGCACTGCCTCGGGCCCGCCCGGCCGAACGCGCCCGCGACCGGCCGGGCGCGGGGGCTCGACACGCCGGCGGACCGACACCCCCCGGCTGTCCGGGTGCTGTCGGTCCGCCCGCCTACGCTGCCCCGATGAGGATCAACCGCGTCGTTCCCAGCGTCTCCGCCACCGAACTCGGCCCCAATCGCGACTTCTACCAGGACTTCCTCGGCTTCGAGCCGGCCATGGACGAGCCCGGGTTCGTGTTGTTCCGCTCGCCGAACAACCCGACCGCGCAACTCATCGTGGTCACCGAGGACTGCGACTGGGACGCCCAGTCCGGCCGCACGGCGATGTCGATCGAGGTCGAGGACGTCGACGCGGCCCACGCCCGGGCACTCGATCGGGGCTACGAGGTCGTCTACCCGATCACCGACGAACCGTGGGGCGTACGCCGCTTCTTCGTCCGCGATCCCAACGGCAACGTGCTCAACATCAACATGCACATCGCCCACCGGGACTGACCCACCCCCGGCCCATCCGCTCAGCGAGCGCCGATCGACGCCCCCAGCGCGTGCCCGCCGAAGCCGTCGTCGGCGTGCTGGGCCGCCCACCAGTCGACCATGTGATCCGGCGTCATGGCAGCCCAGTCCGGGGTGTTCTCGACCATCGCGTAACCCATCGCCCGGGCCACCCGGACCAGGTCCGCGCCCGCCGGGTGGCGCTCCGCCTGGTAGCGCGCCAGCACCTCGTCCCACGAACCGTCCCGACCCACCTCCCGGCACGCCGTCTCGAAGGCCACCGCGTCCTGGATGCCCTTGACCGCACCGCTGGCCACATGCGGGCGGGCGATCGCCGCCGCGTCGCCGGCGACCAGCGCCCGACCACTGGTGTAGGCGTCCACCACCAGGTCGTTGATCGGCTGGATCAACGTCTCGCTCTCGGGCGTGGCCGTCACCAGGTCGGCCCAGAACGGCGGGAAGTACTTGCGAGCCAGCTCCAGCAGCGCCGGCCGCGGGTTGTCCGTACCGCCCACGGAGCTGTACAGACCCCACGACATGCGATCGCCCGCGCTGCCCGGTATGCGGTACATCACGCCCTGGCCGTTGGGTATGCAGATCGAGATCAGGTGATCGATCGGCTCGTGCTCCCACGCACAACTCCCGCGCCACATCGTGTAACCCGCGTATTGCGGCACGGCGGCCGGGAACAACGCGCCACGCACCGCGGAGCCGTATCCGTCCGCGCCGACCACCACGTCGTAGTACTCGCGGGTGCCGTCCGGCAACACCACCTCGCCGTCCGCGCCCAGGGTGACCGGCGTGCCGCCGCGATAGTCGACCTCGGCCGGCACCCGGCGCCGCAACCCCTGCCACAACTGGCCCCAGTTGTACATCCGGAACGCGGCCGACTGGTCCCAGACCAGTCGTCCTCGCGGCGAACCTCCGTCATCGAGGAGCCATTTGCGCCCCACCACGTTGCGCCACGGGGTGCTGTCGTCGATATAGCCGGCGGCCTCCAGTTCCACGTAGCGATCCACGTGCAACGCGATACCCACGCCCCGGTCGGCGAGTTCGCCGGTGGTGCGCTCGTACACGGTGACCTCGGCCCCGCCACGCGCCGCCGCCAACGCGAAGGCGCAGCCCGTGATGCTTCCGCCGACCACGGCGACCCTGCCTACCGGCATGCCATCTCCCCTTGTCCGCATCCGACTTCGTACGGATGTCCGAACGCGCGTGCGTCCGGAAGGACCCTACGGGATGTCGGCGACGATACGATCACGGACAACGACCAGTTGGGCTCGCCGGGTTTCGTCGAATCGGATCTCCGCCTCGGCCGTGCTGTCGTTCACCGGAAGTCGACGCCGATCCTCGATCAGCGCGGTCAGCCGCGGCAACGCGCCGACCGCCCGCCGGCCCATGTCCGCAAGCACCGGCAGCGCGTGTTCCCCCACGTACCGATCTCCGGCGACAGCGGACAACTCGGCGACGAGCCGGTCGCCGATCCCGGCGTCCAGGGCACCCCGATGACGCCAAACGACCCCCGCCAACTCGTACTTGAGCACCGTTTCGTGCTCGAACAGCGCCATCGCCTGCCGACCCTGCCGCTCCGTCAACCCACCACACGCCATCAGCCCGACCAGCGCCCGCCCCACGCGACGCCGATGCGTCACCGCCTCGATCGGCTGCTCCGCCAACCACGCGTCCACCTCGGTGCGCCCGCCGGGCGGCCGGCGCGCGGCGAAGACCGCGTCCAGGTCCGGCACGGCCTCGATCGGTGCCGGCGCAGCCGGTTCGCCCGTCGGCACCGGCCCGCCCCCTTCCGCCGCCCACAGGTCGACCGCCGCCCGCCACAGTTCGTCCGACAACCGCAACACGCGCAGGGTCTCCGCGCGCAGCTCCGGGTCGGTACCGGCCGCGACCTCGGCCAGCGCGGGCAGCAGTTCGACCGGTGCGGTCCGCCACAACCGGATCGCCGCCGACGCCATGTCCAGGCCGACCCGGCGCACGTGCGGGTCCTCGTCGGCGAGCAACCGCCGCACGATCTCCTGGCACTCGTCCTCGTGATCGTGGCGGGCCAGCCGCCACGCCCAGGCCGAACCCCAGTTGCGGGCGCCGGGCCCACCCCGGCGCACGGCCGCCGGCAGATCGGCCGAGATCGCCTCGTTCAGCGCCTGGAGCCACGCCCACGGCAGGCCCTCCACGGGCAACATCCCCAGCGCCGCCACCACGCGCACCGCCGGATCGCCGTCCTCCAGCAGCCTCGTGAACGTTTCGTCGAAGGTGCCGGCCCGCGCGTGCAGGGCCGTCACGGCGGCCAGTCGCACATCCGGATCGGCCAGGTCGGGCAACCGCGCGGACACCGTCTCGGCATCCCGCGTCGCCACGAACAACGTCGCCGCCGCGACCCGCACACTCGGCTCCCGATCCACCAGGTACGCCTCGGCGTGCTCGCCGACGACCGGCCAGGTCTGCCCGAACTCGGCCAGTTCACAGAGCAGTTCGATCGCAGCCACGCGCGTCCGGAGCGCTTCGGCGTCGGTGAGTTCGAGCAGCAGCCGGGTCACCGGTCCGTCCCGATCGGCGCGCACCGCCTCGAAGATCGCCGTACGCTCCGGACCGGGCGTGGCCGCCGCGCCCGAGACCACGGCCCGGGCGATCTCCCCTTGATTCGTCATCCGCCCGACGGTGTCACACCCGGGCGTCCGGCGCTGCGATGCCGGCCGCCGTCAGGGGCGTTCCGCCCCCGCCTCGGCGTTGCCGCAGGTCTGTTCGTCCTGCGGCAGCCGGGGCGCGGGGTCCGGGGCGGCCAGGTGCATCGTCATCCGGACCACCACGCCCTCCGCGCACTCGGCCACCTCGACCTCGTCGCACAACGCCCGGGCGATCCACAGGCCGCGGCCGGGTGTCTCGTGTTTGTCGGTCAGCCGCGGGAAGGTTCGCCGTCGGCAGCCGTTGTGCTCGTCACTACTCGCGTGGATCTCACACACCACCCGCCCGGTGCGCGGCACGCAGCGCAGCAGGGCCGGCTTCGAGCCGGCGGTGACCGCGCACGCGGCGATCTCGTGCACCGCCAGGACCAGACAGTCGGGCCGGTCGTCGGCCAGGCCGACCGCGTCGGCGTGCCGGCGCACCACCGCGCGCACCAGGCACAGGTCCGAAGCACCGAACGGCAACACCTCCACCGGGCCGCCACCGGTACGGGCTCGGGCGCGATCGTGCTTCGGGCCGGTCACTGCGTTCCCCCACTCCGCTCCCCGGACGGACGGTCCCCGTCCACGATCAAGCCACCCGCGCCGCTCCAGCCGAGCAGGTCGAGCACCTTGCGTACGGCCGGCCCGGCGGCACGCAGCACCAGCCGCCGGTGCGGGGCCAGCGCGCCCGCGGTCCGGTACAGGGATTCCATCGCGCCCAGGTCGGCGAACTCCAGCGCGGACAGGTCGACCACCAGGTCGTGTCCCGACTGCGCGAGGGCCGCCCGACGCAGCGCCTCCTCCAACAGGGCGTGGGTGGCCACGTCGGCCTCGCCGATCAGCCGCAGGCCCAGGGTGGTGTCGGTGACCTGGAGGCTGGGCGGCCGAGCGTGCCCGGTGCCCGCGACGATCGGGTGCAGTCGTTCCTGGGCGTCGACCTGGACGGAGCTGAACTCGCGCGGGTCGTAGAGGCAAAAGCCCATCGCCCGGCGGCCGGGCAGACCCAGTCCCGCGAGCCGTTCGAACTCGTGCAGGTCGTCGTACGCGACACCGCCCGCCCGGCCCCATGTCATGTCACCGCAGACCCGCAGGCCCCGAAAGCCGTCCGCGAGTGCCTGGTCCACCGCCGCGAAGAACGTCTCGGCCATCCCCTCGGGCGAGAACTCGCCTTCCCACAGCGGCGTTCGGCCGACATCGACGACCACGAGCGAGCCGTCCGCCTCGCGTTCGGCCGGCCACGCGGGCCCTTCGGACAGCGTACTCATCAGCCAGGTCCGGTCGCGCCGACCGAGCAGACACAGCACCCGATCGTCGGCGGACAAACCGTCCCGAACATAGCTGTGCACCGCGAGCCGAACGATCTCGTCGTCCGCCGACACGAAGCAGCAGTGGCTTCCGTACGCCATCGATCCCACCGCGGCCACGGTGGCCCCGGCCTGGGAAGTGTCCATCTACGCATGCCCCCTGGTCCTGGCGCGCTCGGGCAGACCCGGGCGCTCGTCCCGCTCCAGACCGTAGACCCCCCGGGTGCCGCCACCGAGCGAAAACAGTCAAGAAAGCTTCTTTCGGGGGTATCGGCCGGCCGGCCGAGGCACAATCGTTGGTTCCCGGTCACCACCTTGGCCGGCCGCGAGCCGGCCTGCGCTCGCCCTCGATCGCGAACCCGATCGGGTGACGCCGACATCGGTTGGCCCAATACCGTCCGGGTGCCGACCGTTCGGCGACTAGCGTCCTGACGAAACCCACTCGTCCCAGGGAAGACCTCGACCACGCATGCCCCGGCGCAGCGCGCCATCGGCCCGACTCGCCGCGTATCGACCCGGTCGACATGACGCCCCGTCCGGCCATCTGGAAGAAACTGCAAGGAGCTTGCTGATCCATGCGCGTCGCCATCACCGGAGCCACCGGATTTCTCGGCCTCCATCTGCTCCGCGAATTGCTCGACCGACACCGCACGATCACCGTGTTGTCCCATGCCGGCTCCCGCGGCGCGCTCGACCGGATTCGGGCCTTTCTGGAAGTCATCGCCGCTCCCGACGAGTTGGTGCGGCGGCTCCCCGAGCGGCTGCGGATCGTCGAGACCGATCTGACGCTGCCTCGGCTGGGCCTGCCCCGGGCGGACTTCGCCACGCTGGCCGACTCGCTCGACGCGATCTGGCACTGCGCCGGTGATCGCCGGGTCGACGCCGGCGCGGCCGAGTTGCGTGCGGTCAACGTCGAAGGCACCCGGCATCTGCTGGAGTTGGCCGAGATCGGCCGACGCCGGCCGCGTGTGTTGCACATCAGCACCGCGTATGTGGCCGGTGCCCGGCGCGAGGGCACGGTGAAGGAGGAACTGCGCGACGACGCGGGTGGTTTCGAGAACGACTACGAACGGTCCAGGTACGAGGCCGAGGTGCTGGTCCGGGACTGGGCGGCCCGATCGGGTCGGGCGGCGATGATCCTGCGGCCGACCACGCTGGTCTCCGATCGGCCGGGCGTGCCGGGAAATGCCCTGCGCTACCTGGTCGAACGCGCCGAGGCGACCGGCGGTTGTGCGGCGCTGGGCTGGGCGGCGCGGTTGCCGCGGCGGCTGCGGCCGGTGTTGCGACTGACCTCGGCGCCGGAGGGCCGGCTCAACTTCGTGCCGGTGCACGAGGCCGCGCGGGTGATGACCAGGCTGGCCGACGTCGCCGGGTCCGGCGGTGTGGACGTCTACCATGTGCGGCATCCGCAGGACGTGCCGATCGAGGTCGTTCGCGAGGTGTTGGCCGAATTCCTGCCGGTCCGGCTGCGGTTCGTCGCCGAACCGCCCACCCGGCCGACCGGCGTGGAGCGGCTCGCGGAGGCGCACGCGGCGTTCACGCCGTATCTGACGCACCGTCGCAGCTATGACGACTCGGGCGTACGGGCGCTGCTGGGCGAGCCGCGTTCGGCCGTCGGGGTCGATCGCGACTACCTGGTGGACTGCGTTCGGCCCGGTCACAGCGGCCGGCGGGGCGGCGCGCTCCCGCACCCGGAGCAAGGTCGGCAGGATCGGGTCGGTTCGGTCGAACTCGGTTGCGTGCTGCGCTTTCGCGGGCTCGCGCCGACCGTCGAGGATCTGCGCGAGGCGGTGGCGGCACGGTTGTGGCGGGTGCCCACGCTGGCGTACCGCACGGACGGCGGCTATCGCCGACGCGGCCCGCTGGATCCGGCCCGGCACGTACACGCGCAGGCGGCCGGGCCGGGGCGGCTCGACGCGGCCGTGGACGACGCGTTGGCGGCTCGGCTGCCGCGGGACCGGCCGTTGTGGGAGGCCCGCCTGGTGCACGGCCACGCGCGCGACGAATGGGCGGTGATCGTCAAGGCGCACCCCGCGCTGCTGGACGGCGCGTCGGTGGTCGAGGTGGGTCGGCGGCTGTTCGGCGTGGAGCCGATCGACGCCGCGCCGACGCACCGGCCGGCGGTCGGTGATCCCGGGGTGCGGGCCCGGGTGCGACCTCCGGTGCCGCCGGCCGGCCGGCCGTTCGCGACGCGGGGCCTGACCGGCACGCGGCGGCTGGCCTGGTTGGCGCTGGACGCCAGGCGGCTGCGTGCGGCGTGGGCCGACCCGGACGAGTTGTTCCTGACCGCGCTCGCGGGCGCGCTGCGGGACGACGCGGGCGTCCCGTGGCGGCGCGGGCCGCGACCGGTCTGGGCCCTGGTGCCGACTTCCTGCGGCGATTCGCACCACCCGGAGCCGGGAGCCCATGCCCGCCCCGCGCGGGTGCGGCTGCCGTGCGACCAGGCGGATCCGGCCCGACGGCTGACCCTGGTCACGGAGGCGATCCGGGCGGCGCGCCCGGCTGCCGGCGCACGTTGGCGGTTGCGGGCGGCGACCTCGCCGTGGCAGGTGGATCTGGCGGCGGGGCCGATCCACCGCTGGTTGCGCCGGCCGTACGCGTTCCGCGGGTCGCCGTTGATCGGCGCGGTCCCCTTCGGCGGCCTGCCCCGAGGTATGCCGTTCGGGATGTTCCTGGCCACCTTCGAGGACAGCCTGTACGTGAGTGCCGTGGCCGACACCGGCCTGCCCTCGGAGTTCGCCGAGTCGCTGTGCGCGTCGTGGACGACGGCGCTGGACGAACTCACCGCCTGAGCCCGGACGAGAGGGCCACCGGGCGGCCTGGGATCGGGCCGGGTCGGCCACCCATGGGTGGGTGGGGGGTGGCCGACGTCGGTGGTCGGAACGGTGTCGAGCGTGTTCGGTCAGGCCCTGGTCGGGTCGGTCGGGGGGACGGCTGCGGCGAAGTGGGCGGCGGCGATCAGGTGGGGGTCGCCGGTGCGCAGGGCGTCCTCGACCAGGGCGGTGGCCAGTGCCGGATCCTGTCGGGTCACCGCGAGGTAGGGCAACGCGCGCAGCACGGCCCGGCGTTCGTGCGCGTCGCCGCGCCAGTACAGGGTGCGCAGGTGGGCGGACAGGTCGCCCTCGGGCGTGCGGTCGGCCAGTTCGGCCAGCGCCAACACGCGTGCGGCGTCGTCGCAGGTCCAGCCGGGCAGCCCGATCAGCGGGGCTCGGCCACAGGCGCGGCCGGCGGCGGCGAAGGCGGTGAAGTCGGCGAGTGTGGGCCAGTCCTGGCTGCCCGGTTTGGCGGACGCGGTGAACGCGCTTCGCAGAGCTGCGATCGGCGGGTGGGGCATGGGCGGATTCCTCCCGATGGCCGGCGATGCGGAGTACGCACCTGTGGCTGTGCGTTCCCCATCCCCGGTGATCGCCAATCGACGAATCGCCGGTGGGCGGGGCGGGCGACCACCGGCAGACGCACCGAGCCGATCTCTTATTTCCGGCAAAGGAGTTCAATTGCCGACAAAAGATCCCCTCGGGGTTCGGCACTGTCCACACTCCGACGGCACTTTCCGGCCGCGGCGGCGCGCACGGCGCACCGACGGCGCAAACTTGACCTTCAGCGGACCTTTCGCGAACCGTTGGCGGGCTGACGTGGGCGTTCGCGAGATCTACCGTTGATGCATGGTCCGTGAACCGCTCGTCGAGGTCAGTGTCGTGATCGCCGCGCCTGCCGAGGCGGTCTGGCGCGCCCTCGTGGACGCGGACACGCGCGCGTCGTGGTGGAGCTACCTGGATCTGGACGCGCGGGTGCACGGTCGGCTGTCCGAGCGCTGGAGCGGGGCGAACGGCGAGGCCCGCCTGACCACCGGCCGCGTCGAGGCGCTCGACCCGTGTCGGATGTTGCGGTTCACCTGGGCCGACGACGACTGGGCGGCGTCCACGACGGTGACCATCGAGCTGACCCGGGCCCGCCCCGGCACCCAGCTCCGGGTCCGCGAGACCGGCTGGAACCGCCTCCCGGACGGCCCGAACCTGGCCGCCGCCCACCGCGACGGCTGGGGCGCCCACGTCGAGGACCTCCGCCGCTTCGCCGAAGCCGCCGGCGGCCCGCGCTGACCGCGCCGACCGCCCGCGCAGCACCGACCGCGGTCGGTGCTGCGCTTCGCCGACCGATCACCCGGCCCGCACCACGACCTCCACGTGCCGCCCGTCCGGGTCGGTCGACCGGTGCCGGCCCGGCCCGAGCGGCGAGGTCTCCAGGGTCAGGCCGAGCCGCAGATAGCCGGTGAGCCGATCGGGCCGCGCCGGATACAGCTCCACCACGACGCCGTCGGCGAGCGTCGCCGCGTAGTGCTCGGGACCGGTCCCGTGGCGTTCCCGGACCAGGTCGAGACCGAGCGACCCGTAGAAGTCACAGCACGCGCCGAGTCGGGACGTATAGACGACGATCAGATCCAGGGACATGGGCGCCAGTCAAGCACCGGCGCCGCCGACCCGTGGTCGCCGGCGGTCGCCATCGGCGTGGGCGGTACTGTGGTGGCGCCGCTCGGAGGACGAACGGCGGAGCGGGCCGTCTGCGGTTCGTGCGACCGGTTCGGCCGGTGGCACGGTCGTACGGCTGCACCACCTTTGGGAGTCATCGTGTTGAACGCCCTCGGCGCCTTCGCCGAACTCACCCCTTTCCTCGTGGTCGCGGTCGGCTTCACCTTCGTGATCCGCGGCATCCTGCGCGCGGACCGACGCGAACGCGAGCACTACGCCAAGAAGGACGCCGAGGCGCACACGCCCTCGTCCTGACCGGCGGACCTCGGCCACCGTCCCGAGGCCCCGAATTCCCGCATCGGCCGAGGCCGCCGGGTCGTCCGCGACCCGGCGGCCTCGTCGTTCCGGCACGCCGACCCCCTACCCCGGTATCACTTCGGGGTTGGCGCCGCGGTGTGATGTCCACCGCCGTCCCGCCTCCTACCTTGGGAAACACGACGCCGTCCCCGGCGCCGAGCACCACACCCGAGTACCGAACAACCCGCGCCGCGTACTCGGGGGCACACCCCAAGGACCTCGCCATGACGCTCACCGCCGCCCGCCCCACCCCCACTCGCTCTCATGCCGGTCGCGTCCCTCGCGCACTGCGCCGATGCGTGCCGAGTTCGCCGCGCGAGGCCGCCCGCCGCTCGGTGTACGCACTGATCGCGCTGCCGCTGGGCCTGCTGAGCATCGGCCTGGTGCTCACCGGTCGGTCCTCCCGCGCGGCCCGACTGCGACTCACGGCGGCCCGGCGCTTTCTGGATTCGGGGCCGGCCGACGCGACCGCCGGGGCCGGCCCGGGTGCGCTGCGGGTGCTCGGCCACAGCCTGCCGGACGCCGCACTGGGCATCCCGACGCTGATCCTGGCCGGCTACGCGTACGGCAACACGCTGCGCAACCTGACCTACCCGATCTGGTACGGCGACACCGACTATCACCACGCGTGGGGCGGGCCGACCCTGGCCGGGGTCTGGGCCGTGCACGCGATCGGCGGGCTCGCCTTCCTCGCGGTGTGCCTGTGTCTGATCAAGGCGCTCACCGACGTGCAGGCCGGGCTCGCCCGCCGCACGTTCGCCTCGCCGGCCTGAACCGGAGGTCGCCGTGCACACCGCCGTCGCCGAGTCCGACCGACCGGCCCACTCGGGCATACCATCACCAACCGTGAAGATCGTTCGACCGTCGACCCTGGTGGCCACGCTGCGCGAGACGGTGTCGCCGGGCTCGGTGGCCGCGCTGCCGCCCGGCCGCCGCAGCACCCGGGTATTGTTCGTGCTCGCGTTGGCGGGCGCGGTGGCCGGGTGGCTCGACCTGTACCAGCACTACGACGTATCCGGCGCCGGCGCGACGATCGCCGCCATCGCCCGCGCTGCCCCGATCCTGCTGTGCCGGTATCGCCCGTTGGCCGCCTGGTGGTTGGCGCTGGCCGCGGCGATCGCGACGGCGCTGCCGACCCATCCGGTGTCCGACTCCGAGCCCTGGCCGTGGGCGGTCACCTCGGTGTGGTCCCTGGTCGTGGTGCTGTCGGTGATCGCGCTGCGGGCGCCGCGGCGCGTGTCGGTCGCGTTGTGGCTGATCCTGATCGCGGCCGGTACGGCCCTGGTGTTGTCGCGCGGCCCGGTGCAATTGGACGCGCTGCTGCCGGTGACGATCCTGTCCGCGCTGGCCCCGCTCACCGCCGAGGCGATCGGCGGCCGAAGCGCCGCCCAGCGCCGACTGGTCGTGGTCGAGGAGATCAGCCAGGCCGAGCACGCCCGGCGTACCCTCCTGGAGGAACGCACCAGGATCGCCCGCGAGTTGCACGACGTGGTGGCCCACCACATGTCGGTGATCACCGTGCAGGCGGACAGCGCGCCCTATCGGATCGCCGACCTGCCGCCCGCCGCCGTCGACGAGTTCGCCTCGATCGCGGCCGAGGCGCGCCGTTCGCTCACCGAGATGCGCCGGCTGCTGCACGTGCTGCGCCGGGACACGGACGCCGACACCGAGCACAGCCCGCAACCGGGCCTGGCCGAGCTGCCGGTCCTGATCGAGACCGCGCACCGGGCCGGCCTCGACGCGCACCTGTCCGTCGCAGACACCGTGCCCGCACCCGACCGGGTCCCGGTGGGCGTACAACTGTCCGCGTACCGGCTGGTCCAGGAGTCGCTGAGCAACGTGGTCCGGCACGCCCGGGGCGCCACGGTACGCGTCCACGTGACCGGGGACGCCTCGGCGCTGCGAATCACCGTCGTGAACTCCGCGCCCGAAGCGGCCGAACCCGCGGGGGCTTCGGGAACTCCGGGGGCCGCAAAGGCTCTCGGCCGCCCCGTCGAGCCGCACCTGCAAACGTCCGCCGCGGCGGCCGGCACCGGCCACGGTCTGATCGGCATGCGCGAGCGGGTCGCGATGCTGGCCGGCGAGTTGCACACCGAGGCGCTGCCCGACGGTGGCTTCCTGGTCGCTGCCATGCTTCCCCTACCGCCGGCCGACACCACGCCGGCCCCGACCACCCCCGGAGCGGCATGACCACCGTAGTGATCGCCGACGACCAGGCGATGATCCGCGCCGGCTTCGCCGCGCTGCTCGCCGCCCAACCGGACCTGGAAGTGGTCGGCGAGGCGGCCGACGGCCGCGAGGCCGTGCGGCTGACCCGGGTGGCCCGGCCCGACGTGGTCCTGATGGACGTCCGGATGCCGATCCTGGACGGGCTGGCCGCGACCCGCGAACTGCTCGGCGGACCGGGCGGGTCGGCCCCGGCGCCGAAGGTGTTGATGCTGACCACGTTCGACATCGACGACTACGTCTACGAGGCGCTGCGCGCGGGGGCGAGCGGCTTCCTGCTCAAGGACGCCTCGCCGGCCGACCTGATCGCCGCGGTCCGGATCGTCGCGGCCGGCGACGCGTTGCTCGCGCCCTCGATCACCCGTCGGCTGATCGCCGACTTCGCCCGCAACCGGCCGATCACCCGGGCGAATTCGACCCGCCTGGGCGCCCTCACCCCGCGCGAGACCGAGGTGCTCGGGTTGATCGCCCAGGGCCGCTCCAACAGTGAGATCGCCGCCCATCTCGTGCTCGCCGAGCAGACGGTGAAGACCCATGTGAGCCACATCCTGGGCAGGCTCGACCTGCGCGACCGCGCCCAGGCGGTGGTGTTCGCCTACGAGAGCGGTCTGATCACCCCGGGCACCGCGAACGACGGGAACACCGCAGGGCCGTCGAACTGACCCGACCCACAACGGAGTCGGGCCGTCGACGGCGCCCGGACGGTTCAGTCCGTGGGCAGCCCCAGCAGCCCGCCCAGCTCCGGGTCGACCGGACCGCGCGGCCCCGCCAGCTCCTGGATCTCGGGCCGGGCCAGGCGGGTGGGGTCGGCCAGGATGTTGATCTCGACGATCCGGTCGCCCACGATGGTGAAGTCCATCACCCCGAACGGGTGGCCCCCCGGCGCGTTCAACAGGCCCGGCGCCCCGTTGATCAACACCGGCCGGGCGTACTGCGCGAAGCGGGCGAAGCTCAGCGCCTGCTCGACCACCGCACGGGCGCCGCGGACCAGTTGCGACACACCGATCGGGCCGCCACCGGTGTCGGCGCGGAGCAGGACGTCGGGGTCCAGCAGGTCCAGCAGGGCCTGGAAGTCGCCGCCCCGGGAGGCGGCGAGGAAGGCGTCCACCATCCGGCGCTGCCGAGGCAGGTCCGGCTCGGGTGCGGCCCCCTGGACCTTGCGCCGGGCCCGACTGGCGAGTTGCCGGGTCGCCGCGGTCGACTTGTCCACGATCGGTGCGATGTCGTCGAACGGCATCGCGAACATGTCGTGCAGGACGAAGGCCAATCGTTCGGCGGGCGGGAGCGTGTCCAGCACGACCAGCATCGCCAGCCCGACCGAGTCGGCCAGTACCGCGAGTTCCTCGGGGTCGGCTCCCTCCGCCCGGGAGACGATCGGGTCCGGTACGTGGGTGTCCCACATGTCCTCGCGCCGGGACTTGCGCGAGCGCAGCATGTCCAGACACACCCGGCCGACCACGGTGGTCAACCAGCCGCCGAGGTTGTGCACATCGCCGATGTCGGAGCGGTCCAGCCGCAACCAGGTCTCCTGTACCGCGTCCTCGGCCTCGCTGAACGAGCCGAGCATGCGGTACGCCACCGCCCGCAGGTGGCTCCGGTTCTCCTCGAACCGTTGGGCCAACACGTCGTGCTCCGTCATCGTTCGTTCTCCCGTTCCCGTTCCGGCGGCGCTGTGGCCGACGATTTCCAGACGATATGACACCCGGAATCCACCGTCCCGACGCCCCGCCCACAGCCGGACCGGGCAGGATTGGTCGGTACGCCCGGCCGGCCTCGTCGGTGGTGAGGGACTTCCCGCCGATCCGCGCGCAAAGGTGTCCCCCCGACCGAACCCCTGATTGCATGGACGCGGCAACCGGGAGCAAGGAGGCGAGTACGTGCCCAGGCCACGGCGAAGCGTGTCCGTGCGGCGCGGCGCGGTACCGCCGATCGTCCTCGCCCTGCTCGCCGCCGCCTGCTGCGCGGCCTGCGGCGACACCGCGGCCGCGGCCCCGGATCGCCGGATCACCGGCTATTCCGACGGTGTCGTCTCGGCCACCACCTCGTGGCAGGGCCGGCCGCTCGCCCTGGAGTTGGCCGTGGGGGTCGGCACCAAGCCCGAACCGCCCAGGGTCACCGATCAGCTGCCGCAGGTCGGCACCGCCCCGCAGGGTGCGCGGTTCGTACTGATCGGCCTGTACGCCCGACTACGCCCCCCGGCCGCCGACTCCACCGGCTCGGGCCCGGCGGACTGCACCTTCGGTTACGGCCAAAAGCTCGCCGACGAGGTGGTGCTCCGCCTCCCGGACGGCCGCCGCGTCCCGGTCCTGAACGCCTCCCCGCAGCCGAATCCCTATCTCGCCTCGGTCGAACTCGCGTTCCAGGTGCCCCGATCCTTCCGTGCCGGCACGCTCGACCTGACCCCGACCGGCACCCTGCACGCGGTCTGCCCCAGCGGCCCGGCCGACATCCCGCTGACCTTCCCCACCCACCACTTCACTCTCACCACCGACTGAGCCGAACCCACCCGGGTCGCCGCGAACCCCGCACCGCGCTCAGCCGATCCACACCAGGTTGATCACGCTCACCATCACCCGGTTCTCCTGCACGATGTACGTCGCGAAGCCGTGCGCCGCGAACGCCGCCTCCAGGGTGTCCTTGAGACCGCCGCTCATCCGCGCGCCGGCATTCCACGGGTCGTTGCGCAGTCGTCGCTCCAGTTCGGCCCAGGCGCGGCGGGCGGCGGCCGGCAGGGTGCGCCGGATCGCCTCGGCCTCGACGTGATACTCGACCCCATAGTTCACCGGTGCGCCCGGAACAACCGGTCCGTGCGCGGCGTCGGGACGACCCCCGACAGGTCGCCGTCCCGAATCCGTCGGGCCCGTTCCAACACGGCCTCGTAGTCCCCGTTGCGGTGGTGCACGAGCCGCCGCTGCCACGGGATCAGCACGTTCGCGAGCTGGGCCAGATCCCCCGCGTCGCGCGCGTAGTCCAGCGCCCGGCCGTACTCGTCCTCGAACTCCTCCCTTGCCCCGTCCGGCAGTTCGGCCCGCAACTGCCCCGGCGTGGGCCACAGGGCGCCGCCGGTATGGATGGTCACGTCCGGAGTGGATGGATCACGAGGTGCCGTCATGCCTCCAAGCGTCGCACCACGGACCCGCCCGACACCCCGGCACGCCGAAAATCGATCTCCCGGACACCCCGATGGCCCCAGGGTGCGTCGTCCATCCCCGAAGGTCGCCCGGGCAGTTCGCGGCACGGTCGGCCGATCCCGAAGTGGCGCTCCGAGCACGGCAGTTGCCGTTCCGGTCCGGAGCCGACGCACACCCGCGCCCGCTCACATCCCCAGCTTGCGCCACGCCATCCGCAGCGCTTCCAACTCGCGGCGCGGGAACGGCCGCCGCCAGTCGGCGTACCAACCGTCCTCGCCCAGGTCGCCGTCCACCCGGTCGAACCCGCGCAGCACGCTGCGCGCGAGCATCTCGATCGGGTGGCGCGCCTCCCACAACACGTCGCCGGGCCGAGTGCGCACGGACGCGTCGGCGTATTCGACGATCCGGATGTCCACCGCGTCGCCGTCCGGACTCAGGTGCCACAGATAGCCGTTCGGCTCGGCCTCGAACATCACCTTGTGGTCACCCGCCTCGCCGAGCGCGAGCCGGGTGACCGCGCCGATCAGTTCCTCGGGCGCGTAGGTGATGTAGGAGACGAGCAACTGCGCCTCGCCCGAATGGTCGGCGATGGTGCAGTCGGCCCAACCGGAACCCGACAGGGTCCAGGTGAACCACAGCGATGCCTTCATTCCGGACATGTTGCCGGCCTGATCGCCCTGCGGCTCTAGGATCACCGGATGGATCGCACGAATCTCACCCGGCCGGGCGGTGACTGGGACGCGTTGCGCCTGGACGTCCCGGAGTCGGCGCGACCGTCGCTGCGCCTGCTGGCGGCGCACAACCGCAGATTCGTACTGATCGACACCTCCGCCGAAAGCGGCCCCGAAGCGTACGCACCCTCGCCGCTACCGACACCGGCCCCACTGCTCCTCGCCGAGGTCGACCCCGAGTGGTACGGCGTGGACTACCGCTGCCCCACCCCGTACCGCTCCCCGCTCGCCCCGCTGCGGGCCGCCGAGGCACGCGCCGTGGGTACGGTGAACGACCCGGCCTGGTACCCCCGTTGGGCTCACCGCATGGCGGACGAGCTGAGCCGGAACGGGCCGCTGTACGGCGGCACGTGGGTGTTGTCGCGGGACATCGATCGCACCCGGCTGCGCTTCCCGGAGTTCGCCGCGCCGACCCTGCCTTCGTGGCCCGAGGGGCACATCGACTTCAACGCGCACACCTACCACTACTGGGAGATCCTGCCACTGCACCCGCTCGCGTCGGCCGAGGACGGGCGGGTCAAGGCGTATCGCAAGCAGGTCCGGGACGGCTCGCTGCCACCGGTCCTGGTGTGGTGGGTCAGCATGCTCCAGACGCACCTGGTCCTGGACGGCCACGACCGCCTGGCCGCGTCGCTCGCCGAGGGCCGGGTACCACCGCTGTTGGTGCTCTCCCGCCCGACGGAACACGACGTGTACGTGGCCGGTCCGGTGGACGGCTACGAGCGCCGCATGGCCGCGATCGCCGATGTCCCCGAGGTCTCCGCGAGCAACGCGGTACGCGACGCCGGCCGGCAACTCGCCCGAGACCTCTTCCGCCTCCGCGCCGGCTACGGCCTGACCCGAGCCTGGCCCCTCAAGGGCGGCGTACCCGCATGGCAACACCTGGTGGCCCGACACGCCCCCGACTGGACCCTCTGACGTCGACCCGGTCAACTCCCCGACCAGCCCCATCGGTCCGTTCGACCCGACCAGCCCCGTCGGTCCGACCGCCCCGGTCAATCCCATCGGTCCGATCGACCCGGTCCGTACCACCCCGAATCCGCACGTCGAGCACCGCCGCCGCCCCCACCCGCCGATCCCGCACCGCCTCGGCCCGCACCGCCGCGTGATACAGCAACCCCGCCCCCACCTCGCACGGCACCCGGTAGCGCACCGTCCACACCACCTGCGCCCCCGGCCCGATCGGCACACCAGGCTCCGGCTCCACCACCACGACCCGCTCCGGGTCGAACACCCGCCCCCGAAACCACTCCGCCGCGCCCCCACGATTACGCACCACCAGCCGCCCCTCGACCACCTCCCCGAGCACCGCAGCCACCCGCGCCCGCTCGAACCCGACCTGCACCGCAAGCCCCGAATCCCCCACCCGCTGCCCGGCCAGATCCGCCCCGCACAACACCCCCTCGCAATACCCATGCCACGCATCGGCCACCGACGCCCCGCACAACCGACAACTCCCCATCAACCCCACAAGCGCCCCCAACCGCAGCTCCCCCCACCCCCCGAGACGCCCAACCACCACCTCCCGTTCCATCCCCGCCCCCACCCGACAAACCCCCTCCGCGCTCCCCTTCCCCCCAACCCCAACCTCCACTAACGTGCGCCCACACCCCAACCCACCAGCCGACCCAACACCCGAAAACACCCGCCCAAGGAACACCCCCACACACCCGCAATCCAACCCAACCCTCAACCCCCTCCAGCCCATCCGCCGCTTGAGAGCAAGCCACCCCCGAAACCAGCCCGCCCGGCACTCGAGGACAGGCCGTCCACAGGACACCCCAAACGCCCACCGAACCACCCGCCCCCCAACCTCCCAACCCCTCCAGCCCGCCCAGCGCTTGAGGACAAGCCCCCGCAGGACACCCCAAACGCCCACCGAACCACCCGCCCCCCAACCCCTCCAGCCCGTCCGGCGCTTGAGGACAGGCCGTCCGCAGGACACCCCGACCCACCCACCCCCCCACAGCCCGTCCGGCGTTTGAGGACAACCGACCCAGGCCAATCCAGCCCGTCCGGCGCCTGAGGACAAAAACCCGAACGCCACCGAACCCATCCCACAAGCAAAGCGCAGCGAACTGCACGGAGGACCCATGACACCGCCCCTGACCGGCGCCAAAATCGTCGTCACCGGAGCCACCGGCCAAGTCGCCGAACCGGTCGCCAAGATCCTCGCCCGCGACAACGACGTATACGGCGCGGCCCGCTTCCAGGACGACGAGGCCCGAGCCCGCCTGGAGGCCGCAGGCGTCACCTGCGTCAAGATCGACCTCGCCGCCGGCGACGTCGCGGCACTTCCCGCCGACGCCGACTACGTGATCAACTTCGCCGTCGCCAAGAACGGCGACTGGAACATCGACCTGGACGCCAACGCCGGCGGCGTCCTGTCCCTGATGGAACACCACCAGGCCGCCCGCGCGTTCCTGCACTGCTCCTCCACGGCCGTGTACCAGCCCGCCGGCCACAAGGAGCTCGCCGAGAGCGCGTCACTGGGCGACAACCATGGCGTGTGGTCGTTCCTGGAGACGTACAGCATCTGCAAGATCGCGGCCGAGGGCGCCGCCCGCTGGGGTGCGCGCCGCTTCGCGCTGCCGACCACGATCGCGCGCCTGTCGGTCCCGTACGGCGACAACGGCGGCTGGCCCGGGATCCACCTGGAGATGATGCTCGGCGACGCCCCGATCGACGTGCACACCAACGCGCCGAGCATCTACCACCCGATCCACGTGGACGACATCGCCGGCACGCTCCCCGCGCTGCTCGCGGCGGCCACGCCCGAGGTGTGCACTGTCAACTGGGGTGGCAGCGACCCGGTGAGCATCGAGGAGTGGTGCGGCTACCTGGCCGAACTCACCGGCGTCACACCCGAGTTCAACCCCACCGACGCAACCATCGACTCGGTCACGCTGGACCTGACCCGGATGCACGCGATCACCGGCCGCACCACCGTGAACTGGCGGGACGGCATGCGCCGGATGGTCGAGGCGCTGCACCCGGAGCTGCTCAAGTAGCCTGCCCGACCCCCGCGTTCGACCCGCCGTCGGAACGCGCGATCGCATGCTCGGTGACCGGCCCGAGTACCTCGAAGCCCAGCTTCCGGTACACGGGCTCACCCACCGCCGAGGCCTGCAACACCGCGACGGGATGGCCCTCGTCGACCGCCGCGTCCAACGCGGCCCGGGTCAGGGCCGCGCCGTACCCGCGCCGGCGATGCGCGGCGAGCGTCGCGATGTTGTACACACCCGCGACGCCGGCGTGCAGGAACACCTCGGCGGTGGCCACCGGCCGCCCGTGCGCATATCCCACCAGGTAGCGCGCGGCGGATTCGAGCGCGGCCTGTGCGGTCAGTTCGGCGAACCGTACGACGTCCCGCGCGGACGGTGTCCAGAGCGCGGCGAGCACCTCGGCGAAGTCGAGCAGCCCGGCGCGCGTGCGCACCCGCTCGATCCGGAACCCGTCCGGCGGCACGATCTCGGCACCGGTGCTCCGACTCCACCGCGTCCACATCGCCACCTCCTGCTCGGCGACCGGCAGGCCGTACGCCACCAGGCGCTCGGCCAGATCCGTCGGCCGCGACCCCTGGGTGACCCACCACGAGAACGGCCGCCCGGTCGCCGCGACCCGGTGCACCGTGCGCTCGACGGCCGGCCCCACCGTGCGTTCGGTCAGCCGCGCGCCCGCGACGATGTTGTACGTGTCGTGCGTCAGGCCGCTGTCCGCGACGAGCACGTGATCGTCCTCGTATACCCGCATCCCGGGGGTCACCCGATGCAGGTGACAGGCGTGCTCGGCGAGATTGCGGTCCATCGCCTCGATCGGTGCGCTCACCCGGCCATTGTCACCGGGCCGTCGGCGCCCGCCCAATTCATTTCGCCCCGAGGACGTGGACGGCGGGCGGGGTGTCCGAGGGCGTGCGGCGCGAACGCGTGATGGGCCCACACCGGCGCGAGCGCCGGCGTACCGCTCCCGAAGGGCAACCGTGCCGAACCCGTGACCGGGCGCCGGCACACTCGGCCGCGTGACCGAATCGTCTGACACCCCGACACACACCGAGGATCCCGCCTGGCACTCCGTCCGCTGCCTGTTCCATCATCAGCCGGACATCTACGAGGAACGCATCACGTTGTGGCACGCCGGCAGCCTCGCCGAGGCCATCGCACTGGCCGAGGCCGACGCGCTCGAATACGCCCGCGATGTGAACGACGCCGAATACCTGGGTCTCGCACAGGCGTTCCGGCTGTTCGACGCGCAGGTCGGACACGGCATGGAGGTCTTCTCGCTGGCCCGGGACAGTCCCCTGGAACCAACCGAGTACCTGGACGCGTTCTTCGATACGGGAACCGAGCGACAACGCCGGATCATGGCCGACACCGAGTCCCCGGATGCCCGGTGACGACGCGACCCGACATGTCGCCCGGTGTTCATCCGGCTCGGGTTCACAATGTCGGCTTCGCACGCGACGATGGAGGGGCAACTGCCCTATAGATAGGCATAGGTAGGGAGGAGCACCGTGGATGGACTCGTCGTGCTCGCCGTGTCCGTGTGTCTGCTCGGCCTGACCGTGCTCCTGGTGGCGCGTTCGCTCGGTCGTCGTGACCTCAGCACCGCACCCAGGGACCTGCTGCGCCAGGACCGGCTCACCGATCTCGAAGAGAGCGCGTGGGCGCAGGACACCGAATGGCCCCGACAGGCGAACCGGCGTACCGCGCCGGACTCGCGCACCTGTCGCTGACCGACCGCATCCGGATCGACTCCGGGCCGCCGCGCCGGCGCCGCCCCGGAGCCGACCGGACCGGCCGCCTCCCCGCCCAGGCCCGTCGAGGCCGCCCACGACCGGCGACTACGGCACTTCCGGCAACTCGGAACGCACCCTCGCGTGCTGCGTCGGCGCGCCCGGCGACTCGGGCGGTTCCGTGTCGGCGGCCCGCACCTGGGCCCGCGCCCGGTCGATCCGGCGGTGCCAGCGGGCCACCCCGGGGTCGGTGGCCGGATCGGCGGAGCGGGCCAGCGCGACGCCATAGCCCAACTGGGCGCGCTGCAATCGGCTCTGCGCCCAGGCCGCCTTGCGGCCGTGTTCGCGCCGGGCCGCCTCCACCGCCATCTTGCGGGTCTTGTTCGAGGCGAGCGCGGCGAGTTCGCGCAGCGGCAACAGCTCCGGCTCGTCGCCGACCGCCTGCGCGAACCAGCGATACTCCTGCCGGGCCGCGCACCGGTAGACGAAGCTCGCGACGGCGAGCACGACCAGCCCGTTGAGCACGATCTGCACGATGGTCAGGTACCAGTCGGTGCGCCCCAGCACGATCTCCGGCAGCGGCGAGTTGTTCACGAAGTGCAGGCCCCACGCCACCGTGTACAGCGCGCCGGCCGCCGCGAGCCGAACCGCGAGCGGCCGCCGCACGCCGACCAGCACGTACGCCGCGCCCGCGCCGGTCATCGCGGTGAACGCCGCGTGGCTCCACAACCCGTTGACGACGGCACGCACGAAGAAGCTGGCCATGATCCCGCCGGTCCAGGTCTCGCCCGCCTGGATCGCGGCGTTCAGCGCGTACATGATGTTCTCGACCACCTGGAATCCGAGACCGACCAGCGCACCGAAGACGAATCCGTCGAGCACACTCTCGAAGACCCGGCGGTTGATCAGGATCAGCACCACCACGCCGAGCAGCTTGAGCGTCTCCTCGACCACCGGCGCCGAGATCGAGGCGCCCCAGTCGGTGGCGAACTTCGGGTCCAGCTTGGCCAGATAGCTGAGCACGTTGTCGTTGGCCACAAGCGCGAAACCGGTCGCCACCACGCCGCCCCAGAGCACCGCGGCCACGCAGAACGCCGGCGGCTCGCGCTCGAACAGGTCCAGGTGGGTGGTCACCGCGAGCGCCGGGATCAGCCACAACGTGTGGACCACCACGCTCAGGACGATCGCGCCGGAGGGCGCGGCCGAGGACAGCCGGATGAAGTTGGGCACCACGCTCGCGGCGCCGAGCCCGAGCACGATCGGGTACAGCCAAAAGGCCGCGCGCGTGGGCTGCACGATGCTGCCCGCGTCTCGACGGCCCCGGCGATCGGTCAGCGGAGCGACGCTCACGAGTCGACCACCTCCACCGAGTCCAGCATGGTCACCACGTCGTCGGCGATCTCCGCGGTGAGCGGCGCGGTGTGCCGGGCGGTGAGCGAGATCCCCAGGCCCTGGCCGCCGGCGACCAGCACGGTGAGCGTGCCGGCCACGGTGTTTCCGCTGATCGGCGCGACCAGCCCGGTCAGCCCGCGCGCGGTGCTCACCGAGGCCGGATCGCCACCGATCCGCCCGTGCCCGGTCGCCTCGTAACGACGCACCGCCGCCTTGAACGCGCCCACCGCCGACGACTGCCGACCCAGCGGCGTCAGCCGATAGGTGGTCGCGCCCTTGACCAACACACTGACCAGATCGCGCTGCGAGGCGCCCCGATCGATCTGCCAGTCGGGCGCCGGCCGGTAGCGGAAGGTGCCCAGCGTGACCACCTGGCCGGCGCGCACCGGCGCGGCACCGACGAGGGAGCGGTTGAGCAGATAGGGAATCGCGATCACGAACATCATCACGACGGCCACCACGACCGTCGCACGAAGTCCGTGCGTACGCGGAATCGGCCCCGACCTCGAACCCGGACTCGACTCGGGAGAGGGGGGCCGCGGAACGGGTGCGGTGAGGGACAAGGGGCGACTCCTGTCTTCGGCCGACGGCGTTCTCGCCGGTACCCTCGCCGCCGCCGAATGTCACTCGTGGCTCGACCGAAGGGGTGACCCGGTCACGGTAAAATCACGAAAACGCTGTTTTCGTCCCGCCGATCGATGGACGGCTGTTACAGAGCCGTCGAGTGACCGTTTCGATGTCCGGTTAAGGTCGTTTTTGTCAACAGCACCCCCTGACGCCTGCCGGAGCTCTTCCCTTGAACCCCCTTTCCGCACGCCGCCGTCGAGCGACGGCGCTGCTCGGTGCCGTACTCGTCGCGGTGACCGCAGCCGCGTGTGGCTCGCCGGGCGATACGACGGCCGAAAACGCCAAGTCCACGGCGGCGCCGACACACTCCGGCACCGCGGCGAGCCCACCCGCCAAGCCCACCGCGCCGAGCAAGGTGGTCGCGCCGACCGGCCCCGCCACGAACTTCACGACCGCCACGACCACCTCGGTCGGGCCGATCCTGATGACCTCGTACACCGGTCCCAAGTCGGGTGTCACCGGCAAGGTGTGGGTGTGGCTGCCCCCGGAGTACAACGACCCGGCGTTCGCGAAGCACGGCTTCCCGGTGCTCACGCTCTACGCCGGCGGCCAGAGCAACGGCTACAACACCTGGACCGACAACCAGTTGCCGATCCAGCAGGAGGCCGTCCGCCAGTCCCGGGCCGGCACCAGCCATCCGTTCATCATGGTGATGCCGGTGCAGAACCTGGAGAAGGACGAGAAGCGCAGCCTCGAATGCAGTGACATCCCGGGGCAGCCCAAGATGGGCACCTGGATGTCGCAGGACATCCCCGACCTGGTCAAGGCCAACTTCCGCACGCTGCGTGATCCCGCCGGTTGGGGCGTGATGGGCGCGTCCACCGGCGCGTTCTGCAGCGTCAAGCTCGCCCTGCAGCACCCGGATCGGTTCAAGGTCGCGGTGCCGATCGACGGCTACTTCAACCCGGACTCCCCACTGTGGAAGGGCTACGAGGCCGAACGGCTGGCCAACAGCCCGGAGAAGCTGATCGCGGCGGGCAAGGCCGACATCGACGTGCTCGCGACCGCGGGCGGCGGGGATGCGGCCGAGGTGCGGCTGGTCAAGGCGTTCGTCGCGAAGGCCGCGCCGCCGGTACGCATCGAGTACTACGAGCAACCCGCCGGCAGGCACCTCACGTCGCATTTCAAGAAGATGCTCCCGGACCTGCTCGGCTGGCTCGGCCGGCACATGTCCCCGCCCACCGCCGACTGACCGTGTCCGGACCGTCGCTGAATCCCCCTGGAAGACCACAGTGAGCCTGACCGGTACTCCCTTCTATATAACGACCATCGTGCTCGCCATCGCGGCGCTCGCACTGGCCATGGTCGCCTGGAACCGCATTCCCGGACCGAAGCCGGTCAGAGCCGTCGCCCGGCTGTTCATGCTGGTCACCTGCCAGGCCACGGCCATCCTGATGGTCTTCGTGATGGTCAACAACGCGAACAGCCTCTACGACACCTGGGACGACTTCCTGGGCACCGGTGGCAGCCACGTGACCGAGGCCCGCGAGCCGGCGCCGCCGCCGGCGCCCGAACACAAGCTGACCAGCAAGTTCGAGCCCGCGTCGGACGGCAAGATGGGCGACGGCGTCCAGCAGACCACGCTCAAGGGCCCGCAGTCGGCCGTCGAGGCCGAGGTCTACGTGTGGCTGCCGCCGCAGTACAAGGACCCGGCGTTCGCGGACAAGAAGTTCCCCGTGGTCGAACTGCTGCCCGGCTACCCGGGTTCGGCCAAGGCCTGGTTCGGCACGCTGGACGTCAACAGCCAGCTCAAGAGCCTGATGACCAAGGGCGAGGTGGCGCCGTTCATCCTGGTCTCGCCGCGGACCAAGCTGCTCGCGGGCAACGAGGACACCGGCTGCGCGGACGTGCCGGGCAAGGCCAACGCGGACACCTGGATCTCCGGCGACGTACGGCGCATGGTGATCGACAACTTCCGCGCCGAGTCCGACCCCAAGCACTGGGCCATCGCGGGCTACTCCGCCGGCGGCCACTGCGCGGTCCGGATGGCCCTGCTGCACCCCGACCGCTACGGCGCGGGCGTGAGCCTGTCCGGCTACAACGACCCCAAGGGCGAAGCCGACTCGGTCACCTCGAAGGACCCGGCCCTGCGCGTCTCCGCCAACCCCCTCACCATCCTCAAGAACGCCCCCCAGCCGCCCAAGACCTCCCTCTACCTCGCCGGCGAAAAGGGCGACGGCTACGGCGACGCCCAAGCCCTCAAGGCAGCGGCCAAGCCCCCCACCGCGATAACCCTCGCCGAAATCTCCGGCGGCGGCCACGGCACCGACGTCTGGCGCCGAATGGTCCCCGACGTCTTCCGCTGGCTCACCAAAACCCTCCCCTGACCCACCCCACCCCCAACCGACGCCGCCCCCCTCAGCCCGGCCGACACCCAAGACCACCCCAACACCCAACGCCGGCCGGGCCCAATCCAGCCCGGCCGGCACTTGAGGCCACTCAGCCCCGCCGGCGCATGAGGCGAAACAGCCTCGCCGGCGCATGAGGCGAATCAGCCCCGCCGGCGTTTGAGGCGAACCCAGCCCGGCCGGCGCTTGAGGCCACTCAGCCCCGCCGGCGTTTGAGGCGAACCCAGCCCGGCCGGCGCATGAGGCGAATCAGCCCCGCCGGCGTTTGAGGCGAACCCAGCCCGGCCGGCGCATGAGGCCACCCAGCCCCGCCGGCGCTTGAGGCGAATCAGCCTCGCCGGCGCTTGAGGCGAACCCAGCCCGGCCGGCGCATGAGGCCACCCAGCCCCGCCGGCGCTTGAGGCGAAACAGCCCCGCCGGCGCTTGAGGCGAACCCAGCCCGGCCGGCGCTTGAGGCGAAACAGCCCCGCCGGCGCATGAGGCGAGTTCAGCCCCGGCCCGCGCTCGAGGCCAACCCCGCAACCTCCCGAACGAACCCCTTCGCCCCCTCCGCAAGGAGCGAGTGCAGGGCCAAAAACACCCGCCGAGCCCCCACCGCGTTCCAATCCGCCGGCAACAACTCCGCAGGCAGCCCCGGATCCAAGTACGGCAACCGCCGCCACTGCGTCAACATCGGCACGTACGTGCGAAACGCGTCGACCGCCTCCACCACCGGCCGCGCCCCAAGCTCCGCCGCCACCGGCCCATACGCATCGGTGAACAGCGCGTACTGCTCCTCGATCGCCTCGAAGTCCCACCAGTCCCCGACCGTCGCGCCCAGCTCCGCGAACGCCGCATCCCCGGTGAACAGGTGTACATAGTCCGCCAGTTCGACCCGAACGAGCGTGCGCCGAGCGTCCTCCAACAGCCGCGCCGGCGCGATCCACACCCCCGGCGACACATTGCCGAACCCCAGCCAGGTCAACCGCGAACGCAGTTGGTGCCGATGCGCGCGCTCGGACTCGGGCACCGAGAAGATCGCCAGCACCCACCCGTCCGCAAGCCGCGCCGGCTCCAGATTGCCGAAGATCCGCCGATCGCCCTCGTCGAAGATCGACTCCATCGCCGGACTGAGCCGATACCCGGTGCCGTCCCGCCGCTCCTGGGTGAGCGTGCCGCGCTTCTTCAGTCGCGAGATCGCCGACCGCACCGCCGGCGCGTCCACGCCCAGTTCGCCCATCAGCACGATCAGGTCGGCGATCGAGATCCACCCGCCCAGATCGCGCACGAACGCGCCGTACACGGTGTTGATCAACGAGCTGGGTCGGGCCGGGGTCTCCGCCATGGTCGCCTTCCTCGCGGAGTCTGGGTCGCCGGCGATCCTATCCGGGAGCCGGTCCCACCCCGGCGACCGGCGTGCCCTCGGCCGCACGCCGACGCAGTTCGCCGCGCCGCAGCTTGCCCGTGTCGGTGCGCGGCAACTCGGACACGAACTCGACCAGTCGCGGGTACTTGTACGGCGCCATGGTCTGCTTCACGAACGCCTGGAGCACCCGAGCCGTCGCCTCGTTCGCGACCACCCCGGGATGCAGCACCACGTACGCCTTGACCACCATGCCGCGCCGTTCGTCGGCCGCACCGACCACCCCGCACTCGGCCACGTCCGGGTGCGTGCCCAGCACCGCCTCCACCTCGGGACCGGCGATGTTGTAGCCGGAGGAGACGATCATGTCGTCGCTGCGCGCCTGGTACCAGAGGTAGCCGTCGGCGTCGCGGATGTAGGTGTCGCCGGTGATGTTCCAGCCGTCCCGCACATAGTCGAACTGCCGTGCGTCGTCGAGGTATCGGCAGCCGGTCGGGCCCTTGACCGCGAGTTGTCCGGGCGTACCGTCCGGGACCGGCCTGCCGTCCGGCCCGAGCACCACGGCCCGATGGCCCGGCACCGGCAGCCCGGTCGCCCCGGGGCGGATCGCGTCGTCGGCGGCGGAGACGAACACGTGCAACATCTCGGTCGCCCCGATGCCGTCGATGATCCGCGTCCCGATCGTGTCGCGGTACGCCTGCCACACGCCGACCGGCAACGCCTCGCCCGCGGACACGCAGCGCCGCACGCCGGCGAGCAGGTCGACGAGCCCGGCGCCGAGGATCGCCCGGTAGGCGGTCGGCGCGGTGAACAGTATGGTGACCCGCCGTTCGGCGACCACGGCGGCGAGTTCCTCGGGGGTGGCCCGCTCCAGGAGCAGCGTGGCCGCGCCCGCGCGCAGCGGGAACACCACCAGCCCGCCGAGGCCGAAGGTGAAGCCCAGTGGTGGGGTGCCGGTGAACAGGTCGCTGGGCTCGGGGCGGACGACGTGCGCGGAGAACGTGTCGGCGATGGCGAGCACGTCCCGATGGAAGTGCATGGTGGCCTTGGGCCGACCGGTGGTCCCGGAGGTGAACGCGATCAGCGCGACGTCGTCGCACGCGGTGTCCACCGCCTCGAACACGGTGCTCTTGGTGGCGCAGCGGGCGGCCAGCGTGTCCGCGCCGGGCCCGCCGTAGGTGAGCACGCGCAGGCCGGGGGTCACGGCCGCGGCGAGCTCGGCGGTGAAGCGGTGGTCGCACAGTGCCGCGGTGGGGCGGCCGATCTCGTGGACGGCGTCGAGCTCGTGCGCGCGCAGCAGCGGCATGGTGGTCACCACGACCGCGCCGGCTTTCAGCGCACCGAACCAACTCGCGACCAACCAGGGGTTGTTGGGGCCGCGCAGCAGGACCCGGTTGCCGGGCACCACGCCGAGGTCCTCGGTCAGCACGTGGGCCACCTGGTTGGCGCGGGTGAGCAGGTCGCCGTACGTCCAGGTCTCGTCGGCGGTGAGCAGGCAGCGCCGGTGCGCCCCGTGTCGCGCGATGGTGTCGTCGAGCAGTGCCACGGCGCAGTTGAGCCGGTCCGGATAGTGCAGTTCCGGCAGCTCGAAGATCAGCTCGGGCCACTGGTCGACCGGCGGCAGCCGATCCCGGGAGAACGTGTCGACGTGCGCGGAGGGACGGAGCTGCATGGCCGGCACCTCATCCTGTTGTCATCGTGACGGCAGTCAACGGTACGTGACATCCGTCCGCGAGGACATCCCTTCGAGCCGGCGGACGGGCGGCCGTGGGCGCGCGCTCAGCCGGCGGCGCCGTTGACCACCAGCACCGTGCCCCGGCCGATCGCGCAGACCGTCTCGGTACCGTCGTCGGCCAGCATGATCAGGTCGCAGTCGCAGACCGCCTGCCGACGACCGGCGTGCACGATCCGGGCCTCGGCGCGCAGCCTGGTGCCGAGTGCGGGCCGCAGGTACTGGACGGACACGCTGCCGGTCAGCACGGCGGAGCCGAGCGTGCTGCCGGCTGCGAAGGTGATCGCGTTGTCGGCCGCGTAGGCGAGTACGCCGCCGTGCAGATACCCGTTCTGTTGCCGGAGTTCGTCGCGGACGTCGACCTCCAGGGTGGCCCGGCCGGCGCCGAATTCGGTGACCCTGGCCCCGACGAGCCGACTGAACGGCTGGGCGGCGAGCACGGATCGGGCGAAGTCGAGCGCCTCGTGGCCGGTCGGCGAGTCGATGGGGGTCTCGGTCATCGCGTTATCACCCTTCGCGTGGAAAGCGCACCCGGCGGGGAGCGGGGCACGTGGTCATCGAAGCAGAGTCCGGATCACCGCCGCCGCGCCACGGGCCGACGGCCGCCGGGCACGCACCGAGCCCACCCCCGCGGATGCCCTTCGTCACACGGTGGCGTCATGGCGAAATTGGACAGCTTCCCTTACCGTAGGCGCGTTTCGGCCCCACAGAAGGCCCCGAAGAAGGAGAACGACGTCATGGCGCAGAACAAGCTGGGTGTGGCGATCGTGGGGACCGGCTTCGGGTGCATCACGCACCTGCCCGCCTTCCGGGACGCGGGCTTCGAGGTACGGGCGCTGGTCGGCCGCGACCCGGTGCGCACCGCCGAGCGGGCCGAGCGGTTCGAGGTGCCGTACGCGTTCACCGATCTCGACGCGGCGCTCGCGCTGGACGGCGTGGACGCGGTGACCGTGGCCACGCCGCCGCACACGCACGCGGAGATCGTGCTCGCGGCGGTCGCGGCGGGCAAGCACGTGGTGTGCGAGAAGCCGTTCGCGAGCGATGCGACCGAGGCCGCCCGCATGCTGGCCGCCGCCGAGCGGGCGGGCGTCGTACACATGCTGGGCACCGAGTTCCGCTGGCAGTCCTCGCAGGCCCTGCTCGCGCGGCTGATCGCGGCCGGCGCGATCGGCGAACCGCGGCTCGCCACCTGGCTGTTGCACATCCCGGTCCTGACCGGACCGGCCGCCGAGGTACCCGCGTGGTGGGGCCGGGCCGAGGACGGCGGCGGCTGGCTGGGCGCGCACGCCTCGCACTGGATCGACCAGATCCGGCACACGCTCGGCGAGTTCGCGGGCGTCAGCGCGGGCCTGCCGCTGGTCGCCGACCGGCCGGGGCAGAGCGCCGAGGACACCTTCAACATCCGCTTTCGCACGGTGACCGGCGTCGAGGGCACCCTGCAAAGCTCCGCCGGGATCTACGGGCCGCCGCTGATCACCACACGCGTGGCGGGCACCCACGGCACGGCCTGGGTCGAGTTCGACGACGTCTGGCTCGCCGACGCGGCCGGCGACCGTCGGGTGGAGACCCCCGCCGACCTGGCCAACCCGGACCCGATCGCGCCCCCGTCCGACCTCATGCACACCGCCTACGACCTGCTCCACTCGATGGGCATCGATCGCGCGCCGTACACCCGCCTGGCCACCACCTTCGCCGCCCTGATCAACGGCGAACCCGTCCCCGACTCCCCCCGCCACGCCACCTTCGCCGACGGCGTGGCCGGCCAACGGGTGCTCGACGCCATCCGCAGTTCCGCCGCCGACGGCGGCACCTGGACCGCGTGCGCATAGTCCCGGAAAATCGGATGAACCGCGCCGAGCCGCCGGAAGGAAAACGGCTCAAGTGAATGTCGGGTATTCCGGTGTACACTCGCGACACTGACACGTGTCAATGGATAATCACCCTGCTCTATTTCCGGTCGATTCCTGCTTCCCGGAAACAGCCACTGCCCGTCTCCGCCCGTCGGACCCGAAAGCGGTGGTAATCCGGACAAAGAAATCAAAAATCGGAGCGGCGTCGGCAGGAATTACCCCGTCCCGACCACGCCGACCGCCGGCCGAATACCGGCACACCGACCACCGGCTTCCTTGAGGGATCACCCGTCCACAGCCATCCTCTGAGGCACCCGAACGCCGAACGCCCGGTACGGCGACGGGCCCCCGATGGAGGCCGAAGATGCTCAAAAGGATCGTAGGCGTGCTCGCCGCCTGCATGGTTCTGTTCGCCATTCCCCAGTCCGCGTCCGCCATGGTCATTCCGAATCACTTCTCGCGGATGCTCATCGGAGCCAACTGGAAATGTCTGGACGCCGATACCAACACCATGAACACGAACGGTGGGATCGTGCAGCAGTGGCAGTGCATCGGTAATCCCGCAGACAACACGACGCCCTATAACCAGCTCTGGCTGGCCGTTCCGCAGAACAACGGCAGCGCCGCGTACAACCTCGTGCCCGGCGGCACCACCGGGTTCAAGTGTCTGACCACGATGGGGGGCCTGTCGTATTCCCGGGTCAGCCTGTGGGACTGCAACTCCGGCACCTCCCAGGCTTGGTTCCCGATCAACACCAATGCGTGGGTCAACCCCATCACCGGACTGTGCCTGGAAGCCGATCCGAACCAGAACTACAACGGCGGCGGAATGTACATCGCGCCCTGTGCAACCGCCGACGGCAAGCCGGTCCTGCGCCAGACCTTCGGCTTCATCGACTGACCGGACCCACGCCCCCGAACCACCCGACCCGGTGCACGTCGGCCCTCGCCGACGTGCACCGGGTCCACCGCGCCCTTCCCTACCGGGTCGCCGACTCCTCGCGAGCCCGCGCGTCGACCCGGCCCGGCGTCGTCCGCGTGTCGAGCGCCTCCGGGCGCAGGTCCAGGCGGCGCAGGAGTTGGGCGTTGAGGGCGACCACGACCGTGGACAGGCTCATCAGGATGGCGCCGACCTCCATCGGCAGGACCACACCCGCCCAGGCCAGCACGCCGGCGGCCAGCGGCACGGTGACGATGTTGTAGCCCGCGGCCCAGGCCAGGTTCTGCCGCATCTTGCGGTAGACGGCCGTGGACAGGCGACGCACGCCCAGCACGGCGCGCGGGTCGTCCGAGGCCAGGACCACACCCGCCGACTGGACCGCGACGTCGGTGCCGGCGCCGATCGCGATGCCGACGTCGGCACGGGCCAACGCCGGCGCGTCGTTGACGCCGTCGCCGACCATGGCCACCCGCAGGCCGCGGGACTGGAGCTCGGCGACCTTGGCGTCCTTGTCGCCCGGCAGCACCTCGGCGAAGATCTCGTCCACCCCGAGGTCGCGCCCGACCCACTCGGCCACCTGTCGGGCGTCCCCGGTGAGCATCCCGACACGCACCCCCGCCGCGTGCAACTCCTGTACCGCAGAGCGGGATTCGGGCCGGATCTCGTCCTCCAGCGCGAGTACCCCGGCGACCTCGTCGGCGGCCAGCACGTACAGCACCGCCGCGCCGCGCCCGACCCAGTCCCCGACGGTCGCCGACAGTTCGTCCGGTACCGGTACGCCCGCCTCGCGCAACAGCGCCGGCCCGCCGACCCGCACCCGGGTGCCGGCCACGTCCGCCTCGACGCCCCGGCCCGTCATCGACCGGAACGCGCTCGCCGCGGCCGGCCTGCCGCGTTCCCCGGCCGCCCGCACGATCGCCCGGGCCAGCGGGTGTTCGCTCTCCCGCTCGGCCGCGCCCGCGAGCAGCAGCACCATCGTCTCGTCCCGGCCGGGCGCGGCCGCGACCCCGGTCACCGCAGGCGCCCCGCGCGTGAGGGTGCCGGTCTTGTCGAACAGCACGACGTCGACACCGCGCATGCGCTCCAGCGCGATCCGGTCCTTGATCAGGATGCCCTGCCGCGCGGACAATTCGGTGGAGATCGCGATCACCAACGGGATGGCCAGCCCGAGCGCGTGCGGGCAGGCGATCACCAACACGGTGACGGTGCGCTCGATCGCCGACCCGCCCTCGCCGAGCAACGACCACGCCACCAGCGTCAGGACCGCGGCGCCGGCCGCGTAGTAGAACAGCAGCGCCGCCGCCCGATCCGCCAACGCCTGGGCCCGGGACCGGGATTTTTGCGCGTCGGCGACCAGCCGCCGAATGCCCGCGAGTTGGGTGCGCTCACCGGTCGCGGTCACCCGCACCCGTACCGCACTGTCCACCGCGACCGTACCGGCCACCACGGTCTCGCCCGTGCCGCGCGGCACCGACCGGGACTCACCGGTGATCATCGACTCGTCGAACTCGGCCGCGCCTTCGGTGATCCTGCCGTCCGCCGGGACGCGCGCCCCGGAACGCACCAGGACGGTATCGCCGGTCTCCAATTCGGCCACCGGAACACGCTCGAACTCCCCGTCCGGACGCACCCGTTCCGCCTCGTCGGGAAGCAGCGCCGCGAGTGCGTCCAAAGCTCCCGAGGCGGCGCCGAGGGCGCGCATCTCCAGCCAGTGGCCGAGCAGCATGATGTCGACCAGCAGGACCAGTTCCCACCAGAAGTCCAGCTCGTGCGAAGCGAGTTCGAGCGTCGAGGCCCAGGAGGCGACGAACGCGACGGTGATCGCCATCGCGATCAGCGTCATCATTCCGGGCCGCCGCGCGGCGAGTTCGTCGCGGGCGCCGGTCAGGAACGGCCATCCGCCGTAACCGAACACGAGGGTGCCCAGAAGCGGCGGGATCCAGGACGAGCCCGGGAACGACGGCTCGTGGTAGCCGAGCAGGTCCGCGAGCATCGGGCTCAGCACCAGCACGGGGACGGAGAACAGCAGGCTCCACAGGAGCTTGCGGCGGAACATCTCGCCGTGACCGGCGTGACCGGCGTGTCCCTGATGACCCGCGTGCCCCTCGCGCCCACCCGGCCCGGCCGGCTGCGCGTGGCCCCGGTGCCCGGCACGATCCGGGTGGCCCGTGCCGCCCGCCGGCTCCGCGTGGCCCGGATGTTCGTCCCGTCCGGTCCGGCCGTACTCCATCCCGCTCGCCTCCTCGTCCTTCGTCGATCTTTCATACATACCACCCCGGGGTATGAGAAACCCGGAACGACCCGCACTCATTCCTTGCGAATCCGGCGGAACCGTCCGCATCTCGAGCCGACGGCGGTATAACCAGAGACCAGCCCCTCTCCCTCGGGAGGCCAAAAGTGGTGCGACAGCCACGTTCCCGCAGCGTCGACTGGTTGTGGTGGGCGACCTCGTCGGGCGAACTGCAACCCTTCCTGGATCACCCGGATCACGACCAGCAGGAGATAGCCCGGGAGAAGTCGGCGGTAGCGGTCCAGCTCGCTCGCCTCGGCGACCCCCTCGTGGACTGTCTCGGGGCAATCGCCCCGGACGTCCTCGCCGACGCCCTGTGGCGGTTGCCCAACCCCACACGGACCGACACCCTGCGCGCACTGCGCGTACCGCCCGCCCGCCGACCCACTCCCGCGATCGCCGAACACGCGCTCAAGCGGTTGCGCAAACAGACCCCGAGCGTGCGCGGCTACACCGCACAGGTGGTGACCCTTCCGGTACTGCGCGTGTTGTTGCCCGCGACCCTGGACACCGACTCGGGCGCGCTGGACGGCGAGATCCTGGAAAGCCTGAAGACCACGGCGTTCACCCCCGACCTGATCCGGCTCACCGCGATCGCGGACTGGGGGTTCAGTTGCCAGGCCGCCGCACTGCTGCGGATCACGCTGACCGAGGCCGACCTCGCGCTGCCCGGGTGGCCCGCCGAGGTCATCGCCGACGTGGTGACCGCGTGTCGCCGATTCGAGGCGTTCTGTCGGGATCGGATGTGCGGCGCCAGCGAGCCCCCGTCGCCGCTGCGCTCCCTCGACGACGCACTCGGTCGGGCACGGGCCGCCGCCGACGCGGTGACCGCCGCCGTCGCGGCCGGGCGCGCGCCGGAGGAGGCCGACCTGACCATGCTCGGGCTCGTCGGCCCGGCCGTGGCCGAGGCCCGGACGGCGGTCGGCGCCCTGGTCGAGGCCGAAGCCGACACGCTGCCCGAGGACCGGCCGGGCCTGGCCGCCACGATCACCGCGCACGAAGCCGCGGTACACGCCCGTGAACTCGCCGGAGTGGACCGCTTCCGGCAACTCGGTGGCCCGCCGGCGCACACCGCGGCGATCGACGAACTCCGCGAGCTGACCGCCGAGCTGAGCGCCCGTCACGAGAATTGGGAACCGGCCGACCGGCGGCGCGTACTGGCCCTGGCCGATCTCGGCGAGCTGATCGACGCGATCGCGGCCGACCGGGACGAGGGCGTGGACGCGTTGGCGGAGACGATCCGCCCGCATCTGCCCGACCCGACGATCGTCAACGCGGCGTTACGGGGCCGGCTGTCCTGGCACGGGACACCCGCCTCGGGCGATCCGGCGGACGCGTCGAACACGGCCGAGAATACGCAGCCGGAGCCGGTGGCACAGACGTCGGCCGACCCCGATTCGGCCCCGGAACCGGGCCGCGAATCGGGCTCCGACGCCGACCCGAACCCGGTGTCCGACGCGCAACCGGCCGAGGCCGACGAGACCTCGGCGACAGCGGACCGGGAGGACCCCGCGGAGGGCGCGACGGACCCGGCACACTCGGCGCCGGCCCCCGAGGAGGACGCGGAGGAGGACCCGCCCGCGCCGCCGGCCGCTCCCGAGCCCGCCGCGCTGATCGGCGAGCTGATCGGCCGGGGCGAGTACGCCTCCGCGGCACAGGCCATGTCGACCGATGCCCCGGAGCGAATATCCGCGCTGCGTGCCCTGGCCTACGCCGACGGGGCGCGCTCGGACACCGGCGCCGTCGCGGTGTCGCTGCGCGCCGAGCTCGACGAGATGGCGATGCGCGAGCCCAGCCACGACCGCGCGACCCAACTGTTGACGGTGGCCGCCACGGCGCGCGCCGCCGTACTGTGCGGGCACAGCACGTACGGACTGCTCCAGGAGGCCGCGGCCGGTCTGGGCGACCTGCCCGCGGTGGCCACGCTGGCCCGACACATCGCCACCGGCTCCGCGCAGGGACTGCTCGGCGGCACCCGCAACCTCGGCGCGCTCGAAGCCCTCGCCGAGGCCGAAGCCGGCGCCGCCGCGTGTGCGGCGGACGCCGCAGAGGCCCTGTTGCACCCGCGTCACCTGCGCTTCCCCCGGGCCACCTCGATCGCCCAACTGTGGTGGCGTCCCGAGGACGGCCTGCTCGGCCGACTGCTGCAACTGGCGGCCGGCAACGAGCGCCGCGATCTGGACGAGGTCGCCGAAGCGCTGCGCCGACTCACCAAGCACCACGAGTTGGAGAGCCGGCTCTCCGCGATCGACGAGGAGTTCCGCAACGGCAAGGGCCACCGTCTGGAGGGGCCGGCCAGACGTCGACTGCTGGAATACGCCCGCGAGTCGCTGGGCACGGTGAGCCGCTGGGTGGACGCCATGCGTCGGGTCACCGAAACCGAGGCGGAGGCGGAGTCCTGGATCGCCGGTCCGCTGACCGATCTGCGGCACACCCTGCTCGCCGACCGCCCGGAAGCCGAACGCGAACTCGCCGACCTCGCCGCGCACACCGGCGACCCGCTCACCGCCGGCGCCGCGCGAGCCGCCGCCGCGAGCCTGTCCGCGACCCTGGACCTCCTCGACGGCCGCCCCCTGACCGGCCCCGAACCCACCCCCGAAGCCCTCCTCGCCAAACCCACCTAGCCCACCTACACCAGACGACATACACAACAACTCGACCCACAAACACCGCAGCAGCGCGGGCGGGCCGGCGGACGGACTACGCAGCACAAACGGCCGGCCCGGCAACACAGGCGGCGCGAGAAATGCGGCCCGGACGGGCGGGCGACGCCACGCGAGACAGCGCGGACGGCACGGCAGCGGGCAACACGGCGAAAGGCGAGCAGCCCGGCACCACAGGCAACGCGGCGACAGACGGGCAGCCCGCCAACACGGACGACGCGGCGTGGGCACTGGCAGCGCGCCAACGCAGGCGACACGGCAACAGACGAGCGACTCGGCAAGGCGGCGCGGACGGGCCGCCCTGCAACACGGGCAACAAAGCGCGGACAGGCAGGCGACGCGAAGGGCGGCGCGACAGCACCGGCGACGCGGCGGCGGCCAGGCGATTCGGCCGAGCGGCGCGGACGGGCCGCCCGGCAACGCAGACGGCGCGGCGCAGGCGGGCAGCCCGTCCGCGCGGACGGGCGGACCGCGCGAAGAACGGCCCGGCGCGGATCGGTGGGCAACACGGCAGCACGGGCGGGCGGCGCGAGACACCGTCAACGGCGCGGCGCGGCCCGGCAGCACGAGCGGGGCGCAGGTGAGCCGCGCGATGAACCAGAAGGGCGGTGGAGCAAAAGGCATGGCAGCGCGTGCGGCGGGGGGCCAAGTGGTGGGGATTGGCAGCGGCGCGAGGCGAAGCGGAGCAAGGTGTGTCGCGAGCCCACCTCAACCCCGGCGGGTGCGACGCGCGAAGTGGGGGGCGCGACGACACGCCCTACGGGACCTCTTCCTCCGGAATGATGTGCATCGCCGCCTCCTCCGCGCCCGCCGCACCGCCGTCGATGCCGACGTCGTGCGCCACCGCCTCGGATTCGGTGTCCTCGTGGGCGCCCTCGTCGTCGGCGACCAGTCGGCCCGCCCTCGGGTCGGGGCCGCCCTCCCATTCGTCGGAGACCATGTCGTCGTCGGAGACGTCCGGCTCCTCCTCGGACAACAACTGGTCGAGCGACTCGCCGCGTCGCTCCTCCTCCGGCGTGTTGCCGTACCGCTCCGCCGCCGACCAGCGGTCCGGCGGCACGATCCCGGTGTCCAGCGGGTCGTACGACAGGTCGTCGGTCGACAGCGTGTCCTCGGGCCCGAGCACCCCGTCGTCGCCCGGCGTGTCCGGGGAGTCTTCGGTCCGGTCCGGGGTGTCGTCGCTCATCGCCTGCCACCTTCCACTGAAGTGCCCGTACTCGTGGTGCGTCCAGGGCTCGACCCTGTCCCCCGCGACCCGAGTGACACTGCCCAGCGCCGGCCGGTTCATTCGGGCCTGCCCGGCGACGTCCCCACCTGGCAGCATGTCCGGGTGCCGGAAAATCGCTTACCCGTCGCCGCCCTGACCTGCTGCCTGCTGCTCGCCACGACCGCGTGCGGCGCGGACGACGGCGGCGACAGGCCCGACAGGGCCGAGCGCACCGTCGAGCCGACCGAGGTCGCCGATCTTCACGCCGAGCCCGCCCTGACCCTCGACTGCCTGCACGTGATCGACGAGCGACCCGCGCCCACCGGCGCGCTCACCGTGTTTCTCGGCGACGTCGCGCTGGAGACCGGCCGCCGGCTCCAACCGGCCGAGGTCGACGGCTCCGAACCCCCGCACCCGCTCTTCGCCAAGTCCGGCCTGATGGTGCGCGCCGGCGCGCGGGTCGACATCGAGGTACTCCCCGCCCCCGGCAACGGCGCGTCCATCGTGTGGGGCAACGGTCGGCCCGCCGCCGGCTCCGTCCGCGTGCCGGGCTGCCCCGCCCGCTCCGCCGAGCAGCCCTGGCTCGCCTTCGCCGGCGGCTACCACGTGGACCGGCCCGGCTGCGTCACGCTGATCGTTCGCTCGCACGGACTGCGGACGAAAGTGCACGTCCCGGTGGGTGCCGACTGCCGAACCGAGGGCTCATCCGACCGGTTGGAGACGCGGCCCCCGCCGCTGGGCGCACGGCCTGCGAAACCGGTCGTTCCATCGGTGTAGACATCACCACCCGTCTCATGCCTGAGGCTGATTTTTCCTGACGGATTTGGTCGATCTTTGATCGCCGGCGCAGGGTGGTCCAGGGGGCCAGGGACGGAAGACCCGGTCCTACGACAGGCCGGGGAGGGAGCGGACGGAATGCACGAGGCGCAGACACGCGAGACCAGCCGCGACGATTGGCAGACGCTGCACACCGGCACCCGGGAATCGGCGGCCCGCGCGCTGCGCGTCGATCTGGCCCACGCCGGTGTGGCCGAGGCCGATCTGGCCCGACGAGCGACCGAGGCCTGGGCCGGGTCCGTGGTGACCGTACCGCGCACCGGCCGGCAGTTCCGGGTCACCCGGGTCGACGTGCCCGCCCCGACGCTCTCGCTCGGCGAGCAGCGCGCGGACGTCGCCTAGTCCCGGCCGGACCGCCGACCGAAACACCCGCCACTCCGGACGCCTGCGGTCACCACGGTCCCGTCCCCGTCCGCCCGGACCGAGGTGACCCGGCGGCCCCGCCCCGGGCGCCCGACCGCACCAGTCGACACGAACCGGGGCGACTCGCCCCGGCGAACGACGTGCCCACCCGCGCGCCCCGAATCCGATCCGGGCGGGACCTTCCACCGACCCCCCACGTCGTGCTGTGCTGTCCGCCATGGTCGACGAAACCACTTACCCCACGGTTCCGCACCGGCACCGAGGCGTCCCCGCCCACGAGGCGGAAGCCCGCAGCCGAGCCTTCCACGACGTGATGTCCCAACGCCGCACCGTCCGCGACTTCTCCTCCCGGCCGATCCCCGACAACGTGATCGACTGGGCGATCCGTACCGCCGGCACCGCGCCCAGCGGCGCCAACGTGCAGCCCTGGCGCTTCGTCGTGCTCACCGACCCCGAGCGCAAACGACACCTGCGCGAGGCGGCCGAGCAGGAGGAGCGCGAGTTCTACGAGCACCGCGCGTCCGCCGAGTGGCTCCGGGCCCTCGCGCCGATCGGCACCGACTGGCGCAAGCCCTTCCTGGAGGAGGCGCCGGTGGTGATCGTCGTGTTCGAGGTGCACAAGGGCCCGGACTCGCCGCGCCCCTACTACACGAAGGAGTCGGTCGGCATCGCCGTCGGCCTCCTGCTCGCGTCGTTGCACCAGGCCGGTCTGGCCACGCTGACCCACACCCCGAGCCCGATGCGCTTCCTCAACGAGGTGTGCGACCGCCCGCAGGAAGAGCGCGCCGCGTACGTCGTCCCGGTCGGCTACCCGGCCGAGGACGCACGCGTGCCCGACATCCGGCGCAAGCCACTGGAGCAGGTCGTCGTCCGGCTCTGACCCCCCGACCCCGGCACGCACGCCGGACGGGCCCGAGCCGCGGCGCCCGTCCGGCACCACGAAACCGGCGGTGAAGTCCCGGCAGAAGCAACGGGGTTCGCCTGCGCCGCACCCCGCCCCTCTGCGATCCTGAACCGGCACGTCCGGATCCGCAGCAACCGTACGTTCGGGGGGCGTTGATGAGTGTCGTCGCCGGAAAGATCATCGACGAGTCGATCGTGATCGCCGCCGATTCCCAGGTGACCTGGGGTCAGGCCAAGACCGAGGGCACCAAGCTGTACAAGATCGGCGAGAACCTGATCTTCGGCGGTGCCGGGCTGCTGCGCGACATCAACCTGATGCGCCTGTTCCTGGACACGCACACCCCCGCGTCCGCCGAGGAACGCGACATCCTGGAGTTCTACGCCGAGTTCGTCGAATGGGGCAAGCGCAAGCTGTCCGGCTTCGAGCCCAAGTCGGAGTTCATGTTCGCCTTCGACGGCAGGCTGTTCGAGACGAGCAGCGACTTCGACGTCTTCTACTACGACTACGGTGCGATCGGTTCCGGCTGGGAGTACGCGCGGGCCGCACTGCACCTGGGCCACACCCCCACCCAGGCGGTCGGCGTCGCGTGCGACCTGACCATCTTCTGCATGCCGCCGGTGACCGAGTACCGCATACCGCGCCATCCGCAACCGTCGCCGGGCCGTGAGCACGAGGCCATCTGAACGGGATCCTTCGTCGACTCCGCCGCAATCCGGAGCTAACCCTGTGTTTACGTGGACTCTCGTAAACTCTCGGGTATGTCCGAACAGCCCATCCCGGCGGACCTGATCGAATTGCAGCGCGCCCGAGACGCCGCGTACGAGGCCATCGCCCGGCACGCGGGGCAACTCTCCGAAGAGGAGCACGCCCGGCTGTGGGCCCAGGCCCGCGACGCCGTCGAGGCGCTGCACGCGCACCCGGCGATGACCGCCGGCGGCGACCGCGCCGACCTGGTGACCCGCCTGCGCATGGCCGCCCAGGCCGCCTGAGCCCGCCGAGGCCCCACCGGCGCGAGCCGAACCGGCGCCCGCCGCCCCACCACCGAACCGAAAACGCCGCCGGCCGCGACGCGAACCCCGAAGGGCAGAACCGACCTCGACGCGGCGCAGTCCCTGTACCCGGGACACGCCGCGCTCGGCCGCCTGGCCGAGACATTCGACGCCATCGCACG
>NZ_JBEXUX010000057.1:0-68890 GCF_040629175.1 Embleya sp. NPDC005971 | reverse complement strand
TCTTGTTGGTTTTTTTCTCCCCCTTGGCGTTGGGGGCCCACTTTCTCCGCGTTAACGTGTTTTTGCGGCGGGGGGGGGGGGGGGCCCCCGGGGTGGGGGGGGGGGGGGGCCCCCCCGCCCCCCCCCACCCCACGAATCGATCACCTGGTCAGTCGCGCGGCGTCGCGCGCAGGGAGTACAGAATCGCGACCATCACGAGCACCCAGCCGGCCGACCAGGCGATCTCGGCCGATACGCCGTAGTGGTCGAGCGAAGCGGCGTGCTCACACATGGCGGAGACGAACTCGACGGCGGTGAAGGCGTGCATCGCCCGCCACCGCTCCTCATTCGGGTCCTGGGGCCCGGTCCCGGCCTTACGCATAGGACTTTCCTCCTCGACAGCACATATCTCGGACAGCCGGAGCACCGCAATGGATGCGGCAAAGCGCCGAAAGACAGGCGACGGTGACGAGGGACCGAACAGGTGAATGATCAATTGGCCGTTCGGAGCTTTAGGATGACCTCTTGAATGGAGCGTACGACGGTTCACGACGGAGAACAAACGACCCGGGATTTCGGGTCATAGATCATTCGTTTTTGATTTTGATGACTGCTCGATTTTCATCGCTTCCGTCGATGCAAAGAAAAGAACACGCGCAAAATACGACAGATCGAGGCGCAGTCGGATCGATTCCGTTCACCTCGGCCCGCCGGCCGCCCGAAAAAGAAATTTTAAGGATCATGGAAGGCCGTCGGTACACGATTCGACGGCTCGAAAATCGATGCGGGATGCACGAATCCCGGATGCCATGACTGATGGTGCGTCAGAGGCCATCACTCCGGCAGCGCGGTCCCGCCGCGAACCGATGCCGGTGCGGTGGGGCGCGGTGGGGTGCGGTGCCGGTGGGGTGGGATGCCGGTCCCCGGTCTCGATCGGGATCGGGGACCGGCATCCGGGATCGGCCTCACGTGCCGGCGACCCGACGGACGATCTCCCGGCACAGCGAACCCACGGGCGTGGAGCGGGCGTGCGGGTCCTTTCGGTGGGATGGGGGACCGGTGGGGCAGGCCGACCGCCGCCGGTCGCCGCAGGCAGCGGCTCGGGCCCCGCCAGGGGCCTTGCGGCGCGGTGGGTGGTGCCGTCGGTGGGCAGGGCAGGGCTATTCGGTCGTGTACACGATCCGGCCGTCGAAGATGGTCAACGCGACCGACAGGTCGGCGATCTCGTGCGGGTCGGCGGTGGTCAGGTCGCCGTCCAGGACGCACACGTCGGCGACCTTGCCCACCTCCAGCGAGCCCTTCCAGTCCTCGGCGAAGTCCTGGCGCGCGGCGTTGATCGTGTACGCGCGCACCGCCGTGGCCAGGTCCACGCACTGCTCCGGGCCGCTGGGCCGGCCGGTGGCCTTGGACTCGCGCAGCATCATCGCGGACACCCCGCGGCGCCAATCGGGATACGTGATCGGCGCGTCCGAACTCGCCGTCACCGCGATGCCCGCCTGCACGGCGCTGCGCACCGGCCACTGGTAGGCGGAGCGCTCGGGGCCGACCACGTCGTCCATCAGGTCGGCGATGGTCCACTTGATCGCCGGGTTCATGTTCACGCCCCAGCCGTGTTCGGCGAGCGTGCGCAGGCTGCGCGGTGTGCAGAAGTCGCCGTGGATGACGTAGTGCCGTTCGTCCTCGCGCGGGCACGCCGCCGCGGCCTCCTCGAACGCCTCGACCAGCGCGTCGATCGCCCGGTCGCCGGTGACGTGTACGCCGATCTGGTGTCCGGCGGCATGCGCGTGCCGGACGATGGTGCGCAGTTCGTCCACCCGCAGGACGTCCGAGTCGCCGTGCATGCACAGGCAGCCGTTGCCGCCGCCGACGTACTCCTCCCGCATCCACGCGGTGCGGCTCGGCGGGATGCCGTCCGCGAAGACCTTGACGCCCAGGATTCGCAACAGGCGCGGATCGAGGTCGGCGATGCCGTCCGGGAGCGGCGCGGCCAGTCGTTCGGGCAACACGTCGGCGGCCTCGCCCATGGCCAGCGGCAGCAACAACACGTTCACCCGGGCCGCGAGTTCGCCCGAGCGGGCCAGGTCCGCGTAGACCGCCAGGGTGTCCGCGCCGGCCGCGCCGAGGAACAACGAGCCACCGCCCGGGCCCAGGCCGGGTTCGGTGAAGCTGGTGATGCCCTCGGCGTGGCAGATGGCCACCGCCGCGCGCACCGCCCGTTCGCGGTCGGCCCGAGTCATCGGCGGTACGGCCGCGTTGACCAGGTTCTGCGCGCCTTCGCGAAGCAGGCCGGAGGGCTCGCCGGCGGCGTCGACCTCGATGATGCCGCCGGGTGGGGCGACCGTATCCCGGTCGATCCCGGCGGCCCGCAGGGCATGGCTGTTCAACCACGCGGTGTGCCCACTGAACTCGTAGAGCAGGACGGGCCGATCCGTGACCACCGCGTCCAGGTCCCGGCGATGCGGCAGGCGCGCGTCGGCCCCGGCCGACGACGTCGATCGGCACTCGGCCAGGTAACCGACGTCCCAGCCGTTGCCGATCACCCAGGCGTCCGGCGGCAGCGTCTCGGCGTGCCGGGCGACGGCGGCGGCGATGTCGGCGATCGACTCGACGGCGGGGTACGACACGTCGACGGCGAGCGGCGGGCGGGTCGCCCCGAAGGCGCATGCGTGCAGATGCGAGTCGTTGATCCCCGGCAACGCGGTCCGGCCGGCCAGGTCGATCACCTCGGTCCCCGGGCCGATCAGTGGCCGGATCTCGGCGTCCGAGCCGACCGCGACGATCCGGCCGGCATGCACCGCGAACGCCTCGGCGACGGTGAACGCGGCGTCCACGGTGAGTACGCGACCGTTGGTCAGGACAAGATCGGCGCAGACGGGCATCCGGGTCTCCTTGCGTAGCGACAACACACCGGGGACACCACACCCGATATTATTTGACCCCAAACGATAAAGATCGCCCCGGCCGACCACAAGACCTCACGACGATTCTTCGAACGTCCATGGGCGGGTTCCGGGCACGCCGGGAATCGGCCGGGCTACGACCGGCAGCGCGGCGGCCGGGGGTCGACCAGGTCCATCTCGCCCAGGAGTCGGCAAGCCAGGTCGAAGGGCTTGTTCCGGGGGCCGTGCGACACGGAGGGGGCCGATTCGAAGCTCCGCTGTGCGGCGAGGGCCCGGGGGCCGACCAGTCCGGCGAGTCGGAAGTGCCGCCAGAGCGGGTTCGACCGAGGGGCGTCGACGACAATGAGATCGGGGCGGCGCCAGACGACCAGCGCCCAGGGTTCGCCGTTCGACCCCGAGCCGGCCCAGGCACCGACCAGGGATGCCTCCTCGGCCGCGCCGACTGCTTCGAGCGCCACCAGTGCGGGGTTGCCGAAGCGGCCTTCGACGTGGAGCAACCACGGAGCGTGGCGGTGTACTTCGCGGCCCCGCTCGGCAAGGGTCCGCACGGCGTCGGCGAGCGGGTCGCTCCGCGTCACGTCGGCCGCGACATCGAGCACCGCCGCCGGGCCGACGGCCGGACCGAAGGCCGCGCCGAGCAGCGACGTGTACTCCGCGATGTAGACGGGATCCGCTGCGGGCAGCAGCCGGCCGGCCGCCGTGGCCGCCGCGTTGAAGGCGAGGGTCTCCGGGGTGATTTCGTAGCGCGGGGCGTGGCTGCGAAGCACCGCGAGGGCGACCGCCGCGAGGCTGCCGACCTGGGACTGCACGCGCTCCGGAAGATCCCGAAGATCCGGGTGGTCCGGGTGTCCCGAGTGGTCCGGGTGATCCGGGTGATCCAGGGCGCAGACGGCCCGGGAGAGCAGCGGCAGCCACTCGTCCGTGCGTGCCTGCGGCCAGGCGCCGGCCGCCGCGGTCCACAGGGTCAGCCGCACGACGAGCATGCGTTCGGGCGGATTCAGACCGGGGGCGAGGGCAACGAGACGTTCCACCCAGCGCCGATAGCGCCGGCGCACCGCCGGATCGCTCTCCCGAAGGTCGGGCAGGGCGGGAGCGTCGCCGCCGATCCCGGCCGCCTCGGCATCGTCCTCGTCAAAAGCCGACTCGACCTCCTCGCGCTCGTCCCAGGACACCGGCAGCAGGTCCTGGACGGGCGCACTCGGGCCGGGAGCCACCGGAAGCCCGAGCGCGAAGAGCACCAGCGGCCGCCCGACTCGCCCGGCGCACTCGTCCAGATAGCGCTCCCAACCACCCGCGTCGGCGCCCGGGGTTGCCCTCGTGCCCGAAGCACCCCCGGCGTTGCCGACGGAGGCGCCCCCGACCGCCGAGGGCAGCCCGGCGCGGAGGGCTTCCAGGTCGCTCAGGAAACGTTCGGCCAGTCGAAAGTCCGCGAACAGGTCCGGCGGCCGGGTCGTGGGGGCCTGGAACCCGGACGGCGCGACCCGGCGCAGTGCGCGGTCGGGGTCGACCACGAACACGAGGTTGCCGAAGGTCGGCACGCCGTCGGCGTCGACAACGACCAGACGCACCCGGCTGCCCGCGTCCGCCGAGGCCGTCACGGTCCACGCGACCTCGCCGGCCGGTATGTCGGCGATCCGCTCCCACGTCTCCGGCGGGGCGATCGCCGGGGACAACTCCAGGTGGGCGATGTCGGGGAGGGGCCGGGCGGTACTGATCTCCAGGCCGTCCGGCACGCGGATGGCGCCGAGCAACAACGGCCCGCCCCGGGCGGGCGTGCGGGTCGGCGGAACGACCGTACGCAGTCGGGCGACGGGCTCGGCGGTACCGGGCGGCAGGAGCGTGGCGGAGACGGGAGTGATGATGCCCAGTTCGCAGTTGCCGCCGCTGTCCCGGGCGAGCAGCAAAGCCGCCGAGGAGATGTTCGGGCTGCCGGTCAGCGTCCACCGTCGGCCCCCGGACACCCACTCGACGAGCTTCCCGTGCCGGTACCGCTCGTCGTGGTCCGCGACGACTCGGCCGTCGTACTCCTGCACCAGGGCGGCGACCGACGGGCCGTCCAGATCGCTGAGTCCCGGCTGGTAGGCGAGGGTGAACCGGCCCGGACGCAAACGTTGCAACAATCGTCGCAAAGCCGACGAGCGCCGGTCGTGGAAGGGCGCGAACACGGCCAACTCGTCGACCGGTCCGTGCGGCAGCCGGTCGATGATGGGCGAGCGCAGGTTGCCGACGACCCGGACCTGCGATGCGGTCGGGGTCCGATCGTGGTGGAGCCGGTCCAGCAGGGCGGCGACCCGACCCAGTGCCTGCGGCACCCCGGCGGAGAACCGCACCGTTTCCGGGAGGTCGCGCAGCCATGCCACCAGGTCCGGTAGTGCGACGGGGCTTTGTTCGCCGTCCACCCGCAGTACGGTCCACAGTTCGGCGTTGCCCTGCCAGCCGGCCAGGGTGGTGTTGCCGGAGCCGAGGGCGATGGTGGCGCGCTCCGGACCGGCCAGGACCATCAACTTGGGGTGGAACGCCGCACCGTCGGCGTAGGCCAGCCCGGCGAGGTAGCTGCGGCCGGCCAGCCGTACCGATCTGGGATCGTTGCGTGCCATGGTGACGTCGCCGACGACCGTGACACGTGCTCCGGTGGCCTGGGTGGCGCCGAGGACGATCTCCTCGAAGAAGCCGAGGTCGGTGGTGAAGCCGAGGAAGAGTGCCTCTTCCATCCCGGCTCCGCCGTTGCGCGCCTCGTCGAGGATGAGGGTCAACGGCGAGGCGAACGTGCCCGGCGCCGGCACTCCCGGCTCCGGCGCGGTCTCAGCCAACGAGCACCTTTCCGCGTCCGGTCACCGACCAGCGCTCGTCTCGGTAGCGCAGTACGCCGCAAGTGGCGAGCACGGTGCCGAGTTGGTCCAGTCGCAGACCGACGTCGCCGCGCCCCTCCTGGCTGGTCCGGTACAACAGGCCGTCGCGCTCGTGCAGTCGGGTCGGCAACCACAGCGAACCGTCGGTACGCGGGCGGGCTTTGGCCAAGGCGATGCGTTGCGAGCGCGCCACCAGATCGTGGGTGAGTCGACGGGCGAGATCGCGCAATCCCCCGGGCCGGGCCTCGTCGAGTCGCCACTGCACCCACTCCGGGCCGAGTTCGACGCCGCGCCGGCCGAGAAACGCCTCCCGGGCCGGGCCGGCGAGTTCGTCCACCCGGCGAGCGCCGGCGGCGAGGACGCGCAACTCGGCCAGGGGCAACGGATCATCCGCCGACCGCAGATCGTGCTCGGCGGCCAACGACACCCCCGTCGTGCTCTGCGTCGCCGGGAGGTCGGACAGGAAGGCGGTCAGCGCGATGTCGGGCAACTCGGCCGCGAAACGATCGGCCAGTTCCTCGACGGGCAACAATCCGTCCACCTGTTCGACCAACCAGGACCACAGGCGGCGCCACGCACCGACCGAGTAGTTCCGCAACACCACCCCACGCCAGGCGGCGGCGACGTTCATCTCGCGGGTCACGACATCACGGGTCAGGAAGTCGCCGAAGGCGAGGACCGGACCGACGTCCCGGGTGAACGAGGTGACGTGGTGGGTGGCGACCACCCGGGCCAACAGTCGAATCGTCTCTCGCCGCGTCCGCGAGCGGGCACCCCCGTCGGTCGATCCGCCCGGGCCGCACATCAGCTTCGCCAACCACGCCCCGTCGGGACGGTCCCCGTCGGCGCACACGCACAACCGTTCGCCGAATGCGCCGAGTTCGTCCACATGCAGCTCGTCCTCGGCGGCGAGTTCGAGCACCTCACCCAATCCGTGACGCACCGCCGTCCGGTCGAGCAGTGCTCCGGGCACCGGCATCGGACCGGGGGCGAGAATACCCAGCGCGGTCTCGGATCCGGCGTATGGTCCCCAGAATCCCCACGCGTTGCGCACGTAGCCGTCCTTGCCGGGGACTTCCGCCTCGGCCATGGTGACCGTCCCGCTCTGTAACCGTCGGGCCATGGCGTCGACGCCATGGGCACGCGGGAGCCACTCCAGGCCCTGCGGATGATGCGCGAACGACACGGCGGCCAGCGCCACTTCCGCACGGCGCAGCAGCGTTTGGGCGGCCTCGACGGTCAGCCCCTTCGCGTCGGCGTGCTCCGCGACCAGCCCGTGCAGTGCGTAGTAGCGCGCGTGCGGCGTTCCCGTGGTCACGCCCGGCACCAGTTCGCCGACCATGTGCATCACGTGCCGTTCCACCGAGAGCGGGAACCGGCCTGCGGCGATGTCCAGACCCGGGCGACTCCACCCGGGTCCATCGACGACCCCGGCGGCGGTCGCGTCTTCGCCGGCGGTTGTCGCATGCTCGGTCGACCCTGCCACACCACTCCCGTGTTTCGGCATTTTCCCGCCACCCGCCCCGACTCCGTTCGAGCAGGCGACCGGTCAGTCATTGTGACGCAACCCATCGTCATCGTGCAGAGGTTCCGGATACACGGTCGACACCCGACCTTGTGGTTCGGCGGCGGATCGGCTTATCGTTTGGGGTCAAATTATCTTCGGAGGCCCTTGGTGCGCGCCCTGATCATTCGCCGTGAGCATCAGTCGCATGCCGGGTATGTCGGAGCGTGGCTGGTCGAGCGCGGGTTCGCGTTGCACGAGGTGACGGTGGTGCCCGAGGAGCGATTTCACGCGCCCGATGTGCGGTTCGACTTTCCGAGTGCCGGCGATTTCGACGTGGTGGTGTCGCTCGGGGCGCCGTGGTCGGTCTATGACAGCGCGACGATAGGGAGCTGGATCGGCGGGGAACTCGCGTTGCCGGCCGAGGCGGTCCGGGCGGACGTACCCGTCCTGGGGATCTGCTTCGGTGCGCAGGCGCCGGCCGCGGCGCTCGGTGGGCGCGTGGAGCGGGCACCGGCGTTCGAACTGGGGTGGCACACGGTCGAGTCGGACGAGCCGACGCCGATCCCGACGGGCCCCTGGTATCAGTGGCACTTCGACCGATTCGTCGTCCCGCCGGGTGGGCGGGCGATCGCCCGGTCCGCGGCCGGGCCGCAGGCGTACGTCGTGGGTCGCTCGCTCGGTGTGCAGTTCCATCCCGAGGTCACCCCGGGGATCGTGGCCGCGTGGCCGGCCGGTGGCGGCGACGCCCAGGTCCGCGACCTCGGCCTGGACGTCGAGGCGTTGCGGCGGGTGGAGCCGGGGGCTCGGGAGCGGGCCGCGGCGCTGGTGGACGCGTTCCTGGCGGACGTGGCCGAGATCTGAGCGGCACGCGGCAGCGGCGCCCGAAAGCCCCCGGTGGGCGTCCGTGGTCGGGACACTCCGGAAGCCGCCGTGTTCATCCAGGGTTCAGCACGAACTCGCCATCCCCGTAAACAAGTTGCCCTACCATCCCGTCTTCCGCGTCGGCTCTTCGGGCGCCCCGACACAACCGCCGAATCCGTCACCGTGCGCCCACGGGCGGTTGCAAAAAGGATCAACGCGGGGGTTGACACTGAAAGTTGGTCTAGACCAACCTAGTGGAACGGGGATCGGAGAGGTGTGTTCCGGCATGGCCGTCGGCTGATCGAGCGGACCGGCCGGCCCGCACCGCGGATCCGTCACGAGCACTCCACGACCCGTGCGGGCACCGCGTACGAGAAGGTGGCAAACCCAGCCATGTCATCACGAAGAACCACAACCTCCGCCGCCTGACCGACCCGGTGCGGTAGCGCACTCGCCGACCGAGTCCGCCTGCCGTCGGGACCCGTTCGGCCCTTCGCAAAGCTGCGCCGTGGGTCGGGAGACCCGGGGTCGACGAAGGGTCCACTCGCCGCCATCGGTCGCCCACGGGCGTCTGCGAGCCATCACAGCCACCGCTGTACAGACGAGCCTCCGCAGATCCCGGACAACCTCACGCGACGCCACCGTCCACCGTCGGCGCAACCGCGCCGGCGTGCGGCGCGGCGCTCCGCCGAGGATGCACCGGCGACCGTCCCTGATCGGTCCGCGGCACGACGCCGCCGGCCGGGACGGCAGCCCCAGGGCATCTCCCCAACACCCGCCGCGTATGCGAACCGCCTTTTCCGGAAGGCTGCTTCGCCATGCCACCGGCTCGACCGGCCGATCCCGGACGACCACGGCGACTTCGCCGGCGACCACATCGAGACCGTTCCCGACATCGGTCGCGGCGCCCGAACCCCACCTCCGACACCCGATCGATCAACCGCCGAGAGTGCGGTCGATGTGCGCTCAGCCACGGAAAATTCGAGCCTTGGAGTGAACCCATGCCGACGCCCGACCCCTATCCGTATCGAGCAGCCTCCGACATCCCCTACTTCAGTGCGGACGGCGAGACGTATCTGGCCCCGACACCACTGCGTGATCTCAAGAAGTCCAGACCTCTTCGCGTGTTGTCCGAGGAGGACTTCGACTTCTGGCAGACCTACGGGTACATCGTGGTGCGCGAGGCCATCCCGGCCGCCGCCGCGGCCCGCCTGCTCGAATTCGCCTGGGACTTCCAAGGACTGGATCCGCAACAGCCGCAGGGTTGGTACTCCGACAATCGGGAGTTCCGCTCCGATCTCGACCGGGAACTGCACATCTACGGATTCGTCGAGGCGTACCACCATCAGCTCATCTGGGACAGCCGCCAGACACAACGCGTCTACGACGCGTTCGTCGACGTCTGGGACTGCGAACAGTTGTGGGTGACCCTGGATCGCCTCAACCTGAACCCGCCCAACATCCGGGACCGCGATCGGGCGCACATCGCACCCACGGACCAGGGATTCGACATCGAGTTGCACTGGGACGTGGACACCACCCTCGAAGTGCCGCCGCAACGGGTCCAGGGCATCATCGCGCTCGACGCGACCCGGCCGGAGCACGGCGGATTCCAGTGCTCACCCGAGCTGTTCCGCCGGTTCGGCGAGTGGAAGGCCGGTCAACCCGCGAATCGGGATGCCATCCGGCCCGCCGTCGACCGCACCGAATTCCCGGTGATCCGACCGGAACTCCAAGCCGGCGATCTGCTGATCTGGAACGGCCTGCTCGCCCACGGGGTGGCCCGCAACGGCTCGGCGAACGGCGTCCGCGCGGTCCAGTACCTGTCCATGATGCCGGCGCTGGAATCCCACCACGAACAACGCCGATCCCGGATCGAGTCCTGGCGTCGGCTGAGCACACCGGACTGGAACAAGACCCTCGTCGGCGATGCCACCAGGCACGAATCGCTGCGCTACGGCACCGCCACGCTGAACGACCTCGGCAGGAAACTCCTGGGGCTCGAATCCTGGAACGGGCACGACACCGAACAGTTCACCGGAGAGCCGGCATGCACAAAATCTGCCTGACCCTGCCCACGAACCGCGCCTGCACCGCCACGATATCCGCCATCGGCGAGGAAGCCGCCTACGCGGCGCGGCACTTCGACGTCGAGGTGCACCTGCTGATCCTCGACTCCTGCGAACGGGCCACGTTCGCGATCCACGCCAAGACCGTCGACGCGCTGCCCGCGTCGCCGCACGTGATCGTGCACCATCTCGACGAGGCCGCCCAGCGGGACTTCCTGCGCAGGGTCCTCGACCGCGCCGGTATCGACCCGCCGGACCGGTATCTCGACCTGATGTTGCCCGCCGCCGTTTCCTACGGCGCCTGCACCAATCGTGCCTTCCTGATCGCCGCCGCACTCGGGTGCGCATCGATGCACCGCCGGGATTCGGACAGCAGCTATCAGACGCTGGACGGCGAACCGATCTTCCCCATCCGGCCCGAGCTGACCTCGCTGGGAAAACGCGCCCGGGACGCGGCGTCCGGCGTGAGCGAGACCGTCCTGGATCCGGTCCACGCCGACAAACCCGTGATGCTGGCCGGCAGTTCCTTCGTCGGCGAAATGTCCGTGGACATCGGGGAGATCCAACGCCTGGACCCGGCGGCCTATTTCGACATCGTCAGCCTGTGGGCCCCGCCCGAATGGTCGGCCGAACAAAAGCGGCGACTGGTCGAGGAATCCTTCACCGGAGCGGGCACCGACCCCTTCGTCCGGGACCACTCGACCCTGACCATCGTCGACCCGATGCGGCTGGACATGTGCAACATCGCCTTCCGCCACGAGGTGTACGAGCGGGTACCGCTGCCGCCTGCGACCGACACCATCGGCAGCGACTACTTCCTCATGCACCTGGTGCACGACGCCGAGTTGCCGGGTGTGCTGCACAACCGCAACATCGTCAACTTCCACACCGAGGAACGGCGCACCGACGCGGGCTTCGCCGCCTATCACCTGCGGCTGACCAAGTTCTTCCTGTCGATGCTCTACTTCAACGCCGTCTACGCCGAAATGGCGACGGCCGGCGGTGCGCTGCTCGACGCCGAACAACGCCTGCGGCCCGCCGCCGTCGCCGCACTCGCCCGGGACAGCGCCCGATGCGATCGGGCCGAGAACGTACGCCGGTTGCACAGTCTCGACCGCTCCTACCGCAGCCTGGGCGGCAGATACGCCGAGTTCGCCGACACGCTGTCCGCCCTCGGCCCGCGACTGCTCGACGAGGCCCGGGCGGACATCGAAGACTTCGCGCTGCTGATCGAGGCGTGGGCGGCACTGATCCACGCAAGCAAGGCCACGAGCGTCCACGAACCGCACGGATAGTGGGACCCGGACCCATCATGCACGTAAACGCACGTATGCATACCGCCCTGACGGCTTCCACCGACGATCGCATCGTCTTCGATCTCACCGGCATCGAGGAGCGATACGAGACGCTGCTCGCCGAGTTGCCCGACATCTCGGTCAGATTCGCGATGAAGGCATGCCCCGTCGACGAGGTGCTCTCCTGCCTGGCCCGCAAGGGCGCCGGCTTCGACGCGGCGAGTCCGCGCGAGATCGAGCAGGCGATCGCCACCGGCGTACCGATCGACCGCATCCACTACGGCAACACCATCAAGTCGGACCGGGACATCCGGGACGCATACCGGCTCGGGATCCGGGATTTCGCCACCGACAGCATCGAGGACGTGCGCGCCGTCGCGCAGCACGCCCCGGGCGCCCGGGTGTTCTGCCGGCTGGCCACCGGTGGCGAGGGTGCGCTGTGGGGCCTGAGCCGCAAGTTCGGCTGCTCGGGAACCGATGCCGTGCTGATCCTGGAGGAGGCCCGGGCGCTGGGGCTGGCTCCGGCCGGCCTGTCCGTCCACGTCGGCTCGCAACAGATGACCGCCGGGGCCTGGCAGGACGCCTTCGACCGACTGGCGGACGTGCTCGCGGAGCTGCATCGGCGCGGGACGGCCCCGGACCACATCAACCTCGGCGGGGGGTTGCCCGCCCTGGGCTACCTGGACCGGCACGGCCGGCCGCTGGATCCGCCGCTGGACAAGATCTTCGTGGTGATCCGCGAGGGCATCCAACGACTCCGCGAACTCTCCGCATCGCCGCTGGACTTCCTGATGGAGCCGGGCCGCTGGTTCGTCGCCGACAACGGCGCCATCCGGGCCCGGGTCTCCCGCTTGTCGGCCCGCGAACAACTCGACGGTGAACGCGAGTTCTGGCTCTACCTGAGCTGCGGCAAGTTCAACGGCCTGTACGAGATGGACGAATTGCAGTATCGGCTGGTCTTCCCCACGCACCCCGACACGGAGTACGTGCCGGCCGTCGTCGCCGGACCGACCTGCGACAGCGACGACACCTACCCGTACGAGGAGGACCTGGTGCCGGTGCCCCGGGGAGTCGCCTCGGGGGATCCGGTGTGGATCGTCTCCTGCGGCGCCTACGTCACCAGTTACACGACCCGGGGGTTCAACGGATTCGCCCCGCTTCCCTACACCTGGGTCGGCGGCGGGCCCGACCCGGCGTGGGATCCCTCGTCCGACCTCGACGTATGGCCGGAGGGGGGTGGTGTGGATGGGACATGACGTGCACATCCGGCGCATCGCCGAGGGCGACTGGGACGCCATCGTCGCGCTGGAGGCGGCCACCTATTCCGCCGGCGCGTTGTCCGAGGGACGGGACGCGTTGCGATCCCGGGCCCGTTCCTCGCCGGCCACCTGCTTCGTATTGCACTACGAGCAACGACCGGCGGGCTACCTGCTGGCGCTGCCCTACCCGATGTTCCGCTATCCGGACCTGTCCCGGCCGGAGCAGGTCGTGCACCACTCGCGCAATCTGCACCTGCACGACCTGGTCGTCGCCCGGCACGTGCGGGGCAACGGCCTGGCCCGTGAACTCCTGCACCGGCTGACCGCGACGGCCCGGGCGAAGAAGTACGAACGCATCTCGCTGATCGCCGTCGGCGGCAGCGAGGGCTTCTGGTCGGCGAACGCGTTCGACGCCGTACCCGAGGTGGCGCTCGCGTCGGGCTACGGCGCGGGCGCGGTGTATATGTCCACGCCGGTGCGCAGATCCGAACCGGTGTATCCCCGGAAGGCGAAGTAGGCCGATGCACATGTTTCGCGTTCGCGACGATTTTCGCCGGGCACAACTGGCGATCGCGGCACTGTTTTGTTTTCTCGGGCTGCAATACGCCACCTGGGCCTCGCGGTTGCCCGCGATCAAGGCGGAACTGGGCCTGAGCGAGGCCGAGGTGGGCCTGTTGCTGATGGCCTGCGGCGCGGGCGCGGCGGCCTCCTTCCCGCTCGTCGCGGTGCTGACCGAACGGCTGGGATCACGCCGGTTGGCGCTGTCCTCCGCCCTGGCCCTCGGCCTGCTGCTGCTCGCCTTGGCCGGCGCACCGAACTACCCGGTCGCGCTGGTGATCATCTGCTGCGACGGGGTCGCGGTCGGCTGTCTCAACGTGGCGATGAACGCGCAGGGCGCCGCGCTGGAGGTCCGGTACCGGCGCACCGCGATGTCGCAACTGCACGCCACGTTCAGCGCCGGTTCGTTGTGCGCCGCGTTGCTCGCCTCCGGGATGAACGCGCTGACCTCGAACCTGGCCGCGCACTTCGCGGTCGCCGCCGGGTTGTTGCTGCTGCTCCTGGCCTACGCCCGGCCTGCCCTGCTGCCGGCCGATCGAGCGGCGGCCGAGCCCGCCGAGGCCGAGCAGTCCACGCGGCCGGGCCGGCGCGGGTGGGCCCTGCCGTCCCTGGTCACCGTCTGGATGGGCGCCGCGATGGCGTTCGGCACGGTCACCGAGGGGGCGATGAACGACTGGTCGGCCCTGTACATGAAGGATGTCGCGCACGCGGCCTCGGAGGTCGCGCCGCTGGGCATCGCGGTGGTCTCGGTGATGATGGTACTGGCCCGGGTCTTCGCCGACGGGTGGCGCAGTCGGTGGGGCGACGGCCGGATCGTCCGGGTCGGCAGCGCGTTGGCCGGCGTCGGGCTGGCGGTCGCGTTGCTGGTGGGCGGCGTGGTGCCGGCGCTGATCGGCTTCGCGTGTGTCGGGTTGGGCATCGCCGCCGTGACGCCGTGCGTCTACGTCGCGGCGGCCCGGGCGGGTTCGGACGCGCTGGCCCTGGTCGCCGCGATGGGCACCACCGGCCTGCTCGCCGGGCCGGCGGTGATCGGCTTCATCGCGAGCGGCAGCAGCCTGGTGTGGGGCATGGGCGCGGTGGCCGGGTCGGCGATGCTGGTGTCGGTGTGCGCCGGCCGGATCCGCTGGACCGGCCCGGACGACGCCCACCCGCCCGCGCGGGCCGAGGGCGCGGCGGTCGAGCCACGCCCGCAGGCCACGCCCGAGGTGGAGCCGCTCACCGGCGGCTGAGCCCGCCGGGGGCGGTCAGGCGACCAGCTCCCGGCGGTACTTCGCGGCCAGGGCGATCGCCCGCCCACCCAGCGCCACCACGCCCACCAGTGCGCCGGCGCGGTGGTAGCCGACCGCGCAGTCGCCGTCCCAGTCGCCTTCGAGCAGGCGGATGTCCGCGCCGCCCAGCCCGGGCGCACCGTACGACTGGAGGCGCTGGTCGTACTGGTCCGACCAGAAGGTGGGCAGCGGCGCGAACGGTGTCGACGCGCAGTCCGTGCCGGCCAGGTGGGCGGCGAGCGTGCGGGCCGCGTGTTTGGCGCTGTCGGTGGGGATGCTCCAGTGTTCGACCCGGCGCGGTACGTCGTCGTAGCGCGGATTGGCGAACCGGGCCACGTCGCCCACCGCGACCACGTCCGGGCGCGACTCGACCCGCAGCAGGGCGTCGCAGCGCACCCCGTCGGTGAGGTCGAGGCCGTTGCCGGCCAGCCATTCGGTGTTCGGGATCGAGCCGATCGCCTCGACCACGGCGTCGGCGGGCAGTTCCCGGCCGTCGTCCAGCACCACGCCGCGCACGTGTCGCTCGCCGGTCGTGTGCCGCACGGTGCGCCCGAGTTCGAAGCGCACGCCGCGGGCGAGATGCCGCCGGCGCAGCGCCGCGCCGAGGTCGGCGCCGAGCGGGCGGTGCATGGGTTCCGGTTCGGGCGCCACCACGGTCACCTCGGCGCCGAGCGACCGCGCGGTCGCGGCCACTTCGCAGCCGATGAAGCCGGCGCCCACGACCACCACCCGGCGGCCCGGGCCCAGTGCGGCGCGCAGGTGTCGGGCGTCGTCGAGGGTGCGCACGACGTGTCGCCCCGTGCGCGGTCCCGGGCAGGTCAGCCGGCGCGGACGCAGGCCGGTGGCCACCACCAGGCCCGCGTAGGACAACGACTCGCCGTCAGCGAGCCGGATCCGCCGCCGCCCCAGGTCCACGCCGACGGCCCGGCGGCCCAGCCGCCAGTCCACGTCCGCACAACTCGCCCGCAGCCGGAAGGCGACCTCGGCGTGCGCGAGTCCGCCCGCGAGGGCGTCCTTGGACAACGGCGGCCGGTTGTACGGCATGTGCGGCTCGTCGCCGATCACGGTGAGGGCGCCGTGCCAGCCCGCCGCGCGCAGTTGTTCGGCGGCCCGCAGGCCGCCCATCGACGCGCCCACCACGACGACTCGGGGAGCGGTCATGGTTCAGTCCTCGATCGTGATGGCCTGGAGCGGGCACACGTCGGCGGCCTCCTCGACCGACTCGCGCAGCGCGTCGTCCGGGTCGGCGACGAATTCCAGCCGGCCGGCGGAGTCGATCCGAAAGACCTCGGGAGCCGAGAACACGCACTGTCCGTGGTCCTGGCACCGGTCCATGTCGACGACGACCTTCATGGGTGGTGGTCCTTTCCGATCGGTGAGGTGACTGGAGTGGGGAAGGAAGTGGCGGCGAGGACGGTCAGCGCCGCGGTGCCCGGACGCCGCGCAACTCCCAGTCGCCGCCCAGTGCGGTGGAGCGCACCTCCTCGGACTCGGTGGGCTGCGCGCCGCAGTCGGCGCGGATCGGGGTCGGGCCCTCCACGATGTGGTTGGCGAGTCGACCCAGTCCCTCGACCTCGACCTCGACCACATCGCCCGGCCGCACCGGACGCGAGCCCGCGGGCGTGCCGGAGAGCAGCACGTCGCCCGGGTCCAACGTGATCGTGCGGGCGATGTCGGCGACGAGGTAGTGCATGTCCCATTCCATCTCGTCGGTCGAACCCTCCTGCACCACCAGGCCGTTGACGTAGGTGCGCAGCGTCTTGCCGCGGAAGTCCCAGCCCTCGACCAAGCCGGGGCCCAGCGGGCACAGCGTGTCCGAGCCCTTGACCCGGAGCATCGAACCCGCGTCGGTGTCCCGGAAGTCGTGCAGGCCGTAGTCGTTGGCCACGGTGTAGCCGCGGATGAAGGCGCCCGCGTCGGCCGGGGCGATGTTGCGGCAGGTGCGGCCGATCACGATGGCGATCTCGCCCTCGTAGTTGAGGTACTTGCAGCCCGCCGGGCGCACGATCGCACCGCCGTGCGCGTTGAGCGACGAGGTGGGTTTGTGGAAGTAGGTCGGCGCGGGCGGCAGCGTGGTGCCGAACTCGTCGACCCGGCTGCGGTGGTTGAGATGTACCGCGATGATCTTGCCGGGTTGCACCGGCGGCAGGTGCCGGGCCTCGGCGACGCTGGTGCGTCTGCCGTCGGCGGCGATCAACTCGGCTCCGCTGCGCACGACTTCGACGGTCGTGCCGTCGAGCAGGATGCGGCGATACTCGGTGCTGCTGCTCATGCGAGGTGTCCTTGGCTGGTGGTGGTTCGGGCATCGGAGGCGGTCCAGCCGCCGGCGGGTCGGTCGAACCAGACGTGGGCCTGACCGGTGCCGGTGGCGTTCTCGTAGTCGCCCAGCAGCCGGCCGGGTGCGGTGCACCGTTCCTCGCCGAGCGCGCCGAGCATCATCAGGTAGTGCCCGAAACGCGCCTCGGGCTTGTACCGCAGGAAGTCCGGCATGCCGGCGAGCACGCTCGCGTGATCGCCGCGTTGCATCCAGGCGATCCGCTGTTCGTCGGCGGCGCGGGCCTGCGGGGTGCGCACGTGCGCCGGGTCGGACGCTTCGTGGGCGCGCAGTTCGCGCAGGTTCCAGAAGGTGTGCGAGAAGGCGCCGGACGCCACCAGCAGCACCCTGCGGTCGGTGGCCGCGATGCCGTCGGCGAGTGCGCGGCCCAGCCGCAGGTTGTCCTCGACGTCCGCGGTCTGGCAACAGCCGATGCCCAGCCAGCGTTTGCCGGGCACGCCGAGGTGGTGCCACAGGTTGACGGTGGCGTAGTGGATCGGCAGGTACGGATCCTCGATCGGGGTGATCCAGGTGCCGTGTCGCTGCGCGAAGTTCGCGGTGGCCCGGGCAAGTTCCGGATCGCCGGGGAAGTCGTAGGGGATCTGCCGCATTCCGCGCGGCAGTTCCTCGGAGGTGTACAGCCCACTGCGGTGCGGCTGCGCGGCGATCACGTACTCGACGGTGGTCGCCCAGTGCGAGTCGAAGACCACCACGGTGTCGTAGTCGAGCCGTTCGAACACCTCGGCGCGCAGTCGGGCCAGCGCCGGGACCAGGCTGATCTCCTTGCCCTCGTTGAGTTCGTGCCGGACCTCGCGCGGCAGCATGATGGTGGGCGAATGGGCCAGGATGCCGGCGCCGACGATCTCGCCCATGGTCAGTGCCATCCGTTCGGCGCGGTCACGGTGTTCTTGAGGTCGCAGTAGAAGTCGAAGCTCCACGAGCCGCCCTCGCGGCCGATGCCGGACTCCCGCGAACCGCCGAACGGCGCGCGCAGGTCGCGGACGAAGAAGCAGTTGACCCACAAGGTGCCGGCCACGAGTTGCCCGCCGACCCGCCGGGCCCGTTCCCGATCCCCCGTCACCAGGGTCGCGGCCAGCCCGAATCGGGTGTCGTTGGCGAGTTCGATCGCCTCCGCCTCGGTGCCGAAGGTCTGCAGCGTCAGGACCGGGCCGAAGACCTCCTCCTGGACGATCTCGCTGTCCTGCGCGACGTCGGTGAGCAGTGTGGGGCGGTAGTACCGGCCGCCCAGGTCGGTGTTGCGCCCGCCGCCGAGCAGCGCCTTGGCACCGGCGTCGAGGGCGCGGCGCACGAAGCCGTCCACCCGCTCCACGTGGTCGGCGTGGATGTTGGGGCCCACGTCGGTGGCCGTCTCGCGCGGGTCGCCCTGGACCAGGGTGCCCGCCCGGGCCAGGAAGCGGGCGGTGAACTCGTCGGCGATCGAGGCGTCCACGAGCAGCCGGGTCGCGGCCAGGCAGACCTGACCGGCGTTGTCGTACTGCTCGACCGCGAGCTCGACGGCCAACTCCAGGTCGGCGTCCGCGAAGACCAACAGCGGTGATTTGCCGCCGAGTTCGAGGCTGACCGGGGTCAGGTTGGCGGCGGCCGAGGCGCCGATCCGGCGGGCGGTGGGCACCGATCCGGTGAAGCTGATCCGGCGGACGTCCGGGTGGGCGGTCAGTGCGGCGCCGACCTCGTCGCCGTAGCCCTGGACCACGTTGAACACGCCGGCCGGCAGGCCCGCCTCGGCGGTGATGTCGGCGAGCAACGACGCGGTCAACGGCGTCCATTCGGCGGCCTTGAGCACGACCGTGTTGCCGGCCGCGAGCGCCGGGGCGACCTTCCAGGTGGCCAGCATCAGCGGTGCGTTCCACGGCGTGATCAGCACGCACGGCCCGGCGGCGTCCCACGAGACGTGGTTGCCGTGGCCCCGGGTGTCGAAGTCGTCGTGGCCCAGGTGTTCGGTGAGCCAGTCCGCGAAGAAGCGGAAGTTGTGGGCGACTCGCGGCATCACCCCGCGCAGGTGCGAGCGCAGCAGCGCGCCGTTGTCGGTGGTCTCCACGATCGCCAGGTCGGCGAGCCGGGCCTCGACCCCGTCGGCGACGGCGTGCAGGAGGCGGGCCCGCTCGGCGGGCGCTGTGGCGGCCCAGGCGGGGAACGCGGCCCGCGCGGCGGCAACCGCCGCGTCCGCCTCGGCGCGGCGGCCCCGGGCGATCTCGCCGAGGGTGCTGCCGTCGATGGGCGAGATGTCGGTGAAGGTGTCCGCGGACCCGACGCGCTCGCCACCGATCCAGTGCCGGGTGTCGACGGTGACGCCCGCAACGGTGACCTCGGTCATGGAAAAGCCTCCAAGTCGTTTGACCCCAAACAATTTAGCGAGCCACGATCGGGACGGTCAAGGGGCATCGGGACGACCGGGGCGCCGAGGCGGGCCAAGGGCCGCCCCCACACCCGCTCCGCATTCCCGACGGCCGACTTCCGTTGTATCGTTTGCCCCCAAACAATCTCGTCGGCGAAAGCGGGCACCATGGCGCGGCTCTCCCATCAGGACTGGCTGGACCGGGCGGCGAAGCTGCGTCCGGTGACCGTGCATCACATCGACGGCGCGGACCACGCCGGCGACGGCGACACGTTCACCGTGATCGCACCGCGCGACGGGACACCGCTCGCCGAGCCCGCCCGGGCCGGACCACGCGAGGTGGACCTGGCCGTGGCCGCCGCCCGCCGCGCCTTCGACACCGGGGCCTGGCCCCGACTCGCCCCCGCCGAACGCGGTCGCGCGCTGATCCGGTTCGCGGACACGATCGAGGCGCACCGCGAGGAACTCGCGCTGACCATCGCCCTGGAGATGGGCAAGCCGGTCACCGAGGCGTACGACATCGAACTGCGCGCGGTCGCCGCGTGCTTCCGCTGGTACGGCGAGGTCGCCGACAAGTTGATCGACGAGGCACCGCAGACCGCCGCGGACGCGCTCGCGCTGGTCACCCGCGAGCCGGTGGGCGTCGTCGCCGCGGTCGTCCCGTGGAACTTCCCGCTCACCATGGCCGCCTGGAAGGTCGCCCCGGCGCTCGCGGCCGGTTGCACCGTGGTCCTCAAACCGGCCGAGCAGTCGCCGCTGTCCGCACTGCGACTGGGCCGGCTCGGCGCCGAGTCCGGTCTGCCGCCGGGCGTGTTCAACGTGGTCGCCGGCGAGGGCCCCACCACGGGGCGCGCGCTCGGCCTGCATCCGGACGTCGACGTGCTCGCGTTCACCGGCTCGACCGCGGTCGGCCGACACTTCCTGCGCTATGCGGCCGACTCCAACCTCAAGCGGGTCTGGCTCGAACTGGGCGGCAAGTCGCCCAACATCGTGCTCCCCGACGCCGACCCGATCGCCGCGGCGGCGAGTGCGGCTTGGGGCGTGTTCTTCAACCAGGGCGAGATGTGCACCGCGCCCTCCCGGTTGCTCGTGCACTCCTCGATCGCGGACCGGGTGACCGACGCGGTGGTCGAGCGGGCCCGCGCGCTGCGGATCGGCGACCCGCTCGACCCGGCCACCACGATGGGCGCGCTGGTGAGCGCGGCGCACCTGGCCCGGGTGCGCGAGCACATCGCCCGGGCGCACGCGGCCGGCGCCCGGCTGCGCACCGGCGGGGAACGGGTGGATCGGCTCGGCCACTTCCTGGAGCCGACGGTGTTCGACCGGGTGACCCCGGAGATGGCGCTGGCGCGCGAGGAGGTCTTCGGCCCGGTGCTCGCGGTACTGACCTTCGACACCGAGGACGAGGCGATCCGACTCGCGAACGCCACCGAGTACGGCCTCGCGGCGGGCGTGTGGACCACGAACCTGTCCGCCGCGCACCGGATCTCCCGGGCGGTGCGGGCGGGCACGGTCTGGGTCAACTGCTACGAGGAGGGCGGCCTGAACGTGCCCTTCGGCGGGATGAAGCAGTCCGGCCACGGGCGGGACAAGTCGCTGCACGCGTTGGAGAAGTACACCGACCCGAAGACCGTCTGGATACGACTGTGAGCCGAAGCTCCCGCCTGCCCGCCCCGTCTTCCGGGCGGGCCGCACCGGCCGGCCGCTCGACACGCCGCACGACCCGCCTCACCAGGCCCGCCTCACGAGACCCGCGGAGACCGCAGTGACCCGTCCGCTGATCGCCCTGCCGTGCCGGTTCGCGGCCACCACGTCCGCACTGCGCTACGCCGCCGAGGTGACCGCCCTGGCCCTGGCCGAGGCGGTCTACGCGGCAGGCGGCGAGCCGTTCATGATGCACCCGGCCGAGCCCGCCGGCGCCGCGTCCCGACTCGCCCGCGCGGACGCCCTGTTGTTGCCCGGCGGCGGCGATCTGGCACCGAGCAGCTACGGCGCGGACACGGTGCACGAGCGGGTGTACGACGTCGACATCGCGCAGGACGCATTCGACCTGGCCGCCGCCCGACACGCGCTCGCGGTCGGGCTGCCGACCCTGGCCGTCTGCCGCGGCCTGCAAGTGGTCAACGTCGCGCTCGGCGGCACCCTCACCCAGGACATGCCGGCCCACCATCGCCACGTGGTGCACCGGGTGACGCTGGCCCCCGACTCGGCCGTCGCCCGCGCCGCCGGTGCCACCGAACTCGACGCGTCCTGCTACCACCACCAGTGCGTCGACCGGCCGGCCCTCGGCCTGCGGATCACCGGCACCGCCTCCGACGGCACCGTCGAGGCCCTCGAACCGGTCGCCGCCGGCGGCTGGTTCGTCGCGGTCCAATGGCACCCCGAGGACACCGCGCACACCGACCCCGCGCAGCAGGCCCTCTTCGACACTCTCACCGACCAGGCCCGCCGCCACGCACACACCCCACTCGTGCGGACCCCATAGCGCCGAACGACACCGAACAACACCGTGCAGCACCGGCGAACGACAGCGATCGGCCCCGCCCGGGGCTCACCCCTTCGCGCGCCGCCCGCCGCGCCGGGGCTTCGGCGCGCCGCCGGCCAGCAGGTCCTGGCGGCGTTCCTCGCCCTTGGCCTCCAGCCGGGCGACGATGCGGCGCAACGAGTCGGCCAGCGTGAGGCATTCGTCGGCGCTCAGGTCGTCGGTGACGAACGCCTCCTCGGCGTTGAACGCCGGGAAGACCCGGTCCATCAGTTCCGTGCCGGCCGGCGTCAACGAGAGCAGCACGAGCCGGCCGTCGGTGGCGTGCGCGGTGCGGGTGAGCAGGCCGCGCGACTCCAGGGTGCGGGCCACACCGGTGAGGGTGCCCTTCGAGATGCCCGCCTCCTCGGCGACGTGCCGAGTCTCGCTCTCGCCCCAGATCCACACCTCCCACAACACGGTGAACGCGGTCCAGGTGAGTTCGGCGTCGCGCAGCACCGAGTTCTCCAGGTGCTGGCGCACCGCGGCGGCGGCGCGGTAGATGTTCGACACCGCGGCCATCTGCTCGCGCCGCAGCGGGATGTCGCCCAGTCGTGCCTGGACGGCCTTCTCCGTTTCGGTGATGGACCGCTTGCCGACCACGTGCTCCGCCTTCTTCGTCGTTCGCGTCCGAGCGGTGGCCCGATACGCCTTGCGCACCCCGAAATCTAGCCCTTGTGGCGACCTGTTTGCATCCGTACGATCAGCGGCACCCGCAGATCGTACGGACCCAAACGAATGGGTCCCGTCCCTCGGAGGCGCCGGGAATGGCAACCAGACAAGCGTCGACGAACGGCACCACCGGCCCCGAATCCGCCCCCTCGCGCGGTTCACTCGGCGTCGCGCACATCGTCTTCTTCGTGGTGGCGGCATCGGCCCCGCTCACCGTCGCCGCGGGCGGCATCCCGCAGAGCCTCGCGGTCACCGGCACCTCCGGCATCCCCGCGCTCTACCTCGTCCTGGCCGCGCTGCTCGCGGTGTTCAGCGTCGGCTATGCCGCGATGAGCAGGCGGATCACCGGCGCGGGCGCGTTCTACGCCTACGTCGCCCAGGGCCTGGGCCGAGTGGCCGGCCTGGGCGCCGCGTTCGTCGCGCTGATCTCCTACAACGCGATGCAGATCGGCATCTACGGGCTGTTCGGCTTCACCACCGCCGACTTCCTGGACGCCAAGCTCGGCCTGCGGGTGGACTGGTGGGTGGTGGTCCTGGTCGGCATCGTGCTCGTGGGCGTGCTGGGCTATCTGCGGATCGACCTCAACGCGCGGGTGTTGGCCGCGCTGCTGATCGCCGAGACGGTGACCGTACTGATCTTCGACATCGGCGCGTTCGGCCAGGCCCCCGACAGCATTTCGTTGCACCCGTTCTCCTGGGACGCGCTGACCTCGGGCTCGATGGGCGCGGCGTTCTGTTTCGTGATGGCCTCCTTCACCGGCTTCGAGTCGGCCGCGATCTACGGCGAGGAGTGCGCGGACCCCAAGCGCACCGTGGCCCGCGCGACCTACGTCTCGGTCGGCGTGATCGGCGTGTTGTACGCGGTCACCGCGTGGGCGCTGATGAGCGGTGCCGGTACCGACCGGGCGGTCGAGGCGGCGACCGAGCACGGGCCGAACCTGATCTTCGTGCTGGGCGGCGACCAGATCGGCTCCGGCTTCGCCGACCTGGCCCAGGTGTTCCTGATCACCAGCCTGTTCGCGGCGCTGCTGTCCTTCCACAACGCGGTCGCGCGCTACTTCTTCGCCCTCGGCCGCGAGGGTGTGTTGCCCACCGCGCTGGGTCGCACCCACCCGCGCACCGACTCGCCGCACCTCGGTTCGGCCACCCAGACCTCGCTCGCCGCGGCCGTGGTGATCGCCTTCGCGGCGCTCGATCGCGACCCGATGGCGACCCTGTTCAACTGGTTCACCAACCTGGGCGCGCTGGGCGTGTTGCTGTTGCTCGTGCTGACCTCGCTCGCGGTGGTGGTGTTCTTCCTCCGGCGCGGCGCGGACGGCGAAAACGCCTGGAGCCGGCTGATCGCGCCGGCCGCGTCGGCGGTACTGCTCGCGGCCGTGTTCGTCGCCGCCCTGGACAACTTCGGCGTGTTGCTCGGCGTGGACTCCGGCTCCGCGTTGCGCTGGGTGTTGCCCACGCTGGTGCTGGGCGCGGGCGTGGTGGGCGCGCTGTTCGCGCTGTTCCTGCGGGCGACCCGGCCGGGTGTGTACGCGGGCATCGGACGCGGCCGGAGCTGACCGACCCGCAACCGCGCGAGGGCCCCATCACCGTCGGGTGATGGGGCCCTCGCGCGAGGGTCTACGCAGCGCCCGAACCGCCGCGTGCCAGCAGCGTGCCGCCGTTCCAGACCACGCCGACCTGCCGGTAGTACGCGCCGATGATCTCGTCCACCTCCAGCCGGGCCAGTTCCTCGGTGGGCGCCTCGAACAGGGTCAGCTCCGCGTCGCCGACCCAGGCCCCGCCGCCCTCGGCGGACTCGGCGCCGGTGGCCACCAGTTCGTCCAGGGCCGGGCCCCGGCCGGGTTCGATCGAGGGCAACCAGCGGTGGTGGGCCATCGGATGCCCGTTGACGAAACCGTTGGTCGGCGACGGTTCGCGCAGCGTCACCACGGCCTCGGCCAACCTGCGGTCGGCGGCGGCCAGGGTCGCGCCGAACCGGGCGCCCGCCTCGATCCGCGGCGCCGGGCCGAAGGGGTGCGGCCGGGTCTGATGGATCGAGCCGAGCTTCTTCGGATACCCCTGGTGCAGGCCGCGCGCGATGGCGAAGTCCTTGTCCACCCAGATGTACACGCAGCGCGAGTAGGTCACCCCCGCGTACCGGCAGCGCACCACCGCGAAGCACTCCTTGTACTGCGCGCGCACCGGGTCGAGCAGTTCCGCCCGATCGGACGAACAGGACTGCCAGTCGGCCCAGATCAGCGCGACCGCGCCCGGGTCCTCGTCGGCGAGCTCCAACTGCGGGGGCAACAGTTCGGCGACCCGCGCGGGATCGGTGCGGTACTCGATGGTGAGCAGGTCACCCGAGTACGACCACGGCGGAGCGGGGATCAGCGACGACCGGCCCGTGCCGGTCTTGGGGTGGAAGAAACCGTGTACGCCGGTCATGGCGCCTCCCTCGGGGCACGGTGCGGCTCGACGCGGGTCGAGACCGATAGATCGTTTGGGTCCGTACGATATGCCTCCCGCAGTCCGTTGTCACGCCCCGGACGCCGTCTTCGCCACCACACCCGACACTCGCACCCACCCACCGGATCGAGCCCCGTAAAGCCTCGACCAACCCCTTGTGCGAGGCCGGCCGCGTCCATATGGTTTGGGCTCAAACGAATCGGCCGTCCTGCCGGCGCCCGTGCCGTGCCGTGGTGTGCGAGGAGAATCCGTGAATGCATCCGAAGTGGACCGGGCCCACCACGTCGTCGCCGACCTGAAGGCGCGGGGCATCGACGTGGTCCGGATCGCCTACCCGGACCTGATCGGCACCGATCGCGGACGCGACGTGCTGGTGGACCACCTGCCCTCGGTCTGCGCACACGGTCTGGCGTTCTGCCGGGCGGTCTTCCACACCACCCCGCGCGGCGAGACCGTCCCGGTGGCCGGCGGCATGGACGTCGGACTGCCGGACATCTGCGTATACCCCGACCTGGACACCCTCGTCGCCATCCCGTGGGAGCCCGGCGTCGCGTGGTGTCTGGGCGAGACCGTGGACCCGGCCACCGGACGCCCCGCCCCGGAGGCACCGCGCTCGCTGCTGCGCGACGTGCTGGCCCGGATGGCCGCCGAGGTGGGCCTGCGACCGGTGGTCGGACCGGAGTTGGAGTACTTCCTGTGCGAGCCGGACCCGCAACGCCCGGGCGGTTGGCGGCGCTACGGCGACGCACCGGGCAACGTCTACGTGGCCGGGCGCCGCGGTGACCCGGACGCGCACCTGCTGCGCACCCTGCGTCATCTCGGCCCGCTGGGCATCGGCGTGACCACCGGCAACCACGAGTACTGCTCCGGCCAGTTCGAGATCAACCTCGACCACTCCGACGCGCTGGACGCCGCCGACCGGGCCTTCCGCTTCAAGGCTTCGATCAAGGAACTCGCGCGGCTGGAGGGCCGGTTGGCCACCTTCATGGCCAAACCCTTCAACGACGAGGGCGGTTCCGGCTTCCATCTGCACCTGAGCTGCCTGGACGCGGACGGCGGCAACGCCTTCGACGACCCGACCGGCCCGCACGGCCTGTCCCCCGCCGCACATCACGCGATCGCCGGCGTCCTGGCGCACGCCCCCGCACTGGCCGCGCTGTCGAACCCGACGGTCAACTCGTACAAACGATTCGGCCCGGACACGCTGGCGCCCTGGCTGATCGACTGGGGCCTGGACAACCGCAGCGCGATGGTCCGCATCCCGCCCGAGCGCGGCGCCGGCGCGCGGCTGGAGATCCGGCTCGGCGACGCGAGCGCCAATCCGTATCTGGCCGTCGCCGGCGTGCTCGCCGCGGTGCACCTGGGGCTGCGCGACAAGGCGAACCCACCGCCCCCGCTGGAGGGTTACGGCTACGACACAGCCAAGGCGCGGATCCTGCCCGCGACGCTGACCGAGGCGCTGGACGCGTTCGAGGCCGACGAGGAACTCACCGCGCTGCTCGGCGCCCGGTTCACCGACGCGTTCATCACCTACAAGCGCGACGAGGTCGCCCGCTTCCACCGGCACGTCACCGACTGGGAGTTCACCGAGTACGCCTACCACCTGTGAGCGCACTCGCGCCGGCCCGTCCGGGCACCCTGCCGATCCCCCGCGAGGAGTCTTCGTGAGCCGCACCACCACCGCCTCCACGATCCCCGAGCCGATGCCGCTCGACGAGGTCGACCTCGCCGACAACGACCGCTTCCTGGACGGCGAGACACCCTGGCGGATGTTCCACACGCTGCGCCGCGAGGACCCCGTGCACTGGCAGCCCGAGGCGGCCCCCAACAGCGGCTTCTGGGCGCTGACCCGGCACGCGGACATCGTCGCGGTCGACCGCGACCCACAGACCTTCACCTCCTCGCGGTTCACCAACCTGGAGGAGGTCGACGACTCGCAGATCGCCATCCGACGCTCGCTCCTGGAGACCGATGGGCTGCGGCACACCGCGCTGCGCAAGCTGCTCCAAAAGCAGTTCACCCCGCGCGCGATCGCCGACTACGGCACGTTCCTGCGCGGGCTGACCGCGAAGACCCTGGACCACGCACTCGCCAAGGGCACCTTCGACTTCGTGCACGAGGTCAGCGCCGACTTCCCGATCAACGTGCTGGCCAAGATGCTCGACGTGCCCGGCGAGGACACCGGCAAACTGATCGACTGGGGCAACCGGATCATCGGCAACACCGACCCGGACTACGCCGACGTGCTCCTGGAGAGCGAGGAGAGCGAGCGCTACCGCGAGTTGCCGTTCCGCAGTCCCGCCTCGCTGGAGGTCTTCGAGTACGGACGGGAGTTGGCCGCCCGGCGGCGCGGCGGCGCCGGCACCGACCTGGTCAGCCGACTGGTCAACCAGACACCCTCGGACGGCGTCCCGCTGTCGCAACACGACTTCGACAACTACTTCCTGCTGCTGGTGGTGGCGGGCAACGAGACCACCCGGCACGCCATTTCGCACTCGATGCTGGCGCTGCTGCGCAACCCGGAGCAGTTGGCGCGGTTGCGCGACGACCTCGCGCTGATGCCGGTCGCGGTCGAGGAGTTCCTGCGCTGGGCCTCTCCCGTCTACCACTTCCGCCGCACCGCGACCCGCGACACCGAGTTGGCCGGCCGGTCGATCCGCGAGGGCGACAAGGTGGTGTTGTGGTTCGCCTCGGGCAACCGGGACGAGGCCGTGTTCGAGAACCCGTACGACTTCGACGTCACCCGGCGCGGCGTGGACCACGTGACCTTCGGCAAGGGCGGCCCGCACTTCTGCCTCGGCAACGCACTGGCCCGCCTGGAGATGCGGATCATGTTCGAGGAACTCCTGCCCCGGATCGCCGACATCCGGCTCGCGGGCGAGGTCCGCCGGGTCCGCTCCAACTTCGTCAACGGCATCAAGGAACTCCCGGTGACGGTGACCCTGGCCTGACGCCGGCCCGCTGCCGGCCCGATCCGGTCGCCCGGCCGGCGACCACCCCGGCCCGGTCCGACCCGTCGGTTAGGGTGCGCCGCATGAATGCTCGTGTGATCGCCGCCGGGTTCGGGTTGGCCGGGATGTTGTTACTCGTCGGGTGCGGAAGCACCGAGGGCCGGCCGGGTCGGGCGGTGGGCTCGGGCGGCCTCTACTCCCCGGGCGCCTCCCCGCCGGCCACCGGTCGGTCCGAGGCCCCCCTGCCGACCGGCCCCACACCCCCGCCGGGCGTCGAACCCCGGTTCCGGTATGTCACCACCGTGCCCGGCTACGAACTCGCGGCGCAGTCGGTCGCGGTGTACGGGGACACCGGCTTCCAGTCGGTCTACGTCTCGGCGCAGGGCCGGCGGATCCACCTTGCCGCGGACACGGGCGGGCCGAGCACCGCGGCCTGCCCGTCGACGCCGCCGGCGAGCGGGACCTGTGCGGCCGACGGCGACACGTGGTATCGCAGCACATCGGCCGAACACACCTACGCGCGGGCCGGGGACGGCCTGGTCGTGTGGGTGTGGGCCGATCCGAAAGAGGTCGATCGGGCCACCCTGCGTGCGGCGATGTCGGCCGCGCAGCCGGCGACCGCCCCCGGGGCCGGCACCACCACGCCCCACCCGGAGCCGACCACCGCGAGCACCCCGATCGAGCGCGGCGATCTGCCCCCGGTCGGGGACGGCGCGCCGATGAACCACCCGCCCGTCGGCGGATGAGATCGAACCCGGCGGATTACCCGCATGAATGGCCCGGGAATATAGCGCCGCCGACAATTGCCGTGCGGAATTTCCCCGATACAGTAGATGCCAACGAAATCGGTTAACCGGTATTTACCGGTCGGCCCCGACGTGTCGCAGACGACCCCCTCGTGAACACGCCGGGCAGATCGACCCCTGCTCGGCATCTATGCAGCGTAGGAGCCTGATCGCGGCTTCCACAGGGAGATTTCCAGCCGGCCCGGATGGCCGGTAATCGTTCTTGATCGGCCGCCTGTCGAACGCTTAGCGTCCTCCCCGAGATCAAACAGATCTCCCGGATTCGCAGCACCCAACAAAGCGCTGCGATCGATATCGAGGGAGTTGTCATGAACGACAAGATTCTGCTCGAAGAAACCACCGAAACCCGCGACTTCGCCGACCTGGACCTCGACGTCCGCATCGCGGAAGGCGAGGTCGGCGCGGCCGACTTCAACGCGGCCGCCCCCTACACCGTGTCCCCGAACACCTGGGGCGTTCAGTCCCGCTGCTGGACCTGCTGCAGGTAGTGGTCTCCGGGGGCGGGCGGGTCTGCCCGCCCCCGGTCGGCTTGTCGGCTCCCGGCGCGAGCCGGTCACACGGGTATGGGGTCGGTGCGAGAGACGGTGCGACACTCCGAGCGAGATGCTGCGCGCGACAACGATCCGCAGGGCGGACGGAACGGCGCGCGCGACGACGACTACGAACCGGCCGGCCCGATCCTGGTGCGGATGGCGAGCCGGCGGCACGCCGGGCACGACGCCGGCCCCGATCACGCCGAGCCGGATCCGGGCACGGCCGACGCGGACACCCCCGCAGGGCTGCGCCGGATCGCCGCCGACCCGCTGTTCCGCGAGGCCGTGCAGGTCGCCAGCGGCAGCCTGGCCGCGGCGCTGGACCGCCTCGACGCGGGCGCGGACCTCGGCCCGAAACGGCTGACCGGCACCGCCCTGTCGGTGACCCGGTACGCGCTGCGGATGACCGGCCGCCCGACCCCGTTCGGCCTGTTCGCGGGCGTGGCCACGGCCCACCTGGGACCGACCGCGCGGGTGCGCGTGCAGGGCCCCGATGCCAAGGCCGTGCGACTGGACGGCGGTCGGCTGCACGAACAGGTCCGGGCCTGGCTCGCCGCGCCGGAGGTGCGCCGGCGTGTCGACGTGGTGCTCAACGACCTGTGCCGGGTCCGGGACGGCCGACTGGTGCTGTCCGGGCCCGAGCAGGAGATCTCGGTACGGTACAGCGCACCGGTCGCGCACGTCTGCGCCGCCGTGACCCACCCGCTCCCGTACGAAAGGGTGCTCGATCGCGCCGCCGAGGCGTTCCCCGAGGCACCTCGGGATCGGCTCGACGCCCTGGTCGCCCAACTGCTCCGGCACGGCTTCCTGCTCAGTTCGATCACCCCGCACCGACTGGACGACGCGCTGCTCGACCGGATCGACGACGCGATCGAGGAACTCCCCGGCGCGACACAGGAGTTCCGGTCGACCAGGGCCGCCGTGCGCGAGTACGAGAAGGCCCGCCCCGGCGAGGGTGCCCAGTCCTGGCACCGGTTGATGAAGCTGGTCGATCCACGGGCCGACGCCGCCCATCCGCCGGTCCAGGTGGATCTTCGGATGGCCGCCGACATCGTGCTGCCGCAGGCGGTGGGCGACGAGGTGAGCGCCTACGCCGGCGCGATGTGGGCGCTGTCCGACGCGTGGGTCACCCACGCGCACATGCGCGACTACCGGAACCGGTTCATCGAGCGGTACGGCACCGCGGGGGCGGTCCCACTGGCCGAACTCGTGGACGCGCACCGGGGCCTGGGCTTTCCCGCCGGGTACGACGAACGCCTGACCGCGGGCGAACAACCGGTGACCGAATATCGGCCCGGCCGCGACCGGCGCACGCTGACCGCGGAACTGGTCCAGGACGCGCTGCTGCGCGACGATCGCGAACTGCGGCTCACCCCGGAGCTGATCGACCGGCTGGCCGGCACCGCGCAGCCCGAGGGCGACGAGCCCGCCGAGCCGCCGAACTCGCTCGAACTGTGCTTCCAACTCCTGGCCGACGATGCCGCCGCCCTCGATCAGGGCCGCTTCCGCCTGGCCGGCACCCCACACGCCGGCTCCTGGTCGGCCGGCGCGATGACCGGCCGCTTCGCCGAACTGACTGACAGCACAAAGGAGTTGGCCACACTCGTCGCAGCCGCGGCGGATCCCGACGCGGTGGCCGCCCAGGTCTCCTTCGCGCCATACGCCGCACGCGCGTTGAACATGGCCCAGGTGCCGCGCCTGCTGCCGTACGAAATCCCGATCGGGGTGTACGCCGACCGGCGCGATCCGTCCTGCCTGGACTGGCGCGAACTGCTCGTGCGGGTCGATCCGGCCGGTCTGAAACTGACGCTGCCCGGGACCGGGCAGCGGGTGTTGCCGGTGGTCCCGCACATGGTGGCCCTCGATCGCGAGGCGCCCAAGGTGGTCCGGCTGATGGTGGACATCGTCTTCGGGCGGGCCCGCACCTGGACCGGCTGGGACTGGGCCGGGCTGGAGGCCCTCCCGCAACTGCCGCGGGTGACCTTCGGCCGGGTGGTCGCCGCGCCCCGACGCTGGGCCCCGGACCACGCGATGCGCACCGCCGCGGCGGAACCGCGGGAGTTCGACCGCGCGCTGCGCGAGTGGAGCGATCGCTTCGACGTGCCGGACCGGGTGCAACTGGTGCACTGGGACCGCGCGTACTGCCTCGATCTGGATACACCGTGGCACCGCACCCTGCTGCGCCACGAGGTGCGCAAGGGCCGGGTGGCCCTGTTCGAGGACCTGACCGAGCACGGGCGCGGCTTCGGCTGGGCCGGCGGCTACAGCACGGAGCTGGTCTTCCCGATGACCCGGCGCTCCCGGGCCCGGGTCACCCCCGCGCCCGCGCCGGCGGCAGCGGCGCGCACCGCCGCCCCGGCGCCCGGTCCGGCGACCTACCATCTGCCGGGCGAGGACTGGCTGTTCGCGAAGTTGTACGCGACGCCCGACACGCACGACGAGCTGCTCCGGGTCCGCCTGCCCGCGCTGCTCGCCGACATCGGCGAGCACGTCGACCGCTGGTTCTTCATGCGCTACCGGGACCCCGAGCCGCATCTGCGGGTCCGCCTGCACGGCGACCCGGCCTCGCTGCGCGAACGGGTGCTGCCCGAACTGGTCCGACACGTGCGGGCGATGCGCGAGGCGGGCACGATCCGCACGATGGCGCTGGACGTCTACGAGCCGGAAACCGAGCGGTACGGCGGGCCGGACGCGCTGGCCGCCGCCGAGCGGGTGTTCGCGCTGGACAGCAGGTCGGCGATCGCCCAACTGGGCCTGCGGGCGCGTGGCGGGCTCGACGTGCCGAACGAGGTGCTGATCGCGGTCGACCACGCGCTGCTGCTGGAGAGCCTGGGCGACTGGGACTGGTGCTCCTGGGTCGAGTACGCGTTCGCCAAGCGCCCGACCGGGACCGGGTTCCGCCGACACCGCGCGCTGGTGCGGGAGCTGATCCGCCCCGGACACACGGCGGCGGCGGCCGGTGACCGGCTGGGCATGCCGGCCCTGGCCGAATTGTGGTCGCACGCACCGGAGACGCGCGCCTACGGCACGATCGTGTTGTCCGACGCGGGCCGTCGACCCGCGGGCAGCGCGCACGAGAACGCCGTCCTCGCACTGCTGCACCTGCAGCACAACCGGCTGCTCGGCATCGACCGGGCGAGCGAACAGCGCGGCTACGACATCCTGCGCGGCATCGCGAGCGACCATCTGGGCCGGCTGGCGCACGCGCCGAAACCGCAACTCCACGACGAGGACGGGGATGGGCATGGCCGACACGGCTGAGCAGGCGACCGACACGGTCGTACCGCGCCACGCCGATCGGGCCCGCACGATCGTGGCCCGCGTGCTGGATCGACTGGCCGACCCGGCGGGCGTCGTCGCCGACACCAACGCGGCGGCGGTGGCGGCCGGGGCCGACGCGGGGACCCCGGTCTGGGCCGACCTGTCGCTGTCCGGCGGCTACCCGGGGGTCTCCCTGGCGTTCAGCGGCACCGCCCCGCGCGGCCCCGAACACCCCGTCCGCGCCCACGCCTACCTGGCCCGGGCGATGGCGGCACTGGCCCGCGAGCGGTTTCCGGCCGGCGGCGTCTTCGACGGCCCCGGCGCGGTCGCGGTCGCCACGCTGGTCGCGCACCACGCCACCGGCGGGTACGTGTCCGCCCTGGCCCGGCTGGACGAGCATCAGCGCCGGGTGGTGCAGGCCACCCTGCCCCGGCTGCGGATCGACGAGCCGCTGCCCACGAACGGCGAGTTCGAGACTGTGCGCGGGCTGAGCGGCATCGGCCGGTATCTGCTGGCACGCGTCGAGGACGACACCGGCGGCGCGGCCTGCGCCGACGAATTGCAGACGGTGTTGTCCCACCTGACCGCGCTGGCCGACGGCGAGATCACCCACCGCGGGCGCAAGGTGCCGCGCTGGTGGACCCTGGCCGCGCCCAAACTGGGCCAGGAGGCCGAGTTGCCGGACGGCCACCTCAACCTGGGCCTGTCGCACGGCGTCGCCGGACCACTGGCGCTGCTCGCACTCGCCTGGCGCGCGGGCGTCCGGGTGCCGGGGCAGCGCGCGGCGATCGAGAGTCTGGTCGCGTTGCTCGCCGAGTGCGCCGTTCCCGACGGGGACGCGCTGTGGTGGCCGCCCGTGCGCACGCTCGACGAATGGGCGGCCGGCCCCGATCCGGATGCCCAGGCGCCCCGCCCGTCCTGGTGCTACGGCGTCCCCGGCGTGTCCCGGGCGATCCAGTCGGCCGCGCTCGCGCTCGATCGGCCGGACTGGCACGAGTTGACCCGTCGTTCGTTGACCGGCCTGCTCGACACCCCGATCGCCGACTGGGGCATCGACGACGCGGCGCTGTGCCACGGCTGGGGCGGGATGCTGCACCTGCTCGGCCTGCTGGGCGAACACCTGGACGACGCCCGACTCCCGCTCGTCCGGGACGAGTTGGCCGCGCTGGTGCTGGACCAGTATCACGACGCGTACCGCTTCGGCTTCCGCACCACGATGACCGACCTGCCGCAGGGCACGGACGTACCGGCCTTCCTGGAGGGCGCGGCGGGCATCGCACTGGCCCTGGACGCGTACGCCGAGGGTCGCGCGACGGCGGGTTGGGATCTGGCGCTGCTGGTGGCGTGATCCCGGCCCGTTCGGTCGACGGGGGTCAAAACGCGGCCGGTTCCGAGTACGTTCCCCTGCCATGAACTCTTCCGGCGGCAGACCGGCCGCCTCCCCCGAATCCGCGCAACGCCCGCACTCCCGCGGTGCGTTGCCCTCCGTCCGCCGACCCGGACCTGGGCTCCTGATCGTGCTGCTCGCGCTCCTGGCCGCCCTCGTCCCCTCGACCGCCTCCGGCACGGCAACCGCGGCACCCCTCACCGCCGCGGCGCAACGTTGGGGCAACGACCGGCTCGACCAGGTCACTTCGTTGACCACGCACAACTCGTTCACCAACTACGAGGACTCGCGGTGGTCCTCGGTCAACCAGTCCGAGTCGGTGCGCGGGCAGTTGGACCGGGGTGTACGCGGGCTGATGCTCGACACGCACTGGTACGAGCACAGCACCGGTCTGTGCGTCATCAGCTTCGGCAGCGACTGCTACCCCAGTGACGTGTATCTGTGTCACGGGGACTGCAAGGGGTTCGCCGGGGTGACCTACGCCCTGCCTCGGCAGAGCTTCGCCGGGACGATGCAGACCGTGGTCGACTTCCTGAACGCGAATCCGCTGGAGGTGGTGACCGTGTTCCTGGAGGACTACGTCGATACCGCACAGCTCCAACGCTCGCTCGATCGGGTGCGCGGACTGCCCGAGCTGCTGTTTCGCCCGGACACCGCCGGCGTGCGGGACAACGGCTGGCCTCGGGTGGCGGACATGGTCACCGCGAACAAGCGCCTGCTGCTGTTCTCCGACAAGCCCGGCAAGGAGGGCCTGGGCGTGATGTACGACCGGGACTGGACCGTGCAGAACTACTGGAGCCTGGGCGACCTGGGCAATGACCTGGCCTGCACCAGCCGGTGGTCCGACATCCCGCTGAACCGCACCGAACCCGGTTTTCGCCGGTTGTTCGCGATGAGCCACTTCCGCAATGTGCCGACGATCGGCACCGCCGCCCTGGACAACGGGAGCAAGCTGCGCAATCGCATCGCACAACAGTGCGCGACGGCGGCGGGACGGAACCCGAACTTCGTCGCGGTGGACTTCCACCGGCAATCCGACGGGAGCGGGCACAGCCCGGCGTCGATCGTGGCGGAGTTGAACGGGGGCTGACGGGTGGGGCGCGGTGCGGCGGCCAGGGGCAGGGGCTCGGAGCAGGAGCTCCGGGCGGGGGCTCCGGGCCGGTCGGTCCGCCGTCGGAACGCTCCGTGGGACCCGCGGGGCGTTCCGATCCGGCACCCCGGTCGGACCGCCCCGCACGGGCGGTCCGACCATCGCATCCGACCGGGTTGGTCCTCAGGCGCGCTTGGCGGTGCGAGCGCTCGTCGTGCGCTTGGCGGCCGTCTTGCGACCGGGCGTGCTGCGGGTGGTGGGCGTCTTGGAGGCGGCCTTCTTGGCGGTGGTCTTGGCCGCGGTCGTCTTCGCCGTGGTCTTCTTCGCGGTGGTCTTCTTGGCCGCCGTCGACTTGGCGGCGGTGGTCTTCTTCGCGGCGGTGGTCTTCGCGACGGCCTTCTTCGCCGTGGTCTTGCGGGCCGGGGCAGCCGTCTTGGCCGCCGTGGCCCGGGTCGTCGCCTTCTTCGCGGTGGCCTTCTTGGTCGCCGCCTTCTTCGCGGTGGTCTTCTTGGCCGCGGCCTTCTTGCCCGCGACGGTGCCGCCACCGGTCACCGTGCCCGGCGAAGCCTTCTTGATCGCGGTCTCGCCACGGGTCAGCTTCTTGGTGCCGCCGGTGAGGTCCTTGAAGCCCTGGCCGGGGCGGAAGCGCGGCACCGAGGTCTTCTTGACCCGAACCCGTTCGCCCGTCTGAGGGTTACGGGCGTACCGAGCGGCACGCTCGACCTTCTCGAACGAGCCGAAGCCGGTGACCGAGACCCGGTCCCCGGCGACGACCGAGCGGATGATCGTGTCCAGAACCGCGTCGACCGCTTCCTCGGCCGCGGCCCGACCGCCGAGCTTGTCGGCGATGGCTTCGACGAGTTGTGCCTTGTTCATGAGATGCCTTTCGTGGTGCGGGGGTACCGATCGCTTTCGACCGGCCGGACCATCCGACCGATCGGGTCGAACGCCGTTGCGCCAGTACCCATTTCCATGACTGTAACTCTCCGTCACACGGGGGGCATTTCGAACCGCGAGAAAGACGCGCCCGAAACACCCCCTTGGATCAACGACGAGAGCCCACGCGGGGATCCGCGAAACACGCGACAAATCCTCCTGTCCGGTCCCGACGTTGACCGACCGAAGGGCGGTTTCCCCTTGTGGCGCAAGGCCCGAGGCGCTCGGAGCGGGTCCGCCGCCGCGACCCGGCCGGGGCCGCCGGGGGCCGCCGCGGGTGCGGTAATCGGGAAATACTCGCCGACGCCGGCTTCCGCCGAACGGATTTCGAACCTTCGGCGTGGCAACGTCCGTTCATGGACGTGATCCGCGCCCCGGGCGGCCGGCAACTCATCGCATCCGACCCACAATCGCCCGCCCGTCCGGCGCCCCGACCACCCCCGGCCCGCGGGGCGGCACGGCGGCGCCGCCCGAACCGGGCTCGGCACCTCGATCCCCGCCGGCACAACGCCCCCACCGGGCCGTTGACGTGCACGAACGCCCCCGAAGCCGACCGGCGGTTCCGCCGCCGGCGGCCGGGCCGCGCGCGGACTCGGGGCGCTCTTCGCGGGTTCTCGTGGCCCGGATCCGCCCCGTGCCCCGGGCGAATCCGGCCACCGCGTGCCGGCCACGAGCCGACCCACGCCCGCCGATTCGGTTGCGCAGCGTGATGAACTGCTCGCCGGATTTTCCGGCTCTCGGCGCCGCCGAATCGACGAGATCGCCGAGCGGTTCCGAAATCACCCGAATGGTCGCGACCCGAACGATCCGCACGCCCGGCCGGCCGGCTTCGTGGCCGCCCGACGGCCGGTGGAGAACTCGGCGAAGGTGCGCGCCTGTTGCCGCGCCGGCGCGGGACGCACGAAGCCGGCCCGACGGCAACCCGGAGGCGCGGCGTGCGCGTTCGTTCGATCGGCGCGGAGCAGCGGGCAACCAGCCGCCCGGCGTCCGCCGTCGGCTACGTCTCGTCCGGTCGGCCGCCGGGCCAATCCAGCTTGAGCTGTTGCAGCTTCGGCAACCGGGCGACCACGAGGTCGTAGGAGTCCTCGATCAGGTCCCGCACCATCGTCTCCGGCAGCGAGCCGTCCAGGGTCACCGTGTTCCAGTGCCGCTTGCTCAGGTGGTAGCCGGGGACGATCGCCGGGTGCTCGGCGCGCAGCCGGATCGCGAGTTCCGGGTCGCACTTCAGGCTCACCCGCAACGGCGGCGCATCGGTCAGCGTCGAGAAGGCGAAGATCTTCCCGCCCACCTTGAACGTCGACAGGTCCGGATTCCGCCCGAACGGAAACTCCTCCACCGCCCCGTTGAACCCGAGACACATGCCCCGAAGTCGCTCGGCCCCCATCCCCGCCAACCCCTGCGCATCGACCATCCCGCCAGTATGCCCATCCCGAAAGCCGACCCCCGCGGGCGAGGTCCCCGGCCGCCGTCCGCATCGTCGATCCGGGTCGACCCGAGCCGAGCGCTGCGCCCGACGGCGCCTCGTGCGTCGGGGCTCAGCTTGATGAACCTCCGCAGCCGCATCCCGGCCCGTCGCGGCATCCTCGCGTCCGTCCCGCGCACCCTCCCTCGCAGGCTGGAATTCGCCCTCCCACCAGGCACTTCACCACAGCCATACGTGAGCGTATGGATACGCAAAGTGTCCGTACAAACGTCACCTTCAGCCACAAAGAGGACTTCTGTCGATCCGTAACCGGAACCGGGCCTTCGACTTGACGCCGGTACGACAACCCCATGATCGTGTTCCGGCCGCCGGTGTTCCACGAAGAACTCTCGACGGAACCGGCCGGACAACCCTCATGCGGAAGGGCTACCGATGGGCCGATTTTGGAATCTCAAGACGCAGAAATCATCCGACGAAATCTCGCGGTCGTCGCCCCCCGGGCCGCGGATGTCACGTCCCACTTCTACGCGCTGCTGTTCCTGCGCCGCCCCGACCTGCGCGACCTGTTCCCCCCGGCGATGGACGTCCAGCGCGACCGTCTGCTGCACGCGCTGATCCGTATCGTGGGCGACCTGGAGAATGCTCCGGCGCTCAGCGGTTTCCTCGGCCAACTCGGCCGTGACCATCGCAAGTTCGATGTCGTCGCCGAACACTACGACCTGGTCGGCGAGTGCCTGGTCGCCGCGCTCGCCCGATTCAGCGGCGACACCTGGAGCGACGCGGTCCACAACGCCTGGGTGCGCGCGTACGGCGCCGCCGCGGGCATCATGGTCGGCGCGGCCGACGAGGACGCGCTGACCAACCCCCCACACTGGACCGCGGAAATCGTCTCGCACGACAAGCCCGCCGACGACATCGCCGTGGTCACCGTGCGCCCCGACCTGGCGTTCCCCTACCGGGCGGGCCAGTACACGTTCCTGGAGACCCCGTGGTGGCCGCGGGTGTGGCGGGCGTACTCGATCGCCAACGCGCCCGACCCGAACGGCCTGCTCACCTTCCACGTGCGCTCGGTGCCCGCGGGCTGGGTCAGCAACGCGCTGGTGCACAAGGCCAAGCCGGGCGATCGCGTCAAACTGGGCGCCGCGATGGGCGAGATGGTCGTGGACCACCTGGCGCCCAATCCGGTGTTGTGCGTGGCGGGCGGTACCGGACTGGCGCCGCTGAAGGCGATGGTCGAGGAACTGGCCTACTACGGCACCGATCGCTTCGTCGACCTGTTCTACGGCGCCAGCGCGCACAGCGGGCTGTACGGCCTGGAGGACCTGCTGCGGCTGTCCCAGCGGGTGTCCTGGCTGCGCGTACGGCCGGCGCTCGACGACCTGACCCTGGCCGGCATCAGCGGCGGGGTCTCCGACGTGGTCCGGGAGTACGGGCCCCGCTACGACTGCGACGCGTATCTGAGCGGTCCGCCCGCGATGGTGCTGGACAGTGCCCGCGTGCTGCGCCGACTCGGCCTGAGCAAACGACAGATCCACCACGACCCGGTCGTCGGCGCGTACACCGCCGACGACGCGGCCCAGCCGCCCACCCCGGTGCCCGCGGATGCCCCGGGCTGAGCCGGCGGGCCGCCGCCGGCCCGTACCCCCCACCAGACTCGAAACAGGCTCCCGCGACCCGCGGTCGCAGCGCCGAGCCGGTACCCAGGAGAGCGTTGACCGAGCACAGCATCACCCGGATCCGCGGCGACCAGCCGTCGTGTCCCGCGCCACCCCACCCCCAAACCCCCACCCCGCAGCCCCCGTCCGCGGTGCCCGACGCCGGCGTCCCGGGCGCCGTGGACCCGGCCCGGGCCCTGGCGTTCCTGGACCGCTTCCACCGGGAGACCGGGTCGCCGGTGGATCGGGACACCCGACGACGCGAGATCGTCGAACAGATCCGAACCACCGGCACCTACATCCACACCTCGGCCGAACTCGTCTGGGGCGCCCGGGTCGCCTGGCGCAACTCGGCCCGCTGCATCGGCCGGTTGTACTGGAACAGCCTGGTCGTCCGGGACCGCCGGCACGTGAGCCGACCGGAGGAGGTGGCCGCCCAGTGTGCGGGACACCTGCGGGAGACCTGGCGCGGCGGCCGGATCCGGCCGACGATCACCGTGTTCGCGCCCGACGCCCCCACCGGGCCCAGAGTGCGGATCTGGAACGAGCAGTTGATCCGCTACGCCGGCTACCGCCGGGCGGACGGCGCGCTCGTGGGCGACGGGCGCAATCAGGGCATCACCGAACTCGCGCACACCCTCGGTTGGCGCGGCGCGGGCACCGACTTCGACCCGTTGCCCCTGATCGTCGAGGGCGCGGACGGTCGCCTGCACTCGTACGCACTGCCCCCGGACGCGGTCCGCGAAATCCCGCTCACCCACCCCGAACACCCCGGATTCGCCGCCCTGGGCCTGCGCTGGCACGCGATCCCGGCGATTTCCAACATGCGCCTGGAGATCGGCGGCGTCTCCTACAGCGCGGCGCCGTTCAACGGCTGGTACATGGGCACCGAGATCGGTGCCCGCAACCTGGTCGACGCGGACCGCTACGACATGCTCCCGGCGATCGCCGCGCTGTTCGGCCTGGACACCTCCAGCGAGCGCACGTTGTGGCGGGACCGGGCCTCGATCGAACTCAACCGCGCCGTGCTGCACTCCTTCGACGCGGCCGGCGCGACCATCACCGACCACCACACCGAATCCGACCGCTTCCTTCGGCACGTCGAACGCGAGACGGAGGCGGGCCGCACGTGCCCCGCGGACTGGAGTTGGATCGTGCCACCCGTCTCCGGCGGCCTGACCCCGGTCTACCACCGCTACTACGACGACCACGACGAGAGCACGCAAAGCCCCGCCTACCTGCTCGACGAGGCCGCCGGCCACCGCTCGGCGGGCCGCCGTCCGTGGGCCGGTTCCGGGAGCGGGGCGAACGAGTGAATCCGGCGGACCGGGCCACCCCTGCCCGGTCCGTCGACGCCTCGATCCGGACCGCGAATCCCGCTCCCGGCCGCCGGCCGAGCGGGTGTTTCGCCGGTGGCGGGCCGGGAAATCTCGGGGGCCGAAGTCGCGACAAGGCTCCGGTCGGCGCGTTCTCGACGACACGTCGTGGCATCAGGTGAAGGAATGGAACGATGGCTACAGGCAAGGTGAAGTGGTTCAACCCGGACAAGGGCTACGGCTTCATCGAACAAGACGACAAGGGCCCGGACGTGTTCGTGCACTTCTCGGCCATCCAGAGCACGGGCTTCCGGCAACTGGAGGAGAACGACAAGGTCGAGTTCGACGTCGTCCAGGGCCCCAAGGGCCCGCAGGCGGAGAACGTCACCGTCAGCACGGGCTGACGCGTCGCGACCCGCTCGCATGACGACCGGGGCACCCCCGGGACCGACGTCCCGGCGGGTGCCCCGGCTCGTGCGGCCACCGTCCCTTTTTGTAGGTTTTCCCGCGCACCACTGCCGTTCGGCAGCACCGGTGTTCGCAGCACCCGACCTCAGGGGGAACCTCGATGAAGCGTTGGCCTGCCGCCCTCGTTCTCGCCTTCGGTATCACCATCGGCGCCGGCGGTGCCCAGACCGCGGTCGCCGCCGACTCGCACGGTCCGTCGTGCGCGGCCGACGCGTCGCCCGGGCACACCCGCCGGCACCTGCCGGAGGCGGAGATCTTCGTGACGAACAACACCGCCGTGATCAGCGACCCGAACGACCCGCGACTGAACACCCGATTGACCGGGTTCGCCTGCGAGGTGCGCGCGATCATCCGCGCCCACGGCGCCGATCCGGAGAAGTCCTCACTGCTCGACGGTGTGTTCTGGTCCGGCGAGTTGCAGAACACCACGTATGAACGCTCGCGCGAGTTCGACGTCGACGACATCGACGCCGCGCAACTCGCCCACGTGGCGGAGATTCTGCGCAAGCGCTTCGCCCAGGAGTCGGTACTGACCTTCGAATACCTGCGCGTCGACTCGCCGCGCGCGGACGCGATCGAGGTCGAGGTGCCGGGCGTGGACGTACGGCGGCTGCACGACGGCCTGGTCGCCGATCCCGAGGCGCGCGACCGGCTGTTCGGCGGCTCGGTCACCGTCCGGGGCGGCAAGCTGATCCTGGTCGCCGACCGGGCGGACCTGGCCCTGGTCCAGCGCTTCGTCGGCACCCTGGGCGGCGACTGGTCCAAGGCCACGATCCACTACGGAGACCGCGAGTTCGTCGGCTAGGCACGCTCCGAGACACCACATGCGAGGGGCCGCAGATGCGACCCGGATCGGACTTCCGATAGTCGCATCTGCAAGGCATATCTTCCCTTTGCCTGGCAGTTCAACATATTGTTGCGCCTTGTCGCTCGCACCTGCGAGCTCGATCCAGTCGCTGCCGTGGGGGACTTCGCCATGCCCAGACACCGATCCGTCCGCATCGCCGTCGCCGGCTCGGTGCTGGCCGTGCTCGTCGCCGGGTGCGGCGATTCGAAGAACGATTCCGCCCCGGCGAGGAAATCCGCGACCGCGCCGCCGCCCGCGGCCGCCGCCCCGGCCGCGCCCCTCGCGCCCGCCAAGCCCGGAGAGGTGGTGATCCGGGGCAAGGTCGCCCGGCCCGGCACGCTCACCCTGGCCGACCTGCGCAAGCTGCCTCGGGTGAGCGCGACCGTGGAGTACGGCAGTGCCAAGGGCGCCCAGAAGCACACCTACGAGGGCGTCCCGCTGTACGACGTGCTGAACGCCACCGGCCCGACCGTCGACCCGGCCGTCAAGAACGGCAATCTGCGGTTGTTCGTCGCGGCGACCGGCGGCGGCAACTACCGGGCCGCGTTCGCGTGGGCCGAACTCGACCCCGGCTTCGCCCGGAGCCAAATCCTGCTCGCGGTCAGCGAGGACGGCGTCCCGTACGAGGACGCCGCCGGGCCGCACCTGGTGGTGCCGCAGGACACCCGGGGCGGACGCTACGTCTCCGAGTTGAACGCGTTGTACGTGGGCAGCGTGGACGAACCGGTCGACAGTGGCCGTTGAGCACCCGCTGAGTCGGCGCGGTCTGCTCGCGGCCGGCACCGGTGCCTTCGTCGCCGGCGAGCCGGCCGGCGCGGCGGTGCCGGGCCGGGCGCGAACATCCGGCGCGGACGCGGTGATCCCCTTCCACGGGCCGACCCAGGCGGGCATCCTGACCCGCCGTCAGCCCTACGCGGTGCTGGCCTCGTTCGACCTGCGGCCCACCGTCGACCGGGCGGGCGTGCGGGAGTTGCTGCGTCGGTGGACCGATGCGACGGCCCGGCTGACCCGGGGCGCGCCGCTCGATGCCGGGGCGGCGACCGGCGCGGGCATCGACGCCGACGTCCTGCGCGGCGCGGGGCCGGCGGCGCTCACCGTCACCTTCGCCTTCGGGGCGGGCCTGTTCGCGGGTGTGGGCTCGCCCCCGCCGGCCGAACTGCGCGCGATCCCGGCCTTTCCCGGCGACGAGCTCGACCCCGCACACGGCGACGGCGACCTCGTGCTCCAACTCGCCGCCGACGACCCGATCGTGGTCACCGCGGCGCTGCGGGCGCTGCGCCGGTCGGCCGCCGGTGCGGCCCGCGAGCGGTGGCGGATGCGCGGCTTCGCGTCACCGGACAGCCGGCGCAACCTGATGGGCCAGATCGACGGTACGGCCAACCCGGACGCGGTCGCGGACGTGCTCGTGCCCGCGGCCGGCGCGCCCGCGTGGCTGGTGGGCGGGTCGTACCTGGTGCTGCGCCGGATCCGGATGTTGCTGGATCACTGGGAGACGCTGCCGCGCGAGCACCGCGAACAGGTGATCGGCCGCCGGTTGTCCGACGGCGCGCCGCTGACCGGCGGCACCGAGCACACGCCCGCCGACTTCGACGCCGCGGGCCCCGGCGGTGCACCGGCGATCGCGGCCAACGCGCATGTGCGGCTCGGCGCGCCCCGATTCAACGCGGGGGCCACGATGTTGCGCCGGGGCTGGTCCTACGACGACGGCCCGCGCGCCGACGGCACGCCGGACGCGGGCCTGCTCTTCCTGGCCTGGCAACGCGACCCGCACCGCGCGTTCGTACCCGTACAACAGCGGCTCGCGCGCGGCGACGCGCTGTCCCGCTACACCGTCCACGAGGCGTCCGGTCTGTATGTCGCGCCGGGCGGTTGTCTACCGGGCGAGTATCTCGGGCAGGCCCTGCTGGAGGGGTGAGCCCGGCGTCCGGAAGGGTGCGCCCGGCGTCGCGACGCATTCGGCCGGGCCGACGGGCCGGTCGGATATGCGCTTGGCACGGCTGCCGCTTCGCGGTATCGATTCGGGTATGTCACGTACCTTCGAAGATCTGTTGGCCGAGGCCGAGGCGGCCTCCGTGGACGGCTGGGACTTCTCCTGGCTGGCCGGGCGGGCCACCGAGGCACGCCCCTCGTGGGGCTATCAGCGCCTGATGGGCGAACGGCTGGCCGGTGTGTCGGCCGCGCTGGACATCCAGACCGGTGGTGGCGAGGTGCTGGCCGGCGCACCGAAGTTGCCGGCCACGATGGTCGCCACCGAGTCCTGGCCGCCGAACGTGGCCAAGGCGACCCGGCTGCTGCACCCGCTCGGCGCGGTCGTGGTCGCCGACCCGGACGAGCCGCCGCTGCCGTTCGCCGACGCCGCCTTCGATCTGGTCACCAGCCGGCATCCCGCGTCGGTGTGGTGGGCCGAGATCGCCCGCGTACTCCGCCCCGGCGGCACCTACTTCGCGCAGCACGTCGGGCCCGCCTCGGTGTTCGAACTGGTCGAATACTTCCTCGGACCGCAGCCCGAGGCCCGCAAGAGCCGACACCCCGACATCGAGAGCGCCGACGCCCGGGCGGCCGGCCTGGAGATCGTCGATCTGCGCCCGGAGCGATTGCGGATGGAGTTCTTCGACATCGGCGCGGTCGTCTACTTCCTGCGCAAGGTGATCTGGATGGTGCCCGGCTTCACCGTGCCGGCCTACCGGGACCGGCTCCACGAGCTGCACGAACTCATCCGGCGCGACGGACCGTTCGTCGCGCACTCGACCCGATTCCTGATCGAGGCGCGGCGGGCGCGGCCACCGGCGGCCGGGAAAGCGGGTGGGGCCGGGTGAATGGTCCGGCCGGGTGACAGGGCGTAGCCGGTGTGGCGGTCCCGCCGTTGAAGGGGACATGACGCACACTCGACGCATGCTGGCCGCCCTCCTGCTCACCGCGGGCACCGCCGCCCTCACCGCACCGGTCGCCAACGCCGGCACCGGCCAGGACATCGCGCTGAACACCTCGGACCGCAAGGCCCCGGCGGGCCAGGGCTCCCAGACCTCCGATGCCCTCGGAAGCACGATGAACTCGCTGGTCAGCGGCCTCTCGCACTGACCGAGCCGGGCCGGACCGGCGGCGGGCGCCGGCCACCATGCTCCCGCCACCGGTCCGGTCCGCCGCGCCCGCGCACAGCGGCGCGGCGGCGCGAGGCCGGGCCGAACTCCCGGCGGCGGGGCGGTAGTCAGGGCATGCCGGCCAGGCGCAGGAGCGCGGTGGTGGCGATCGCGGTGAGCACCACCACCGGGAACGGTGCGCGGCGAATCGCCAGGACGGCGGCGGCGAGTACGCCCGCGGGCCTGGACCAGCCGGCGAAGTCGTGGCCCTCGGTGAGGGTGCCGACGCCGATCAGCGCGACCAGGAGCACGGCGGCGGCGATCCCGAGCAGTCGCCGCGCCTGCTCGGGCAGGTGGATGCGGTCTCGGGAGAGGGGACCGACCAGGCGGAAGGCGTAGGTCCCTGCGGCGATGAAGGCGATGGCGAGCAGCGGCATCAGGACGGCTCCCGGGGCGGGGTGAGCGGGGGTCGGCGGGGTGGGAGCAGGTGGGGGATCAGCCCGAGCAGGGCCAGGAGTACCGGCACTCCGGCCGGCAGGTAGGGGGTTGCGGCGAGCGTGACGGCGGCGCCGAGCAGTGCCGCGTTGCGGGTCGCGCGGTCGCGGAGCGTGGGGAGCACGAGGGCCAGGAGTACGGCGGGGAAGGCCGCGTCCAGGCCCAGCGCGGTCGGGTCGCCGAGGCCGGTGCCGGCCAGCGCACCGCCCGCGACGGCCAGGTTCCAGGTGACGAACAGGGCCGTCCCGCACAGCCGGAAGACCGCCCGACGCCGCGCCGGGTCGGTGTGCCGCAGTGCGAACGCCACCGTCTCGTCGGTGATCAGGTGGGCGCCCGCCAGTCGGGTCCACCGCCGGCGCCGGTCGTCGAGCACGTCCGCGACGGTGAACCCGAACGGCACCAGCCGGGCGTTGAGGACCAGTGCGGCCAGGACGGCCGCCACCGGGCTGCCACCGGCGAGGACCACCCCGACGGCGGCGAACTGGGCGCCGCCGGCGAACACGAACACCGACATGACGATCGGTACCCACGGATCGAGGCCGCCGGTGACGGCGATGGCGCCGAAGGACGCACCGACCACGGCGTCGGCCACGCAGACCAGGAGGATGTCGCGGAGGGTGCCGCGATCGAGTGTTCGGTATGACGAACGCATGTCCGGTACAGTGAACGAAGTGGCAGTCGTTCGTCAAGCCGAACGAAACAACTTCTGGAGCGAACACTTGGCCGGTCCCGTCCTGCCCGAACCCACGCCCGCACCCGACTCCCCCGCACCACCCACCGGCCCGATCGCGCTGATCGCGGTGTCGGCCCGGCGCGAACGCGAGCGCGCGAGGTTGTCGCTGACCGAACTGGCCAAACGCGCCCGAATCGCCAAGTCCACGCTGTCCCAGCTCGAAGCCGGCCTCGGCAATCCCAGCGTGGAGACCTTGTGGGCCCTGGCCGTCGCGCTCGGGGTACCGCTGAGCCGGCTGGTGGACCCGCCGCACTCCAACGTCCGGGTGATCCGCGCCGGTGACGGTCCGGTCGCCCACTCGGAGCAGGCCGACTACGCCGCCACGCTGCTCGCCACCTGCCCGCCCCACGCCCGCCGCGACCTGTACCGCGTCGTCGCCCAGCCCGGCGAGCCACACAGCTCCGAGCCGCACCCGCCCGGCACCGTCGAGCACGTGGTGCTCGCCACCGGCCGCGCCCTGGTCGGCCCGATCGAGGACCCGGTCGAACTCGCGCCCGGCGACTACATCACCTACCCCGGCGATGCCCCGCACATCTTCGAGGCGCTGGCCCCGGACACCTCGGCGATCCTGGTCAGCGAACACGTCTGACCCCGGACCCGGCCGAGTCCGACGCGTCGAACCCGGCCGGAATCCGACCCGTGCCGGCCGGTCAGCCGGTCGGGTACGGCCACGGATTCGCGTCGCACACCTTGCCGTTGTCCGCCCGGCGGCTCTTGGTCTGCTGCATCATCACCGGCGCCACGCCGCCCGGCCCGCATCGGGTGCTGTGCTGCCGGCCGAGTCGATGGCCCACCTCGTGGTTGATCAACATCTGCCGATAGGTGCGGATGTCGTCGCCGTACGCGGTCGAACCCTGGGCCCAGCGCCAGCCGTTGATCATCACCCACGGCGTTCCGTTGGCGTTGCAGGACACGTTGGACACGCTGGTGTCGCCCACGATGGGAGAGCAGATCCGGTGCAGCGTGCCGGGACTGGACAGCCGCACCACGAAGGACGCGCCCGCGTCGTCGATGCGATCGAAGGTCAGGCCGTCCCGGGCCCAACTGCGCGAATCGTTGAGCGTCTGCTGCACCATCGCGGCGAACAACGTGCCATCCAGCGCGAGGCCCTCCTCGATCTCCACCCGATAGGCGAGGTGCTTGCCGGTCCCCGGCCCGGTGTCGCCGCCCGCCACCGTGACGAACCGCCCGCCGAGCTTGAGCGTGGGCTCCAACGGGAAGCGCAGACCCGCCAGGGTGTCGGGGTCCTGCGACGCGGGTGCCCGAACCGGCAGGTCCCGCTGGGCCGACGGCTGCTCGGGCAGCGGTATCGACTCGGGCGGTCGCGCACTCGGCAGCGGCGTCGCGCCGATGTCGACGGTCGGGGCACCGCCGTCGGAGATCCTGGGCACCACCGCCAGGAGGCAGCACGCGACGGCCGCCACGCCCACCCCGAGCAGCAGGCGACGCACGGCGCGCGGACGGCCGGCGGAACGGGCGTGGGCGCCGGTTCGGGCGTCGCCGGCCCGCGGCTTGGCCCGACGGCCCGTGCCGCGCCCGCTCACCCGGTCCCCACGAAGGTCGCCGGGAGCCGCCGGGCGACCGGTTCCCAACGTGGGCTCCGGGCGATCTCCGCGCCCTGCTGGTCGGTCAGCGCCGGTCTCGGCTTGCCGGTCTGCGGGAACTTCCCGTCCAGCGGTCCGTTGGCCCAGAGCACCCGCAGCAGGCCCGAACCGACCGACATGTACAGCGCCTGGGCCCGGAAGATGCCGTCCGGACCCTGTACACCCTCCGTCGCCACCGCCTGGCCCTCCCGTTCCGGCGCCAGGCACTTGATGTTGTGCTTGAGCCCGAATTCGTCCGTACGCTCGCCCGCGGTCCGCAGGGCGCCTCGACAGTCCGCCAGGTCGCCGGGCCGCAACGACACGGACACCACCCCGACCGGGCCGAGGCCGTCGTCCCGGGTCACCTCGGCCGAGATGCCCGTCTCCGGGGCGTATCCGGTGCGCGCCGCCGACCAGTTGCCCGCCGGCAGCAGGCCGGAGAGCACCGTGCCGAGGTCTCGGGCGAGCGCCGCCCGGGCGACCTCGGTCCCGCCGTCCGCCGCCGGCACGGTGCGTCGGGCCACCGTCGGCACCGGGATCGCCGCCCGCTCGGGATCCGTGTCGCCGGGTTGCAGGGCGAGCGTGGCCGCCCCGCCCACGGCCACCACCGCGACCACCGACGCCACGATGCTCCCGGCCCGGACCAGGACGCGCCGGCGCCCTCGGGACGCCGCGCGGGCCACCACGTCGGCCATCGGGCGGCTGCCGTGGTGGGCCATTTCGTCGTCGAGCCGACGTCGGAAGGCTTGTTCGAGTTCGACGTCGCGGTCGCTCTCGGCGTCGGTTTCGACGTCGCCGTCGGGGCCGACATCGGGGCCGGGGATTGCCTTGTCACGTGCCATGGTCACCCCCTCTCTCGTTCATATCAATGCATGTCGATACATATGGATGCCCCGGGCGCGGTCGCGCCCGTCGGCCGACTCAGCCCACCAGCGGGTTGACCTCGAGCGTGCCGCGCAATCGGGCCAGTGCGCGCGGCCCGGCGCTCTTGACCGCCGAGCCGGACATGCCGAGCATCTCGGCGACCGCCTCCACGCTGTGGTCCTCCCAATAGCGCAGGACCACCACCGCCCGATCGCGCGGTGACAGCCGCATCAGTGCGTCGATCAGCGTCATCCGCACGTCCGGGAGATCCGGGTCGGCCGACGGGTCGGGTCGACGCTCCAGCGCCGACGCGTCGATACCGGGCAGTTCGGTGGAACTGCGACGGCGTCTGCCGTCCAGGTACGCGTTCAGGAGCACCCGCCTGGCGTACGCGTGTGGTTGATCGGTGTGTTCGATCCGACGCCAGGCCACGTACAGCTTCTCCAGCGCGATCTGGGTGAGGTCCTCGGCGAGATGCCAGTCGCCGCACAGCAGATACGCCGTCTGACAGAGGCGGTGCGCCGAGGTCCGGGCGAACTCGGTGAACCCCCCGCGGCCCTGTGGGCCCATCCCGTCCTCCCTTCCTGCCGCTTCCGTCCCTGATCAATACGCATCCGACGACCCGGAAGGATGCATGTGGTCTGCGTCACAGGCAGGAACGACCCGGTGGCCCGCCGCACCGACGGCCGGCCGGACCTGCACGATTCGCCGCGAACCCACCCCGGAGGTTCGGAACGTGCCACCCGACGCGCCGATTCCGCACCTGCCGGCACCCGGCGATCTGCCGTTCGTCGCGCACGAGTGGTTCGGGCATCCCGGCGATCCTGGACCTTCGTACTGGTGCGCTTTCGGGGCCACGCGCCGGGGTCGGCCGACCTGCGCGAACTGGTGCGGTCGCGCTGGGAGTCGGTGCCGCGGCTGCGGCTGCGGGCGGGCCCGACACCGACCGGACACCGACGCGGGCGTCCGCACTGGGTCGTGGCCGACGAGCTCGACCCGGAGCGGCAGGTGGTCGCCGCGCCGCTCGCGCCCGGCCCGGACGCGCTGCGCGAGCGGGTCGACGAACTGCTCGGCGAACCACTGCGGTCGACGAACTGCTCGGCGAACCACTGCGGTCGACGGTGGACACCTGGCGGATGTACCTGCTGTCCGGCCCCGAAGTCGACGGGTTCGCCGTGCTGTTGCGGGTGCACCACGCGGTGGCCGACGGAGTCTCGGTGATCCGGCTGCTGGAGCGGCTGATGGGCGGGGACGCCGAAACGGGGGCAGCGTGGCCCGGCGGTGCGGTGCGCCGGGTGCCGCCGCGCCCGGCCTCGGTGCGCGGTGTACTGGCCACGGCCGCCCGGGTGTTGCGGCGGAACACACGCCTGCCGTTCAACGGGCGCCCGGGCGCCGGGCGGCACGCGGCCTGGGTGACGGTGCCCGCGGCACCGGTACGAGCCGCCCGGCACGCGGCTCCGGGCAGCGTGCGCCCGACCGTCAACGACGTCTACCTGGCAGCCGTCGCCGGGGCACTGCGCACCGTCCCGGCGGGCCGGGCGACCCCCTCCCGTCCCCGCGTCGCCGCGCTGGTCCCGGTGAACATGCGCACGGCGGACGAGGCGTCCCGGATCGGCAACGTGGTGTCCTTCTTCCGGATCCCGCTGCCGCTCGACGAGTCGGATCCGCCGGCCCGGTTGGCCCGGGTCCACGCCGAGACCGTGCGGGCCAAGTCGATCGGGCAGGCCGCCATCGCCCGAACCGCCATCGAGGTCGCCGCCCGATCACCGCTGCCCGCGAGCCGGCTCGCCGGCCTGATCACCATGTCCGCGGGTTATGCGAACACCAGTTGCACCAACATCCCCGGCCCGCGCACCCCGTTGGTCCTGCTCGGCCGCCCGGCGGTCGAACTGGTCGCGGCACCACCGCTGATGGGCGCGCAGAACGTGGTCTTCGGCTTCACCGGCCACGGCGACACCTTCACGGCCGGCGTCACCACCGACCGTGCCCATCGCGAACTGGCCGACCGGCCGGCCCGGGCCCTCGGCGTCGAGTTCGAGAACCTGGCCGCCGCCGCGGCACGCTGAGCCGGGTCGCTCCGCGCCGGGCCCGAGCCGACCGGGAACGACGGACCGACGCACGCGTGTCGCGATCGGTCCCCTGTGTGGCATGTCGGGACATCGGTGTCGGCCCCATCCGGGTCATACGTTTCTCCTGTAACCCGGAACGGGCACGACGCCGCCGATCGATCGGGTCGCCGGTCGCTCCGCCGCGACCTCGACGAGGCGCGCCCGCCCGGACACCCACCCCTGCGAAGGAGAACCCGCGATGAGTGACGTCAGGATCCTCGGCATTTCCGGCAGCCTGCGGGCCGAGTCGCACAACACCCTGCTGCTGCGCGCCGCGCAGAAGTTCGCCCCGGGCGGCATGGACATCGAGATATACGAAGGATTGCGGGAGATACCGCCCTACGACATGGATCAGGACAATCCGGACGATCGTCCCGCCGTCGTCGCCGACCTGCGCCGGCGGATCACCGAGGCGGACGGTCTGCTCATCGCCACACCGGAGTTCAACTACTCGATCCCCGGTGTGCTGAAGAACGCGATCGACTGGGTGAGCACCGACTGGACCAAAACCGAGGGCCTGCCGCTGCTGCGCAAGCCGACCGCCATCATGGGGGCGGCCCCCACCAACTTCGGATCGGTGCGGGCGCAACTGGCCTTGCGCCAGGTGTTCGTCTGGACGCACACCGATGTGATCGGCAAGCCCGAGGTGATCGCCTTCCGGTCGCACGAGCGCTTCGACGACGCCGGCAACCTGATCGACGGGATGACCATCAACCTGGTCGGGGAGTTGCTCGTCGCACTCGCGGAGCGGATCGACGGCAAGTGATCGACCGCCGGGCCCGGTCCCGGCGCGACGAGCCGCGGAACAAGACGCGGAACGAACCGTGCACCGAGGTCCGGGCCGGGCCGGAAACCGGCAGAAACCGGTCGCGTGACCTTCGGCCCACAGCGGACACTTGGTCAGCGAGGGCGCGCGGCCACCGGCGAGGGACGACGACCGAGCGACCACCGAGCAATCACCGACCCACCCGACCCGGCCTCGGCGGCGACCGCCGAGGTCCGTTCGACCCACCCGGGCCGCCGGGATCCGACTGCGGGGAGCGCCGTCGGGCCATGGTGCGGCCCCGATGCGCGCGAGGGAGGGGTTTCGCCGTCACGGGGCGGCGAAACCCCTCCCGTCCGGCGTCTCGGCACGTGCCGGCGTGTCCGCACCACCGCGCTTGGTGCCTTCGAAATTGACCCATCATTTTGTGCGGGAAATGCACCCCTTCATGGGTCGAAAGCCACCGTAGATTGGTACCAACGAACGCGGAACGGAGCCGAACGACAAGCGGCGCCCACCGTCCGACCCACCTCGTCACACCCCACGGGAGCCACCATGTCCACGCCCGCCTCGAACACCACCGCCGCCCCGATCCTGGTCCGCACCCAGGAGGCGGAGATCGTCCAGGACGGTCCCACCAGCCTGATCACCCTCCTCGCCGACACCCCGGGGATGACCGCCAACCTGGCGACCTTCGACAAGGGCTCCCCCGGCGCGCCCGCCCACTTCCACACCCGGGCCAGTGAGATGTTCCACGTCACCGAGGGCACGATGCGCATCCTGCTCGGTGAGGAGATCGTCACCCTGGAAACCGGCGACTTCCTGCTGGTGCCGCCGCACATGCCGCACGCCTTCGCGCCGGCGCCGGACACCGAGGCGAAGATGCTGGTCGTGTTCACCCCCGGGATGGACCGCTTCGACTACTACCGGCTCCTGGAGCGGGTGCACCGCGGCGAGGCGGACGTCGCCGAACTGCGCGCCACCTCCGAGCGATTCGACAACCACTACGTCGACAGTCCGGTGTGGCGCGAGGCCCTCGCCGGCGCGTGAGGACGCGCTCCGCGCCAATCCCCGCACCGACCCGGGGACCCGTCGATACTCAGGACAGCCGTTCGGTACTCAGGTTCGCGGCCGAGTAGTCCGGCGGATGCTCGGCGTCGGTGCGGCCCGCCAGGATGTGGTGTGCGGGCAGCGGGCCCGGGTGGCACGGAACCGCCGACACGGGGCGGCGGTGCGGGCGGCGGACGTTCGGGTGGTCCGAGGGGTGGGGTTTCACCGTCACGGGGGCGGCGAAATCCCGCCCCTTCTCGGCGTGTTCGGGTGTGTCCCGCCCGAGCAGGGAACACCCCCGACGTTGCGATCGATCCCCTTCGGACACCCCTATCCGGCCCCCTACCGACGGCCCCGGAAGCCCAACCGTCGGTGAGTTGTGGTGGGGTGTCGTCGTGAGCCCGCCCGAAACGGGGGAACGGCGGTGGCCAGGTCGGCCCGACGAGGGGACATCGAACAGTGACGCACGGAGCCGCGCGGCGGTACGACCCGGCCGCCGAGGTGCTGCTCGGGCTGGCGGTGGCGAGCGGCGAACCCGGGGACGCGGGCCGGCTGCGCCATCGACTGGGCGAAACCGACCCCGGCTACCTGGCCGACGCGTTGTTGCCGATCACCGCGCGAATCAAGGCGGTTCGTGATCCCGACGTGCTGGTACGACGGGCCGTGGCGCGCAACCCCCGGGCCACCGCCGCCGACCTGGCCGCGCTGCTGGACCGGCCGGACCCGGTGGTGGATCGGCTGGTGTACCGGCATGCCACCGCGCTGCCGTGGATGCGGCGCACGGTGCTCGCCCCGGGCCGACATCCGGATCCGGGCGCGCTGACCGTGTTGTTGGAGGAGATCCGTGCGTGCGCCGAAGACCCGCCGGACCACCCGCACTTCGTCGGCGCAGCCGTGGTCTCGGACGTACCGGCGCTGGTCGAGCACGCGCTGCGCACCGGTGGCCGGCGGCTGACCACGGCCGAGCAACTCCGGGGCATGTTGGGCCTGTTCGTCGACCCACCGCGACTGGGTGGGTTACTCGCGGAAGTGGCAGCGGATCCGGGCAGCCCCGGACCAGGATCACCGTTCGAGACCGACGACGGCGGCGCCGGTCCGCCGATCGAGGCCGACCGGGGCGATGCCGATCCGCCGGTCGCGCCCGAGGTCGCCGCGGCGGCCGCCCGCGCCCTGGCCACCGGCCGAGTACACGAGCTGCGGGCCGCGGTATCGGCCGCCGAGGGCACCGGCGGCCTGATCGCCGGGCTGCGCGCCGGCGAGCCGGAGCCGAACTGGCGTCGGGACCTGGACTGGGCCGAACTCCTGGCCGCCCAGCGGGCCGAGCCGCTGCCCGAGGCGGCCGGCGCCGCACTGGCCGGGCGGGCCGACTGCCCCGATGCCCTGCTCGCCGAGCTCTACCGGGCCCACCCGGAGTCCGTGGCCCGGGCCGCCCGCCCCTCGGCCGCCCTGCTCGAAGCCGCCGCACACTGCCCGGGCCACCCCGAAGCGGCCCGGATCGCCGCCTCGGCCGCCGCCGCCGGGCTCACCGACGAACGACACACCACCCTCGTCCTGACCACGATCGCGCCCGCCCGGATCGCGGTCGCGACGCTGGCCGAACTCCCCCGCACGCGCCCGCTCGCCGAGCTGACCCACCGTCATCTGGGCGGCTCGGCAAGCCGTTGGGCCACCCTGCGGGTCACCCTCTCGCGCCACCGGGGCACGCTGGCCGAGTTGCTGGCCCGAATCGCCGACGGATCCGTGCCCGACGTCGGTGCGACCACCCCGCCGGCCCTGTCCCGGTTCTGTCGGTTTCTGCTCTTCGCCGCCGAACCCGAGGACCTGCGCGCGCTGTTGCCGCAGGCGCCCGACGAGCTGTTGCGCGACCTGCTCGGCAAGGGCCCGCTGCCGGCGCACGCGCTCGACATCGCGTTGGCCACCCGCGATCCGCGGGTCTGCGCCGCCGTCGCGGGCAACGCCGGGCTGGATCCGCGCGAACTGGGCCGGCTGGTCGCACTGGACGAACCGAGCGTCGATGCGGCCGTGTACCGCAATCATCACACCCCGCTGACCCTGCGCCGCACCATCGCCTCCGGCGTGCCGCGCACCCCGGGTCGCACCGAACCCGTGCCGCTGGACCCGAGGTTGCGCGTCGACCTGCTCGACTGTCGGGACCAGCGCCGGCTGACCCCGCTGGCGGTCAGCGGCGATCCGGAGCTCGTGCACGCCGCGCTGCACACCTTCCCGTCCGCCGACACCCGGTGCTTCGCGTTTTTGCGGGTGTGGCAACGCGGCGGCCCGGACGCGGTCCGACGCCTGGTGGAACTGCTGGGCGGCCCGAGCCATTCGAGCCGGATCGCTGGCATCCTGGAGACGCTCGAAGCCCCCGGCGGGCCGACCCAACCCGGCACGTTGCGCGTGCCGTACGAGGATCCCGACGCGCTGCCACGCGTATTCGCCACCGCCAGGGGACGCAACGCGACCCGCCGGCTGCTGGCCACCCTCGTGCACGAGCCGTACGTGTACGACCTGCCGCGCCTGGTCGCCCGACATCGCGAAACGCCGTATCCACCTGAGCCGATCGAGGAACTGCTGCGCCACGAGCACGCCGACGGCGAGCTCGGCCGGCTGCTCCGGCTCGCCCTGGTCAACCGCGCGTGCGGTTCCGGCGCCGAGGAACTCAATCGTGAACCGGTCGACCGGCTGGGCGCCGTCGCGTTCGCCCGCGCCGATGCCGAGTGGGTGAACGACTGCGTCGATCACGACCTGCTGGATCCGATCCGCCTGGTGGACACCGCGTGGCCGGCCGCCGAGGTGTTGCGCGCGTTGCCCAAGCTGACGCCGGAGACGGTCGCCGCGCCCATCCACGCGCGGCTCGCCGAACTGGTGCACACCCACCTGGCCGGCCACGTCGAGGCCACGGTGATCGGGCTCGGCCTGCTCGGCTCGTTCACCGGCACCGTCGCCGAACTGATCGGCGTCGCCGCGACGGCGGCCGGCCCACCGCCAGGGGCCGGGCAACGGGCCCTGGCCGACGCGGAGATCGCCGCGTACGCGCACACCCTCGCCCGGCACGCGCCACCCGTGCGCACCCGCGAGCCGGCCGGACCGACCCTGCCGACCCGACGCGGTCGGCGCAACACCCCGGATCGCGGCTGCGCGCTCGCGGCGGTGCAGGTATTGCGGGAGATCGTGCCGGACGCGCCGATACCCGCCGACCCGGCCGTACTCGCGGTGTTCGCGGAGACCCTCGAAGCGGACCTGCCCGGCCTGCGCCACCCGGACTGGCTGCTCACCGCGTGTGCGAACGCGCCGGGCGAACTGCCGCGCGAGCGCCTGGCCCGGCGGGATCCGGCCGCCTTCCGGGACACCGCCCCCGCCTCCGTGCGCTACCGCGCGGGCCTGGTCGGGCCGGCCGAGTTGATCGCCACGACACCGGCCCGCGCGCTCGGCGCGACCCGCGATCAGCGCTACTGGTTCGGGGCGGCCCGGCGCCCGCTCACCCGGGCCGTGCGCGCGCTGCTCGCCGACCGACTCGGCCACGAACGCGACCACTGGCTGGCCGCGTTGGCCGCGATGGACACGGACGCGGGCGAACTGCCGCTGCCCGCCCTGCTCGATCGGGTGGCCGCCGGACCCGACCCCCGGCCCGCGCCCGGCCCGCTGTCGGGCGCGGGCTCGGTCCTGCTCGGCTACGCCGACGTGCACGTGCTCCGCGCCGTGCTCCCGCTGCTGGGCCCGGACGCGGCGGTCACGCTGGCCCGCGAGGCCGAGCAGACCCGGCGCGTCACCGACGACCTGGTCGCGTACGTGCTCGGTCTGCCCGACGCGGGTCCCGCGCTGATCCTGGCCGAGGGTGATCCGCGCTCGCCGCACACCCGACGGGTCCGGGACCGGCTGCTGGACCGGGGTGATCCGGTACTGGACGACCGGCTGTACGGCGACGTGAAGCGGCGCGGCGACGTGGCCGAGCGGCGTCGGATCCTGGCCCGCGCGGCCGAGGACTCCCGGCCGTTGTCGCCCGTGCTGCGCCGGCGCCTGCTCGAACCCGGAGTGTTCTCGAAGTACTGGGCCGACTCGTTGCGGGTGGGCGTGGAGGCGGCCTGCCCCGACGTGGTCGAGGTCGCGCTGGCCGGCATGGCCGGGAAGTTGTCGCTGCTCGACCAACTGCTCGCCGCCCGCAACGTGTTGCGCTTCGGCGGCCCGCACCGACTACGCGCGCTGATCGAGCGCGGCCTGCTCGGCAGCGGCGCCGCCCGGGTCGCCGCGAAGGCGACGGCCGACGGCGTCGACGACCCGATCGAAGCCGGCCTCGCGGTGCTGACCGCGCGGATCGACCGCGAACTGGCGCCGACCCGGCTGGTCGCCAGACTGCGTGCGTGCGAGCGGCTCGCCGATGCCGAACGGGTCCTGGATCGCCCCTACCGACGCGACTGGGCCTTGCTGGTGGGCGAGCACGCCCGCGAACCGTGGCCCGCCGGGGTGCGACAGGCGCTGGTGAACCGACCGGACGCGCCCGACGAGGTCATCCTGGCGATGCCGACCGACCTGCGGCCCACCGAGGCGTTCGCGGCGGCCCGGCGCAGTCCCCGGGCGGCTCGGACCGTCGCCGCGTGGGTGCTGCCGGACGGCGGCACCGCCGAATGGCACCTGGAGGTCGAGCGGTTGCTGGAGGCGGGCCTGCTCACCGGCCACGACCTGGTGCACGAGGTGGGTCATGCCGACCGTGTGCTGCGCTATCTGGCCGACGCCCGGGCGCGGATCGACCCGTCCGAGCCGGTACGGGTGGCGGTGCACGCCGCGTACACCGAGGTCGCCGCGTTGACCGCGGCGCTGCTCGGCGCCGAGGACCGGTCCTGGCAGCGCCTGTTCGCCGCGCTGACCGAGCGCGACGAACACTGGCGCCGAGCCGAGGGGCCGGCCGCCGGGGTCGCCGCGCTGCTCGCGTACGCGGCGCGGGAACCCCTGGGACCGGCCGCCGGCGGCAGCCCGGCGCGGGGCCCGGAGGCCGCGCCGGATGCCTGACCGGATCGGTTCGGCTCAGCCGATCAGGTTCTTCTCCAGGTCGCCCAGGATGGAGTTCGCCGCGACCACGCCCAGGCCCAGGTACCAGGTCTCGTCGGGAACCGTGACGGCCTTGCCCTTCTCCACCGCGCCGAGCTTCTTCCACAGCGGGTTGTCGGTCACCCGGGCCTGCGCGGTCTTGTCCGCCGGGCCGTAGGTGCCGACGAAGATCCTGTCCGCGTCGGCCTCGGTGATCCGCTCCTCGGACAGTTCCACCGCCAGGTCGTCGATGTTCTGGTTGGCCGGGCGCGGCAGGCCCACGTCCTGGAGCACGGTGCCGATCAGCGACTTGTTCGCGTACAGGCGGATCTTGCCCGGCATGAAGCGCACCATCGAGATGGTCGGCTTGTTCGCGCCCAGCTTGTCGCCCAGGGCCTTGGCCCGTGCCTGGTAGGCGTCCAGCTGCTGCTTGGCCTCGGCGGACTTGTCCAAGGCCGCGGCGTTGAGCAGGAAGTTCTCCTTCCAGGTGTAGCCGGGGCGCACCGAGAACACGGTCGGCGCGATCTTGCTCAGCACCGCGTACTGCTGTTCCGCGCGCAGCTTGCTGCCCAGGATCAGGTCCGGCTTGAGGTTCTCGATCGCCTCCAGGTTGAGGCTGTTGATCGTGCCGACCTTGGCCGGCTTGCCCGCCTTGCCGTCCAGGTAGGCCGGGAGTTCCTGGGAGCCGTCGGTGAACGCGACACCGACCGGCTGTACGCCCAGTGCCGCGACGTTGTCCAGCTCGCCGGTGTCCAGCACGACGACCCGCTTGGGCTGCGCCTTGAGCGTCACGTCGCCCATCGCGGTGCGGATCGTGCGCGGGTACTGACCGGGCGCGGCGTCGGTGCCCAGGCCCGTGCTCACCTGGCCGGCGCTGCCGAAGTCCTTGCCGCCGGCTGCGACGGCGGGCTTGCCGCCGCCCTTGTTCCCGTCGGACGAGTCCGAGCCGCAGGCTCCGGTGAGCAGGGCGGCGGACACGGTCACGGCGACGGCGGCGATCCGGCGGCGGGATATCGGCATGGGTCCTGGTTCCTTGGCGCGTGGGGGGACACGGGCCGGGCGCCGGGACGCTCGGCCCGCACTGCTGAGGTGGGGCGATTTCAGGCAGGGCGGTTGTGGGCAACACGATGCGAGGCAGGGCGATCCGCTGAGGCAAGCCTTACCTTTCCTCACCCTAGGGGATCCTTGTCGCGGATCAGCCTTCAGGGGTGAGAACGGGCATCGCCGACGGTCCGGACCGGCCCGGATGGGCGGGCGCGGCGCCGGCGGATCCGTTGACGCGGTCGCGGGTGCGGCGCGAGACTCGGCAGACCGGGGGAGGTGGTGCCGGTGGTGGTCGCCGACGTGCGCGGTCCGGACTTCGACGCGATCCGGCGGGAGGAGTACGGCTACCTGGACGACGAGGGTCTGGTCTACCTCGATCACACCGGAGCGGGGTTGGCCGCGCGCGGCCAGCGGCGGGCGCACGCGGAACGGCTGTCCGGGGCCACCTACGGCAACCCGCACTCCGAACACCCGGCCTCGGTCGCCTCCACGACGTGGGTGCAGAACACCCGTCGGGCGATCCTCGACCACTTCAACGCCGACCCGGACCGGTACGCGGCCGTGTTCACCGCGAACGCCACCGGCGCGTGTCGACTGGTCGGCGAGGCGTACCCGTTCCGTCGCGGTACCCGCCTGGTGTTGCCGATCGACAACCACAACTCGGTGAACGGGATCCGCGAATACGCCCGCGCGGGCGGCGCCCGGACCCACTACATCGGCCTGTCCGGCACCGAACTGCGCCTGGACGACGACGCGTTGCGGGTCGCGCTCGCGCACCGCCGCGGCTTGTTCGCCTATCCCGCGCAGAGCAACTTCACCGGGGTCCGACACCCCCTGGACTGGATCGGCGTCGCCCAGCGGCACGGCTACGACGTGCTGGTCGACGCGGCCGCGTACGCGCCCACCAACGTGCTCGATCTGGGGGTGGTGCAACCGGAGTTCGTCGCGGTGAGCTGGTACAAGGTATTCGGATATCCGACCGGCGTGGGTTGCCTGCTCGCCCGCCGGGACGCGCTCGCGCGGCTGCGCCGGCCGTGGTTCGCGGGCGGCACGATCGAGGCGGTCAGCGCGCAGGGCGATTGGCATCGGATGGCCGACGACGAGTCCGCGTACGAGGACGGCACCCTCAACTTCCTCGCCATCCCCGATGTCGCGCACGGCCTGGCCTGGGTCGACTCGCTGGGCATGCCCGCCATCCACGACCGGGTCACGGCCCTGACCGCGCACCTGCTCGCCGGGTTGGCCGGGTTGCGCCATCACGACGGCGCGCCGCTGATCCGGGTGTACGGGCCGGACACGGTGCATGCCCGGGGTGGCACGGTCGCGCTGAACATCCTGGACGCCGCCGGCACCGTGATCGACGAGCGGATCGTGGCCCGGGACACCGCCGCCGCCGGGATCTGCGTACGCACCGGCTGTTTCTGCAATCCGGGCGCGGGCGAGGCGGCGTTCGCGATCGGGCGCCGGACCCTGCGCGGCGCGGTGTTGCGGACGGCCGCCTCCGGCGGGACGCTCGACGACTACCTGACCCGCCTGGGCCTGCCCTCCGGCGGCGCGGTGCGCGTGTCGCTGGGCCTGCCGTCCACGATCGCCGACGTGGACGCGTTCCTCGACTTCGTCGCACGCACCTACCGCGACCGGCCGGCCGACGCCCGGGGACTGACCCCTCGGCTGCGCTGCTGACCCGCCGGGGCACGCGCCCGGCGGCACTTCCACCGCGTGCGGCGCCCGCTCGCGCGGGTGTGCTCAGCCGCCGGCGCGTGGGCAGCGGCGGGCCAGCACCGCGCAGGTGGCGGCGACGAACAGCACGGCGCAGCCGGTGAGTACGGCCCAGCCGAGCGCGGGCGGGTGGTCGAAGCTGTCGCCGTAGGAGGCCAGCAGCGGCGGGCCGAGCGCGGACCGGCCGTGCGCCCAGCGCCCCGGGAGGTCCAGATCGTTGCCCAGCGCCTCGAACGCCCATCGGTTGGTCATCGCGTAGCTGAGCGTGTGTCCGATCACCGGCATTCGGGGCACCGGCACGAACGCGCCGGAGAAGAGCACCTGGGGAAAGCACAGCAGCGGCAACATCAGCGTGGCCTGGCCCACTTCGGTGACCGCCGCGGACGTCAACAGCCCGAGCGCCAGCGCCGCGGCGGAGGCCAGCAGCAGCGTCGTCAGCAGCGACCCGTAGACCCCCCACGACGCGCCGGGCAGCCGGTCCAGGGCGCGCAGCACGGCGAGCAGCAGCACGTCGGCGAACGCCAGGATCGGCAGCAGCACGGTGAACTTGGCCGCGACGTAGGGTCCGATCCGCAGCACGGTCAGCCGTTCCCGGCGCACGATCGGCAACTCCACGCAGATCTGCAACAGGCCGTAGGTCAACCCGAAGAAGAAGCCGCCGAAGGCGATCCAGAACAGGATCATCGCGGCGCCGGACGGACTCGGGTCGGCCGGGTCGAACGCGCCGGGCCGAAAGAGCATCGCGAACATCGCCACGATCACCAGCGGCGAGCCGACCAGCATCGCGGCGGCCAACCGGTCTCGGGCGATCAGCTCCAGGTCGCGGCGGGCCAGGATGGACCACTGCCGCAACCCCTGGTCGACCTGCGGCGCCGGGCGGTCGACCGCCGAGGCGGGTTTCGGTGCCGGTGCCGACTCGGCTTCCAGGGCGGCCAGTTCCGGTTCCAGTTCGAGTTCCGGCTCGCGTTCCGCGTCCGCGCTCGCACCGCGTGCGGCCACCGCGGCGTATACGTCGGCCTCGGTCTCGACGCCGAAGTGCGCGCGCAGCCCCCTGGGGTCCCCCACGTACGCGAGCCGCCCGTCCGGGGCCAGGAACACCACCCGGTCGCACCGGAGCAGATCGGTGGGGGCGTGCGTGGTCAGCACGACGGTGGTGCCGGCTCGGGCCAACTCGCGTAATACCGCCATCAGTTCCGCCGCAGCCGCCGGATCCAGGCCGGACGTCGGTTCGTCCAGGAACAACACCCGTGGCCGGGTCAGCAGTTCGACCGCGATGCTCGCACGTTTGCGCTCGCCGCCGCTGAGCGCGCCCACCCGCCGATCCGCGCACCCGGTCAGGCCCAGGGCGGCCAACGTGCGGGTCACCGCGGCCTCCACGCCCCCGTCGATCGGCCCGCGCAGCGCCGCGGCGTAGCGCAGGCTGTGGGCCAGCGGCAACGCCCGGTGCAGGATGTCGTCCTGCGGGACGTAGCCCAGGCCGCGCGCATCCGGTCGGCCGCCGTCGTGCCGTACCCGGCCCGCGCTGGGTGGTCGGATTCCGGCCAGCGTGTCCAACAGCGTGGTCTTGCCCGATCCGCTGCCACCGGCGACGGCCGAGACCTCACCGGCCTCGGCGACCAGCGAGACGTCCCGAAGTACGGTGCGTCCCCCGAGCGTTCGGCTCACCCCGCAGGCCGCCACGCGTACTCCGTGCTCCCCCACGCCCACCCCCGACGGCATGCCCCCGAAATACCGAACGGACCATGTATAGCCCGTTCGCACGCGCAAGGGCACCCCGCTCGGGGCTATCCGACCGGGGGTTGGTCGTCGACCAGGTGCATGCGGTGGGCCAGGGCGGCGGCTTCGCCGCGGGTGGCCACTTCGAGCTTGGCCAGGATGTTCGACACATGCACGCTGGCCGTCTTGACGCTGATGAACAGGGTCTCGGCGATCTGCCGGTTGCTGCGTCCCTCGATCAGCAGACGCAGCACCTCCCGCTCGCGGGGCGTCAGGTCGCCGGCCTGGTGCGCCGCGCGGGCCGCACCGGTCCCGGGCCGGCCCGGCAGGTCGATCCGGGCCCGGCGGGCCAGCAGTTCGACCTGTTCGCGCAGCGGCGTCGTGCCCAGTCGCCCGGCTGCGGCGTGTGCCCGGGCCAACGCGGCGCCGGCCGCGACCCGATCGCCGGCGGCCACCAGCGCGGCGCCCAGGTCGGCGTGCGCCCGGGCGGTGGGATACGGCTGGGCGGTCGCCTCCCAGGCCGCGACCAGTTCCCGCCACTGCGCGAGGGTGTCGCTGCCCTCGGCCAGGTCCAGGTGCGCGACCAACGTCTTTGCCTGGGTGCGGTCCAGCTCGCAGTGCACGTCCAGCGCGGCGCCGGCCGCCCGGATCCGGTGCAACTCGGCTCGGGTCGACTCGGTGGGCTCGACTCCGGCGTACGCGCGCGCCGCCTCGATCAGCAGCGGGAAGGCGAACCGCTGGTTGCCGACGCCGAAGCCGGCCCGCAGTTCGGCGTCCAGGATCTCGCCGAGTTCGGCCCGTCGGCCCCGGGCCCGGGCCAGCGCGATCTCGGCGCCGGACTGCGGGATGCGATGTTGTGCCTCCTGGTACATGCCGCGGGCGCTCTCCCGGGCGCTCCGCAGGTGGTCGGCGGCCTCGGTCACCTTGCCGCGGACCAGGTGGGCCATGGCCAGCACCCGTTCGGCGTTGCCGGTGGCGCAACCGTCCGCGTCGTGCTCCCGGATCTCCTCCATCGTCTTGGCCACCTCGTCCCAGCGGCCGAGCGAGAACAGGCTCTCCGCGAGGTTGCCCAGGACGAACGCGCCGGTGTTGCGGATCACGCCGCGCTCTCGGGACAGGTCGAGCGCGCGGCGGGCGGCCTGCACCGACTCCTCGTGTCGGCCGACGCCTTCGAGGACCGAGGCCCAGTTGCCGAGCACGTAGACGAGCGTGTCCGGCTTGCCGCCCCGCGCCGCCTCGGCGACCCGGACCGCCTCGCGGCCGTGGGCGAGCGCCTGTGTCTCGTCGAGTTCGCCGCTGCCGGTGAGAAGCCAGGACAGGGTCTGGAGGATGTTGGCGATCAGATCCTGGTCGTCCAGCCGCCGGGCGATCTCCAGGACCTGGCGGGTCATCCGTACCGCCTCCGCCGCGCCTCCTTCCAGGAAGTGCGCGCGGGCGATCCGGATCACCACGTTCGCGTACTCGACCGACTCCCGCCGATCCTGCAACAGCCGCTCGGCGTGCTCCAGTTCGACCATGCCGGGGCCGCGCCCCAGGCGGCTCAGCGTCTTCGCCCGCTGGGTCCACAGCGCCGCCGCCCGAACCGGCTCGCGCTCCTCGTCGACCAGGTCCAACGCCTGGCGCAGCAGGGCCAGTTCGCGGTCGCCGGAGTTGTCGTAGCGGGCCGCGACGATGGCGCCGTCCAGCACCCGGGCCAGCGTGCTGCCGGTGGACTGCTCGGGATCGGGGACCTGGTCCCACATGGTGATCGCGCTCTCGTACAGCGCCCACGCCTCGCCGAACGCGTATCGGTCGGCGGCGGCCGCCGCGGCGACCACGCTCGCCGGCAGTGCCCGGGCCGGGCGGGCGGCGGCGATCCAGTAGCGGGCCCGCCGGTCCACGTGGTCGCGGCGCCACGGCAGCTCGCCGCCCTCGACCAGGGTGTCCAGGGCCTGGGCGAACGCCGCGTACATCCGGGTGCGTTCGCCCGGGAGCAGATCGCCCAGGGCCGCCTCGCGCACCAGCGCGTGCCGGAACGAGTAGCCCTCGCCGTCCGGTTCGGCCACCAGGACGTGTCCGGAGACCGCCGCGCGCAGTGCCGTCTCCAAGGTGTCCGGGTCCAGACCGGCCACCTCGGCAAGCAGTCGGTGCTCGACCCCGATACCCCCCACGGCGGCCAGTCGCACCACCCGGCGGGCCGTCTCGGGCAGTTGCTCGATCCGGATCAGCAGCAGGTCGCGCAGCGTGTCCGAGAGACCGGCGAGTCGGCCGTCGCGGACCCCGGCGGCGAGTTCCTCGACGAAGAACGCGTTGCCCTCGGAACGCTCGAACACCTGCTGGACCAGGGCCCGCGAGGGGGTGCCGCCGAGCAGGCCGCTCAGGTGCTCCTCGACCTGGGGCATGGTCAGTCGGCCGAGTTCGAGCCGGGTCACCGTGCGGGTGCGCTCCAGTTCGGCGACCAGGCGGCGCATCGGGTGGCTGCGGTCCATCGCGTCCGCACGCAGCGTGCCGACCAGCAGGATCCGGCCCCGGCGCAGCGAGCGGACCAGGAACGCGAGCAGTTCGCGGGTCGCCGAGTCGGCCCAGTGCAGGTCCTCGAAGGCGACGATCAGGGTGCGGTCCTCGCCGATCCGCTCCAGCAGACGCAGCGCCGACTCGTACAGCCGGGCCCGCTCGGGCGCCGGGCCGGGGCCGGGTTCGGCGGCCAGGGTCGGCGAGATCCAGGCCAGTTCGCGGCGCCGGTCGCCCATCGCCTCCTCGAAGTCGGCGCCGAGCGCGTCGGCGAGGGCACGCAGGATCGCCGAGAACGGCGCGAAGGGCAGTCCCTCGGCGCCCAATTCGAGACACGCGCCGACCGCGACCGAGGTCGGCTCGGGACGCCCGGTCGCCTGGGCCAGGAACTCCTCCAGCAACCGGGTCTTGCCGACCCCGGCCTCGCCGGTGGTCAGCACCACCCGGGGCTCACCGCGATCGACCTCACGCAGCACCTCGACCAGTCGCCCGATCTCGGGCTCGCGTCCGACGAACAGCGGCACCCCGCCAAAAACAGTCACACCCGCCAGCCTCCCACGCGCCCCACCTGCACGAACGAACCGGGTCGGGGCGAACGACGCGGTGCGGTTCGGGGCTCAGTCGGTGGTCCGGCCGGGGGCGGCCGCGCTCCACCCGGCCCGGGTCAGGGTGTACTCCACCTCTCCCTGCTCGGCGCCCTCGATCGGCTCGGCCCAGTCGCCGAACCAGGTGCGGACGAAGGTCAGCCCGGTCTTTTCCAGCACCCGTCGGGAGCGCGTGTTCACCGTCATCGTGTTGGCGGTCACCACCCGCACGCCGAGTTCGGCGAAGCCCTTGTCGACCAACGCCCGCGCGCCCTCGGTGGCGTAGCCCAGCCCCCACGCGGCGCGACACAGCCGGTAGCCCAGTTCGACCACGTCCGCGCCGTCCTCGGCGACCGGCCGCAGTTCGAACCAACCGACGAAGCGCCCGCCGGTCCGTTCCCGCGCGGCCCAGAAGCCGCGATTGCCCCAGGCCGGGTAGTCCCGCATGACCAGCGGCAGGACCCGATCGCGAACGGTCTCGGGCGCGGTCGGCCGGCCGCCGGTGAGGTAGCGCATCACTTCCGGATCGCGGCCCAGCTCGATCAGGTGCGGCAGGTCGGCCGCGGTGAACGGGCGCAGTTCCAGCCGCGGCGTCTCCAGGAAAATCGACATCCGGCCATCCTCACCGACCGTGCCCGGTCGAGCCGGCGAATTTCCCCCGGGCCCGCCCCGCCCGCACCCCGCCGTCCGGACGACCGGCCGGTCCTCGTAGCATGGCCGGCGATCGACCGCCGTAGCGCGCCCCGCCGGGTGCTTCGGTCCCGGTACGCGCCGCGGGGATCACCCCCATCGGTCGAGATGCGCCTCGTCGCCTCTCCCGACCGGGTGCCGCAGCGCGTTCGCCCGGGACCGGCACCGCGCCGGGACCGCGCCCACGCCCGTGACGGGCAGCACCCCCGGAAGGACCCGACACCCATGCCCGTCGCCGAGCGGCAACGCATCGATCCCCGAGCCCTCGTGCGCGGGATCTCCCTTCGCGGACTGTGCGGCGGCCGGGCGGTGGACTGGTGGGTCGGCGCCCTGTTCCTGGGCCTGGCGTTCTGGTTGTACAAGGATCTGTGGGCCGACCTGGACCGCGCCTACCTGGTCAACGGCGGCCAGGACCAGAACATGTGGGAGTGGTTCTTCGACGCCACCGCCGACGCGGTCCGCAACTTCCGCGACCCGCTGGTCTCGGATCTGCAGAACCATCCGCTGGGCGTGAACATGATGGCCAACACGGCCATGCTCGGCCTCGGCATCCCACTGACCCCGGTCACCCTGCTCTTCGGCCCCACCACCACCTGGGCCCTGGTGCTCACCGGTGGCCTGGCCGGCACCGCGTTCGCCTGGTACCGGTTGCTGGCCCGCCGACTGGTGCGCGCCAAGCCGGCCGCGGCGGTGGGCGGCGCGCTGTGCGGCTTCGCGCCGCCGATCGTCTCGCATGCCAACGCGCATCCGAACTTCGTGGTGTTGTTCATGATCCCGCCGATCATCGAGCTGCTGATCCGGCTGTGGCAGGGCGAGCGGCCGATCCGCAACGGCGTGTTGCTCGGACTGTCGATCGCCTTCCAGATCTTCATCGGCGAGGAGCCGCTGTTGTTCGCGGCGGTGGGCCTGGTGGTGTTCGGGATCGTGTACGCGCTCAACGCACCGGGCGCGGCGCGGGCGGCGGCCCGGCCGCTGGGCACCGGGCTGGTGATCGGCGCGGCGGTGTCGCTGGTGCTGGTCGCCTACCCGCTGTGGGTGCAGTTCTTCGGGCCGCAGCACTACTCCACGCTCGACCACGAGTCGGGCAACGACCTGGCCGCGTTCACCGCGTACGCGAGCGACTCGCTCGGCGGCGACCGGGCGGGCGCGGCGGTGCTGTCCGAGGGGACCACCGAGGAGAACGCTTTCTTCGGCTGGCCCCTGGTGATCCTCGCCGTGTTCCTGGTCGCCTGGCTGCGCCGGCTCGCCGTCGTGCGCGCCGCCGCGGTCACCGCGGCGGTGGCGGCGCTGCTGTCGCTGGGCCTGGACATCGTGGTCGACCACGACGACACCGGCCTGCCGGGCCCGTGGCGGGTGCTGAACGAACTGCCGCTGTTCGAGTCGATCCTGGAATCGCGCTTCGCGCTGGTCTGTGTGCCGGCCGTCGCGGTGCTGCTCGCGCTGGCCACCGACCGGGTCCTCGACTCGGCCCGGTCGGTGCGGGCCGTGCCCGAGGGGCACCCGGGACGCGGGGTCCCGGTCCGGCTGGTCTGGGCGGCGGCGCTGACGATGGCGCTGCTGCCGATCCTGCCCACGCCGCTGGACGTCCGGGACCGACCGCCGGTGCCGAAGTTCTTCGCCGACGGCGGGTGGCGGCCCTACGTGGACGACGGATCCGTCGTGGTGGTGCCGCTGCCCAGCGTGGGCGACGCCGCCGCGCTGCACTGGCAGAGCGTGGCCGATCTGGGCTTTCCGCTCGCGGAGGGCTACTTCGTCGGCCCGTGGGGGCCCGATCGCATCGGCGTCTACGGGGCGGACTACAGCCCGACCTCGGCGCTGCTCGGCCGGGTCGCCGCGGAGGGCACGGTCCCGGAGATCACCGAGGACCGGCGCCGCGAGGCCCGGGCGGACCTGGCCCGCTGGCGGGCCGACGTGGTGGTGTTGCCCGCGCACCGGCACCGGGCCGAACTCGCGGACACGCTCACCGCGCTGCTGGGCCCGGGTCGGCAGGTGGCGGACGTACAGGTGTGGGACGTGCGAAACGTGGACGGGGCGGCGGCGCGGTAGGGGTCGCCCGAAGGCCCGGACCGCGGTCGCCCGCGGGATCGATGGCACGCGTGGGCGACCGGTGCCGCCTGGTGGTCAGCGGACCTCGGTGGCGGTCGCCGCCTCGGCCAGTTCGATCCTGAGCACCCGTTCGGCCGAGTCGCCGGCGAGCTCCGCGCCGGGACGCTCCAGCCGGTAGCTCAACGTCACGTCGCCGCCCGCGTGCGGCAGGATCTCGGCGGCCGGGACCTTGAACACGACCGGTCGACCGAGCGCGTGCGCGGTGATCGGCACGGACACGGTGAAGGCCGCGGTGTCCGGGCCGTGCCAGGACAGGGTCAGCAGGTCGCCCACGGCCATGTCGGGATACGGGGCCACCCGGACGGTCGCCTCCAGCGGAACGTGCCGGGCATCGAGGACGTCCGCGACGGCGTGGTCGACGGTGGGCGGCGGCAGCGGATCGGGCATCCCGGACTCCTTCGCGGTACCTGCGCGGTCGCGCCGGCGATCGGCCACGGCCCTCGCACACACGGGATTTCGACGGCGGCCTCGGCCGGCCTCGGGTCGACCCGGCGACCGGCCGGACTCGGCGCGTACTCATGGTTGCCCCGAAACCCGCCGCCCATCCGTGCGTTCCCCCACGCCGCCCGTTCGGCGCACGCCGGCACGCGCGGGCGAGCCGCCCTTCGGCCGGCCACGCCCTAGGCTGGCGCAGATGGGTTCGGAACTGGTCTGGTATGCCGCGTACGGGTCCAACATGCACGCCTCCCGCCTGGACTGTTACCTGCGCGGCGGCCGGCCGCCCGGCGGTCTGCGCACCTATCCGGGCTGCCGGGACCCGTCCCCGCCGCGGGCCACGCGCCCGATGGTGCTGCCGGGCCGGATGTACTTCGCCTTCGAATCGAAGAACTGGACCGGCGGACTCGCCCTGTACGACCCCCTGGACCCGGGCCGCACCCCCGCTCGGGCCTATCTGTTGACCCGGGCGCAGTTCGCCGACCTGGCCGCGCAGGAGATGTACCGCGCACCCGGAGTCGACCCGGACCTGAGCACACTGGCGACCATCGGCCGGGCCACGCTGGGTCCGGGTCGCTACGAGACGGTGGTCCGGGTGGGCAGCTCCGACGGGCACCCGATCCTGGCCCTGACCGCGCCGTGGCGCAGTGCCGACGCGCCGTGGAACGCACCGGCCGCCGCCTACCTGCGACACCTGCGAGCCGGACTCGCCGAGGCACACGGCTGGTCCGGGCGGCGCGCGGCGCGCTACCTGGCCAACTGCCCGGGTGCGGCCGGCACCTGGACCGCCGAGGCGATCGCCGCGCTGCGCACGAACACGCCCGCCTGATGGCCCTGGTGCCCTGGGTGAGGATGATGGACCACACCGACGACGGCCCGGCCCAC
>NZ_JBEXUX010000056.1:13425-69208 GCF_040629175.1 Embleya sp. NPDC005971 | reverse complement strand
GATACGACAAACGCGGCTACGTCTACCTCGGCACGGCAACCGCCGCAGCCCTCGTCATCTGGCTCCGCACATGATCGACCGGACAAGTCCTAGGCGTCGGGCACGAGCGTCGGAGGGCGGTGGTGGGGGAATCCGTCACGTCCAGCGTCATGCCGTGCGGGATGCTGCCCGGAGGGGGAATGAATCGCGCTCCCCGCAGCAGGACCGGAGGCAAGCCATGGAGCCCGCTCGCTACCACGAGAGCACGGACTTTCTGCGTGACCGGATCATGGATGGCACGCTCCCGGCGGGACAACGGCTGCCGAGCGAGGAGGAGTTGGCGAAGGAGTTCGGGGTGTCCCGCCCGACGGTCCGGCAGGGCATCACCGAGCTTCGTGTGGCCGGGTTGGTCGAGGTGTTGATGGGTCGCGGGATGTTCGTGCGCTCTCCGCACGCCAGGCCGAACACGACGCGGCCACGTGGGGTTCGCCGGGACCGGGGCGGGCGGTACGTCGAAGCCGACGCCATCCGCCGGACCACCCGGGACGAGCCGACCGCGACCCGCACCGGCGCGCGCTTGGCGTTGGTCGACGTGTTGCCCGTGCCGCCGGGCGAGCCGATGTTCACCGACGACGAGTGGCAGACCGCCGAGCACGGCCGGCTGTGCCGGGTCCGCCGGACGTACGTCCCTTTCTCGGTCCCGGAGAACACGCCCTACTCCGGTACCGCCCCGCGGCTCGGCCACGGCCCGCACTGGAGCGAGAACGTCCGCAGCCGCATGCCGCTCCCCGACGAGGCCACTTCGCTTCACCTGGCGGACGGGGCACCGCTCGTCCACGTGCTGCGACTGACCTCGGACCAGCACGAACAGCCGCTCGTCCTGGCGGAGTTCGGGATCTCCGGTGACGATCTGGAGATTTCCTGCGGATTCGGCCGCTCTTCATGAGCGAGGCGCGGCCGCTCGCGGAGGCCCTCCCGGAGCTTCACAGCGAATTGCTCAGGCTGCTGCATGTGGCGGCCGAGCATTCGCTGGCCGACGATCTCCACGGAGTGGAGTTCCACGACTGGTGCGACTGCGGGGACGACTTCTGCCAAGGCTTCAGGACGGTGCCGGATCGGGAAATCTTCTACGGTCCCGGTCATCGCATGGTCTGCCTGCTCGGCGAGGACGACCACGCCATGATCAACCTCGACGTGGTCCACGGGTCCGTGGTCTACATCGAGATCCTCTACCGACCGCAGCTCAAGGCCCAACTCCGGGCACCGGCCTGAAACGCTTTCGAACGTGCGAGAACCGCCGCTCGGGCCACCGGGCGCGAGGTCTTTGTTTCGGCCGGAGAACAAGAGAAGAAACCGGCCGAGCTTTGGTCGGGCCGGCGCCGGACGATCGTCACGCGCCGGTTCCCGGGCCCGCACTGCGAGGGCACTCCATGAGGCTTTGGCACTCAGATGAGGCCGCGGCGGGTGAGTTCGGCGGTCAGGTTTCGTTTGCGGTGGTGTTCGGTGCGCAGGGTGGTGAAGTGCTCTTGCCACTCGGGCTCTCGGTCGGCGGTTCGGGATATGTCTCGGGCGCGTACGAGCAGGTCGGCGGCTCGGGCGTAGGCGTGGTTGCCTGTTGCCTTGATGAGGACTGCGGCTTCGCGTAGGTAGATGTGCATGGCTTCGGCGGGGCGGGTGGTTCGGCAGGCTTCGGCAAGGTTCAGCCATTGGTCGAGGTTGGCGCCGAAGGTTTCGGCCGCGGTCCAGGCCTGGTCGTATTCCTGTTCGGCGAGCAGGACGTCGATCAGGACTCGGGCTGCCCAGGTGCCGGTGGGCCGCTCGGCGGCTGCGTCGCGCAGTATGCGCAGGGTCTCGGCGCGGTAGTGGTCGAGTTCGCCGATCGCCCGGGCGGCTTCCAGGACTTGGTGGTGGAGCGCGACGCTTGGCCGGCGGCGGAATTGCTGCCGGCGGATCTTCAGGGTGTCCGCCTCCCGGCCCTCGGCGCTGTATCGCTGCGTCAGGTAGTCGGCGAGGCGGGATTCGTCCGGGTGTTCGGCGAAGCCGCGTTCGGCCCAGGTGAGGGCTTCGTCGTTGCGGTCGGCGGCGGTGAGGACCTCGGCTATGCGGAGGTAGGCGTAGCCGTGGGTGAGGTTGTCGGCGATTGCCTCGACCTGCGCGTCCGTGTCGTTTCGTACTTCGGCCAGATCTTCCCGGAGATGTTGGATCAACCATCGGTCCGCGTCGTGGGTGGAGTCGCCCTCCTGTACGGCGCGCAGCCGAGCGGCGTAGTGCGTGATTCCGGTGTCCCCCAGCGACTCGGCGTAGTCCCGGATCGCCAGTTCCGGCCAATCGTGGTTCGCGAGTTGGAAGGCGAGCAGCCAGTCGGCGAGTTCGGCGGGGTCGGGCGAGGTGGCGGCGCACGCTGCGGCGTGCAATTCCGCCAGGGCCTCGCCTTCCACCGTGATGCCGCCGTCGGAGTCGTCGATCTCGCCGAGTGCCCCGCCGATCAGGGCCAGGGCACGGCCGGAGAGGTCCATGACGGCGACGTGGTGGCCGCCCTCGTACAGCTCCCGCAGCGTCTCGGCGATGTCGGCGACCGCCTCGGCGTAGGCGTACGCGCCGTGCCGGTCCAGGTAGCCGTAGGTGCGGAGCGCGCGGCCCAGGTGCTCGCGAATCGAGGTGATGTCCGGGCCGGCCCCGCCGTCGGTGCGCGCCGCGCGCAGGGTGAGCCGGCGGCGCAGGTCGGGATCGTTGCGGGCCGCCTCGTCGAGGAGGTCGACGAGTTCGTGGGGATCGAGTGAGGCCAGGTAGGCGCGGAGGTCGAACGGGGCGGCCTGGGCCTCCTCTACCGGGCGGGCCGCGACGGACCGAAGGAAGACGAGGCCGACGGCGACGCAGTGCTTGCAGAAGTGGCCCTGCTCGCCGTATGGGCAATCGCAGTCGCCGATGAGACCGTCCGCCCCGTATTCGAGGGCGACCGCGTAGGTGTCGTTTCCGTACACGACGGCGGAAACGTAACCCGGATCCTCTTCGATCAGATTCGCGACCGCACCGAGGTAGCCCTCACCGCGCCCGTACGACTTGGCGCCGGCCGCGTCGAGGAGGTCCTGTTCGGTGAATGGGAGGCGTGGTACCGACATGGCTTCATCAAACCGTACGTCCCGATGCCGGATGTGCTGTTCGCCGACTGGAGGGATTACCGGAGCACTTCTCGGACGTACCGAGCACTCCCCGGGCGTACCGGAGCGCTTCCCCGACGTACCGGAGCATTTCCCGGACGTACCGGCGAGGTGACGCAGGAGTTCAAGAGGCTTGCGTGCTCCGAGACTTCGGCCAAGAAAGTCGCGCCGACCGGCCCGGCTCGCGCATGACTCGCAGCGCCGATTTCGCCCATGCCGTGCCGGGTTCGCGGATGCGGTGGAGTTCGGCCCCGTTGTCGGAGGAGGCGGTCTCTCGGGTCGGGCAGTCCTTGGCTTCGAGGCGACGGCGGGGCCGCGCCGGCGGTCCGGACGTCTCGTCGCCGGCCGGCGACGATGACCGCTCGGGCGTGGGGTGGGCGTCGGCTTCTCCGTGGGCGGCGCCCACCCCACGGTTCGAAGGGGGTGGTGTGTCCAGTGGGGGGTGTCCTACAGGGCCTTCGCCGTGTATACGGCTGTGCCTTCCACATAGGTGCCCAGGACTTCCGCGTTGGCGATCTCCGCCGCCGGCCCCGCGTACGGGTCGCGATCGAGGACTACCAGGTCGGCGAGCTTGCCGACTTCGATCGTGCCCGTGTCGTGGTCGCGGTGGTTCACGTACGCCGTGCCCACCGTGTAGGCGGCCAGGGCCGCCGTGAGGTCGAGGCGCTGCTCGGGGAGGAAGACGGTGTCGGAGGGGTCCGCGAAGGAGGGCAGGACGCGGTTGACCGCCGTGTGGATGCCCCACATCGGGTCGGGGGCGCTGACCGGCCAGTCGCTGCCCGCCGCGAGCGTGGCGCCGGAGCGGAGCAGGTCGCCGAACGGGTATTGCCAGGCCGCGCGTTCGTCGCCCAGGAACGGGATGGTGAGTTCGTCCATCTGGGCCTCGTGGGCGGCCCACAGGGGTTGCAGGTTGGCGGTCACGCCCAGCGCGGCGAAGCGCGGGATGTCGTCGGGGTGGACCACCTGGAGGTGCGCGATGTGGTGCCGGTGGTCGCTGCGGCCGTTGGCCGCGAGGGCTTGGGCGAAGCCGTTCAGTGCCTCGCGGGCCGCCCGGTCGCCGACCGCGTGCACGTGTACCTGGAAGCCGTGCGCGTCCAGCAGCGTGACGTGCTCGCGCAGCGCGACGGGGTCGACGAAGCTCAGGCCGCTGTTGCCGGTGTGGCAGCCGCAGCCGTCGAAGTAGGGCTCGTTCAGGGCTGCGGTGAAGTTCTCCGCGACGCCGTCCTGCATGATCTTGACGCTGGTCGCCGTGAAGCGCCCGACCGACGAGGACGCGCGCAGGTCGAGCAGGCGCTCCAACTGCTCCGCGCCTTGCCCACGTTCCCACCACAGCGCGCCCACGACCCGGGCCGTCAGTTGCCCCGAACGGGCCGCCGTGAGGTAGCTGTCCAGCGGGTCCAGGCCCATGTGGGCCGAGCCGACCATCGCGTCCTGCCAGGACGTCACGCCGACCGAGTGCATGCGTGCCTGGCCGGCGAGCAGCGCGCGCAGGCCGTCCGCCGCGTCCAGGCCCGGTACCAGGTCGCCGACCAGGGCGGCGGCGCCCTCGTGCAGGGTGCCCTGCGGGGTGCCGTCGGCCTCGCGTTCGATCCGCCCGTCGGCCGGGTCGGGGGTGTCCCGGGTGATGCCGGCGAGTTCGAGCGCACGCGTGTTGACCCAGGCGCCGTGGCCGTCCGCGTTGATCAGGAACGCCGGGCGGTCCGGCACGATCGCGTCGAGTTGTTGCCGGCTGGGCGTACCGCCCGCGAACGCGTCCATGTTCCAGCCGCCGCCGCTGATCCACGCCTCGTCGGGCCGGTCCGCGGCGTACGCGCGAATCAGCGCGAAGGTCGCCTCGGCGTCCCGCGCGTCGGAGAGGTCGCAGCGGATCAGCGTGGTGCCCGCGAGGGCGGGGTGCACGTGCGAGTCCTGGAAGCCGGGCAACAACGCCCGTCCGGCCAGGTCGATCACGTCGGTGCGGGGGCCGATCAGGTCGCGCACGTCCGGGTCGTGGCCGACGACCACGATCCGCCCGTCGCGCACGGCCACCGCCGTGGCCCGACGACGAGCGGCGTCGATCGTGTGGACCGGTCCACCTCGGAATACGACATCGGCAGGGGTGGGCATGGGGGCTCCTTGCGCAGACGACGGCGGTGCGGACGGCGGGACGAAAGGGAAACGACGGGCGAACCCGCGACGCTCGGGGCGGGGGGCGGAGCACCCGACCCGGGACGACCGGCAGCGGGGCAGCGAGCGCCCGACCCCGGGCAGCGGGCAGGAGGCGCCCGACCCCGGGCGGCAAACCCCGGACCCTGCGCCCAAGCTGTCTGGAGTATCGACGCGGGAACGTTCCCGCACAAGCGCGTGCGGGAACGGTTTTCCGAAGGTCCTGGCTCCGCACATCGCGCGTGACTCGGGGCTTGCCAGCCGGCAGCATGTCGTGACATGACCACCTCACCCCGCAGTGGCGGCCGGCGGCCCGCGCCCGTGCCTCGGGTCCGACTCGTCGACGTGGCCCGAGAGGCGGGGCTGTCCAAGACCACCGTCTCGGCCGCCCTGAACGGCACCGGCCGGCTGTCCGACGCGGTCCGGCTGCATGCCCAGGAGACCGCGCGCCGACTCGGCTACCGGCCGAACGCGACCGCACGGCTGCTGCGGGCGGGGCACGCCCGGCTGATCGGGTACGCGGTGCGCGAGTACGTGGAGACGCCGTGGTCGTACATCGAGTCGCCCTACTTCGCCCAACTCACCAGCGCCACCGCCCAGGCCGCGCTCGCCCACGGGTACGCGCTGGTCCTGTTGCCCACCCACTCGGCCCGGGACGAGTGGGCGGACCTGCCGCTGGACGCGGCGGTGGTTGCCGACCCGCTCGCGGAGGACCCGTTGGTCGAGGACTTCCTGGCCGCCCGCATCCCGGTCGTCTCCGACCGGCGGCTGGAGGGCATGACCGGCGGGCACTGGGTGGACATCGACCACGAAGCCGCCGTACGCGGTGTGCTCGACCACCTGGCCGCGGGCGGCGCGCGGCGGATCGGCGTGGTGGCCGCGCACTCCAGCTCGCTGTTCTACGAGGAAAGCGTGACGACCTATCACACCTGGTGTCGGGAACGGGAGTTCGCACCGCTCGTGGGGATGACCGAGCGTCCCGGCAACCAGGCAGCCCGCGCCGTGATCGACCACATGCTGGGGCAACCCGAGCGCCCGGACGGGCTCTTCGTACTCACCGAGGCGAGCCCGCCGCTGATCCTGGAGACCGTGCGCGCACACGGCCTGAGGGTCCCGGAGGACCTGCTGATCGTCTGCGTCAGCGACGACGCGACGGCCGCGCAGACCGACCCGCCGATCACCACCCTGAGCCTGAACCCGGCCGAAATCGCGACCGTGGGCGTCGAGTTGCTGATCCGGGCGCTGGAGTCCGGCGACCCCACCCCCACCGGCCGGATCGTCCCGACCAACCTGGAGATCCGCACCAGTTCACGACGCGGCGACTGACCCGACGAACTCGGGGCCGAGTCGAGCGGTACGCGCCGGTGCCTTCGTACACCCGGGCCGAGCGGCACCTCCGCCATCACCGAGCGGCACCCCGCCGCCGTCGGGCACCCGAGCCCAGCCGCACCTTCGAGCAGCCGCGCCGGCGCGATCCGGTGCGGACCACCGGCGCCGACGTCCTCGGCCTGCTCCGCACCGCACCAGCCCTGGCCCGACAACTGTCGAACGGCCCGACGGATCGTGATTCGATGGCCCCGGATCACCGACCACGCCACACCGCAGCACGCCGCGCCACACCACACGCCGCCGCCGCACCCCGCCCGACCACCCCTCGGGCCCCGACCCGGAGGAATCGCCGTGATCGAGTCGACCCCGACTCCCCCCGCCGAGCCGACCGTCGTGCAGGGGCACGATCCCCGCACCGGAGCGCCGGTCGGTGATCCCGTGGCGGGCAGTACCGGCGCCGACGTCGACCGCGTGGTCGCCGCCGCCCGGGCCGCCGCGCCGGCGTGGGCCGCACGCTCCGGTACCGAGCGGGCCCGGGTGCTGGATGCCGTCGCCGACGCGCTCGACGCCGCACGCGCCGAGTTGGTCGCCGTCGCGGACGCGGAGACCGCGCTGGGCGAGGCCCGGCTGATCGGCGAGGTCGGCCGTACGTCCGGCCAACTGCGGATGTTCGCCGGCCTGCTCCGGGACGGCGCGCACGTGGGCGCGGTGCTCAGCCCGGCCGATCCGGCGCTCGGCCGGCCCGACGTGCGGCGGATGTTGCACCCGATCGGCGTGGTCGCGGTGTTCGCCGCGAGCAACTTCCCCTTCGCCTTCTCCGTCGCCGGCGGCGACACCGCGTCCGCGTGGGCGGCCGGGTGTCCGGTGGTGGTCAAGGTCCACGAGGCGCACCCGGCCACGTCGCTCACGGTGGCCCGCGTCGTGCATGCCGCGCTGGCCGACGCCGGCGCTTCCCCGGATCTGCTCGGCCTGGTCGCCGGTCGCGCCGCAGGCGGCCCACTGGTCACCCACCCCGGGATCGCCGCCGTCGGCTTCACCGGCTCGCTCGCGGGCGGCCGGGCCCTGTTCGACCTCGCGGCCGGTCGCCCCGACCCGATCCCGTTCTTCGGCGAACTGGGCAGCGTGAACCCGGTCGTGGTGCTGCCCGGCGCGGCGGCCGACCGCGCCGAGGAGTTGGCCGCCGGCTACCTCGGCTCGCTCACCCTGGGCACCGGCCAGTTCTGTACCAATCCCGGGCTGCTGTTCGTCCCCGAGGACAGCAAGCTCCCGGACGCCGTCGCCACGCACGCGCGCACCGCGACCGGCGGCCCGATGTTGTCCGAACGCATCCGCGACGCGTACCGGGACGGCGTGTCGGCGCACGCCGCACGCGAGCTGGCCCGAGGCACCGCCGCCGAGGGGGCCTGGGCGGTGGCACCGGTGGTGTGGCGGGTCGACCTCGCCGAATTCGTCGCGCACGCGGCCGAGCTGACCGAGGAGACCTTCGGTCCGGCCGGCCTGATGGTCACCTACGCCGACGAGGACGCCCTGCTCGCCGCACTCGACCGCCTCCCGGGCAGCCTCACCGGCTCGGTACACACGGTCGAGGCCGACCACGCGCTCGCCGCCCGGGTCGGCGCCGCCCTGCGTCCGCGCGCCGGTCGGCTGATCCACAACGGCTGGCCCACCGGCGTCGCGGTGTGCTGGGCGATGCACCACGGCGGCCCCTGGCCCGCCACCACCGCCCCCGGCCACACCTCCGTCGGCGGCACCGCGCTGGAGCGCTGGCTGGTGCCGACCGCCTACCAGGACTGGCCCGACGCACTGCTGCCCGCGGAACTGCGCGACGCCAATCCGCTGGGCGTGCCACGACGCAGCCAACCCTGAGCGGTCCCCGCCACCGAACCCGGACGGGCACGCCGGGGCGTGCCACGACGCCCGAGCGGCCCGCGCCACGGGCCGGGACGGCCATCCGACCAAGCGCGAGCCCCCGCGGCGCAGCGTTATGGCCGAGTCCTCAGCGGTTGTCCACAACCGTGCCGCACCCTCCGTCCACGTTGTCCATAGACCGGCCTCGGGTGTCGCCGACTGCTCTTAGACTGCTCGGATGACAGCGCTCGACGACGGTCCCCAGATCAGCGAAGCGCTGCAGGTTCTGCATCGCGTCTTCGGTTACGACTCGTTTCGCGGGAGTCAACAGGAGATCATCGACCATGTGATCGAGGGCGGCGACGCGCTCGTCCTGATGCCCACCGGCGGCGGCAAGTCGCTGTGCTACCAGATCCCCGCGCTGGTGCGAAAAGGCGTCGGAGTGGTGATCTCACCGCTGATCGCGCTCATGCAGGACCAGGTGGACGCGCTCACCGCGCTGGGTGTGCGCGCCGGGTTCCTCAACTCGACGCAGAACCCCGACGAGCGGCGCATGGTCGAGTCGGAGTTCCTGGCCGGCGAGCTGGACCTGCTCTACCTGGCGCCGGAACGGCTGAAGGTCGACGCGACCCTGCGGCTCCTCGACCGGGGCACCGTCTCGCTGTTCGCGATCGACGAGGCACACTGCGTGGCGCAGTGGGGCCACGACTTCCGGCCCGACTACCTCACCCTGTCCCAGTTGCACGAGCGCTGGCCGGACGTGCCGCGCGTCGCACTCACCGCGACGGCGACCGAGGCCACCCACACCGAAATCGCCTCCCGGCTGAACCTCCGGCAGGCCCGGCACTTCGTGGCCAGCTTCGACCGGCCCAACATCCAGTACCGGATCGTGCACAAGGACAAGCCGCAGAAGCAGTTGCTCGACCTGCTCCGCTCCGAACACGCCGGCGACGCGGGCATCGTCTACTGCCTGTCCCGGGCGTCGGTGGAGAAGACCGCCGCGTTCCTGGTCGACAACGGCATCGACGCGCTGCCGTACCACGCGGGCCTGGACTCGCGGGTGCGCGCCGCCAACCAGTCCCGCTTCCTGCGCGAGGACGGCATGGTGATGGTCGCCACCATCGCGTTCGGCATGGGCATCGACAAGCCCGACGTGCGCTTCGTCGCGCACCTGGACCTGCCCAAGTCGGTCGAGGGCTACTACCAGGAGACCGGCCGCGCCGGGCGCGACGGGCTGCCGTCCACCGCGTGGCTGGCGTACGGCCTCCAGGACGTGGTGCAGCAGCGCAAGATGATCGACGGGTCGGAGGGCGACCAGGCCCACCGCCGCCGGCTGGGCACGCACCTGGACGCGATGTTGGCGCTGTGCGAGACGGTCGAGTGTCGGCGGGTGCGTCTGCTCGCCTACTTCGGTCAGGAGAGCACCGCGTGCGGCAACTGCGACACCTGCCTGTCGCCGCCCGCCTCCTGGGACGGCACGATCGCGGCGCAGAAGGTGTTGTCGACCGTGTGGCGGCTCAAGCACGAGCGGCGCGGGCAGAAGTTCGGCGCGGGCCAGATCGTGGACATCCTGCTGGGTGCCAAGACCGCCAAGGTGATCCAGTTCGACCACGACACGCTCCGGGTCTTCGGCATCGGCACCGAGCTGGGTCGGACCGAATGGATGAGCGTGGTGCGGCAGTTGCTCGCCATGAAGCTGATCGCCGTCGAGCCCGCGTTCAACGCGCTGGTACTGACCGAGGCCAGCGAGGAGGTGCTCGGCCGGCGGCGCGAGGTGATGCTGCGCCGTGAGCCGGAGCGGCCGGCGCGTGCGGCGAAGGCCGACCGGGCGGCCAAGTCCGGCAAGGGCAAGGCCGCGCCGATCGAGCTGCCCGCGGCGGCGGCGCCGATCTTCGAGGCGCTGCGCGCGTGGCGCGCGGCGACCGCGAAGGAGCAGGGCGTGCCGGCGTACGTGATCTTCCACGACGCGACGCTGCGTGAGATCGCCACCATCGGGCCGGACACCCTGGCCGCACTGGGCGCGATCAGCGGCATCGGCGAGAACAAGCTGGCCAAGTACGGCCAATCGATCCTGGACACGCTGGCCGGCTCGCCCCCCGGCGCCCCGGCGCCCGCCTCCACCGCCTCCACGCCGGGAGCGGCCCGCATCCCGGCGCCCGGCTCGACGGCCGGCTCGGCCCGACCCGGCTCGGCACAAGCCGCCTCGGCACCGGCCGCCGAGCTCACCCGCGAGCCGGTGCCCGAGCTGATCCGCGAACCCCTGCCGGACTATCAACCCGACTACCAGAACGACTACGAGCCCGACTTCGAGCCGGAGCCGGAGTACTACCCGGAGTTCGAACCGGACCCGGACTACCGAAACTGACCGACCGGGCCGGGGCACACCCGCGGACCCCGGCCCGAACCCGCACCACCGAACCGACCGACCGGGCCGGGCGCACCCCCGGACCCCGGCCCGAACCCGCACCACCGAACCGACCGACCGGGCCGGGCGCACCCCCGGACCCCGGCCCGAACCCGCACCACCGACAACGATCGATCAGGCCCGGGCACACCCGCAGGCACGGCGACAGACGGACCCACACCCGTGCCCCGGCCGAGCGCCGGTCCCGAAGGACCACCAAACGCAAAAGTGGCCGGGCCCGGGGAGGCGATCCCCGGGCCCGGCCACCGGCCGGCCCATCCGACGCTCGGTCAGCCCTTGCCGCCCGAACCGCCGCCCTGCTCCGCGTCCAACTCGTCCAGCTCGGCCAGGAAGCGCTCGATCACGTCGCTGTCGGCCACCAGCGTGCCGACCGGCTCACCGAGCACCTTGCCCGCCAGGTCCGTCGCGATCAGGCCCAGCTCCGCGTGCAGCGACGCGCTCGCCAGGGCGAGGTCCGCGTCCAGCCGCTCGTGGCCGGAGGTGACCAGCTCCTCCTTGATCCGCTGGCCCTCGGCACGCGCCTCGGCCATCAGCCGGGCACCCTCCTCGGCCGCCTGCTGCCGAACCGCCGCGGCTTCCTTGCGGGTCTCGGTCATCTGCGCCCGCAGCTCGGCCAGCGCCGCCTCACTCTCCGCCTGGAGGCCGGTCGCCCGGTCGAAGCCACCTTCGAGCGCGTCGTGCCGCTCGGCGATCGTGCGGCCGATGCGCGGCAGCAACACCTTCGCGAACACCGCGAAGACCACCACGAAGGTGACGAATCCAAAGATCAGTTCGGCGATATCCGGCTTGAGAGGTCCCATGGTTCGAAATCCTCGAACACAGCCGAGCACAAATCAAGTTCCGTCACCCCCCTCGGCCACCGACCGTGAGCAGCCGGCTCCTCTGCGCGCCGTTCGGATCCGCCCGACGGACCCTCATGCCCGCCCACCCGCGAATTCGAGCAGCACGATCGGGTCCCCCGACGGCTGCGCCGAGCCGCCCGCCGGCTCCACCGTGACCCCGACCCCCGAGGCCCGATCGACCGCCGCCGCCAGCAACGCGGTGCCCGGCCGAAACGTCCCGATCGAACGCATGCGGCCGTGGTCGACGTACCAGCCCTGGTACACCCGAGCGTTCGGCAAGGTGGGCAGCCCGGACGTCAACAGCACGGTGCGATCCAGCGCGCGGGAGACGACCACCCGTGCCGTACCGCCGCCGGTCACCGGTGCCGACGCCTGGACCGCGTCCGGCGCGGTGATCACCGCCTCGATCACGGCGGCACGCTCGCGTTGTGCGCCCACCGTGTGCTCGGCTCTGCGGGCGTCCCGATACTGGTCGATCGCGACCCCGCCGAGCACGCCGATCGCGGCCAGGCACGCGGCGAGCACGAACACCGTGACCCGCCGGGTCCGGCCCGGCCCCGCGCCGACGGCCGGCTGCCGGGCGGGCAGTTCGGGCGGCAACTGACGTACGGTCACGATGCCGTCGAGCACCCGGCGCCGCAGTTGTGCCGACGGCGTCTCGGCGACCGCCGAGGCCAGCCGGGCGGCGGTCTCGCGAAACTCGCGAACCTCCTGCGCGCAGGCCGGACACACCGTCAGGTGGCGTTCGAATTCCCGCCGTTCGTCCTCGTCGAGGGCGTGCACGGCGTACGCCCCCGTCATCGTGTGCAGGTCGGCGGGGGTCATGTGCCCACTCCCAGGCAGTCGCGCAGGCGGATCAGGCCGTCCCGCAGGCGGGTCTTGATCGTGCCCAACGGCACGTCCAGCAGGCCGGCCACCTCCCGATGGGTACAGCCCCGGTAGTAGGCCAGGGTCACCGACTGACGCTGCAACTCGGTCAGCGTGCGCAGACAACGCCGCACCTGCTCGCGTTCGAGTCGGGCCTCGACCTCCTCGGTCACCTCGTCGTACTCGGTGGTGTGCTCGCGGATCGCGGTGCGGTGTTCCCGATCGGTGGCCGCCTGGGCCGAGCGCACCCGGTCGACCGCACGCCGGTGGGCCATGGTCAGGATCCAGGTCATCGCGCTGCCCCGGTCCGGGCGAAAGCGGGCGGCGGTACGCCACACGTCGAGCAACACCTCCTGCGCCACCTCCTCCGACTGCGCCGGATCACGGACCACCCGACGCGCGACGCCGAGCACCGCGCCGATCACCGCGTCGTAGACGAACGCGAACGCCTCCCGGTCGCCCTGCGCGACGCTCACCAGCCGGTCCTCCAGCGACGGCCCGCGATCCCCGGACGAGGCGATGTGCACGGCGGTCCTCACCCGCGCTCACCACGCATCCCGATGCCGCGCCCGAATCCGGGCCCGCGTCCGTCCCCGCGCCCGCGCCCGCGCCGATACCTGCACCTGCACCTGCGCCCGCATCCGCGCCCGCCTCGGCGGCGGTGTCCGTACCGATCGTCCATGTCCCACTCCCACTCGCGCCGATCCCGAGGAGGTCACCCGTGGCGGGCGCCGACACTCCGACCCAATGTTCGGTGCCGAACGGCGAACGGATTGCCGTGGACGTCGAGCGATTTCCGAACGATTTCCGAGCCGCTCCCCGGAGATCGCAACGCGGCAACCCGTTCGGGTGAACGGCCAATCCGGAGCACCGTCGGCCGCGAATGGCTCACCGTGAAGGGAAACAGCACCCGCCGATGGATGCGGGCCGGAACGGGCGCGCTGAGCGGACTGCTGTCCGCCGGCGCGGCACTGGCCGTCGCCGAACTCGGCGCCGCGTTCGTCCGGCCCGAGGCGGGGCCTCTCACCGCCGTGGGGGGAGCCGTCATCGACCGCACTCCCCCGGCGGTGAAGGACTGGGCCGTCCGGGAGTTCGGCACCGACGACAAGTTGATGCTGCAGGCCGGAATCCTGGTCCTCCTCGCGCTGATCGCCCTCGGCCTGGGTTGCCTGGCGCTGCGCTTGCGGCGCACCGCGATGGCCGGGGTGTTCGCGTTCGGCCTGCTCGGCGCGTTCGCGGCCCGGCACCGGGCCGGCGCCGGATTCGTGGATGTCCTGCCGTCCCTGCTGGGCGGCGTCGCCGGGGCCGCCGCGCTGTGGTGGCTGACCAGGCCGGTGATCGCGGTGCGCGCGCGGGATCGTGCATTCGATCGTCGGGCCTTCCTGATCGCCGCCGGCACGGTGGCCGCGGGCTCGGTGGTGGCCGGCACCGCGGGCCGCCTCATCGGCAACGGCAGGCGCGCCTCGATCGCCGCCTTCCGCAACCGGATCAGGCTGCCCGCCCCGGCCGAACCGGCCCCGCCGCTGCCGGCCGGCGTCGATCTGCGGCTGGCCGGACTGTCCTCGTTCACCACGTCGAACAGCGACTTCTACCGGGTGGACACCGCCCTCGTGGTGCCGCGCGTCGACGTCGAGAACTGGTCGTTGCGGATCCACGGCAAGGGCGTGCGAACGCCGTTGACCTTCTCCTACCACGACCTGCTGCGCCGCCCCCTGATCGAGCGCGATCTCACCCTGACCTGTGTGTCGAACGAGGTCGGCGGCCCGTATACCGGCACCGCGCGGTGGCTGGGCGTGCGCCTGGCCGATCTGCTGCGCGAGGCGGGTGTGCGGCCGCCGTCCCGGGGTGGTCCCGCCGACCAGCTCGTCTCCCGATCCACCGACGGGATGACCATCGGCACCCCGGTCGAGGTGGTCATGGACGGGCGGGACGCGCTGCTCGCGATCGGCATGAACGGCGAGCCGCTGCCGTTCGAACACGGCTATCCCGTCCGGATGGTGGTGCCGGGACTGTACGGCTACGTGTCGGCGTGCAAGTGGCTCAAGGATCTCGAACTGACCACGTTCGCCGACTACGACGCCTACTGGGTCAAGCGCACGTGGTCGCAACAGGCGCCGATCAAGACCCAGTCCCGGATCGACACCCCCAAGCCGTTCGCGCGCCTTCGGATCGGTACGCCGGTGCCGATCGCGGGCATCGCCTGGGCCCAACACCGGGGCGTGTCGGCCGTCGAGGTCGCCGTGGACGGCGGCCCGTGGCAACCGGCCCGACTGGCCGAGGTGCCCAGTACGGACACCTGGCGCCAGTGGGTGTGGGAGTGGACGCCGAGCACACCCGGCTCGCACCGGATCGAGGTCCGCGCCACGGACGCGGGCGGCGCCGTGCAGACCGACAAACGGGTCGGCACGGTGCCCGACGGCGCCACCGGCCGGCATTCGGTGGTGGTCACCGTCACCTGATCGACCCTCGATTCCGCCCTCGGGCCGGCCACATCAACCAACCCGGCACGATCCCATCCGAAAGACAGAAGGAAGCCCCTGATGATCACCGACATTCGTCTCCCCCGCGCCATCGCCACCGCGGCCGCCCTGGCCGCGCTCGCGATCCCGCTGGCCGCCTGTGGCAGCGACGACAAGGACGACTCGGCCAAGAAGAGCGCGGCCTCCGCGCCGGCCGCGCCGGCCGCCGGCGCCGGTACCCCCGGCCCCGCGGGGGGCAGCACGAGCACCGCCTCCGCACCGTTCGGCAGCGCGTGTTCGGCCGTGCCCGCCACCGGTGCGGGCAGCTTCGCCGGCATGGCCCAGGACCCGGTCGCCACGGCCGCCTCGCACAATCCGGTGTTGTCCACGCTGGTGACCGCCGTCCAGGCCGCCGGTCTGGTGGACACGCTGAACACCGCGCAGAACATCACCGTGTTCGCGCCGAGCAACGACGCGTTCGCCAAGATCCCGAAGGAGACCCTGGACAAGCTGCTGGCCGACAAGGCCGCGCTCACCAAGGTGTTGACCTACCACGTGGTGGGGCAGCGGCTCACGCCCACCGGGCTCGACGGCGGCTCGTTCGAGACGCTGGAGAAGCAGCAGCTCACCACCAAGGGCGCGGGCGGGACGTACACCGTCAACGACGCCTCGAAGGTGGTCTGCGGCAACGTGCAGACCGGCAACGCGACCGTGTACATCGTCGACACCGTGCTGATGCCGCCGACTTCCTGATCGACGGCACGCCAGACCGGTCGAGGCCCGGGACGAGACCGGACCGGACCGAGCCGAGACCGCAACCAACGGACGGTCGTGTCCCCGCGCGTGGGGACACAACCGTCCGTCGGTGTGCCGAGCGCCGCCGGACCTCTCCCTCCCAGGCCCGCCGGCGCCGGCCGCCGTGCGCCGGTCGAGACCGCCCCCATCGGTCGGCCCGTTCGACCCGGCGCACCGAGTGTGTCCTCCCACCCACCACGTCACCGAGGTTGGCGAACCTCACCGTCGAAGCTGAAGCCCCTGTCCAGCCCCCCGCGCTGGACAGCCCTCTTCCGCACCCGAGGTGGAGTCGCCACATGGTCGGTGCCCGTGGCGGGTGGACGTTGATAGCCGGGCACGTACACCCACGCGGTCTCGTCGACCTCCTTGGCCTGCACGTGCACCTCCCCGTACGCCGAGCTCTCCAGGCCGCCGCGCTCCGGGACGACCACCGCCTCGTGCCAGGACCGGGAGACGATCAGCGCGAGGCAGGCGCGTTCGGCCGCGGCCAGCACCTCACGCAGCGGGTCGGCGTTGACCAGCCGACACGCGGTGTTGATCGCGCTGCCCGACCAGCCCCGGGTGTCCTGTACGACGTCGCCGGCGTGCAGGGACACCCGCAGCCGGATCCGCGCCTCGTCGCTCGCGTGCCGATCGTGGTTGCGCAGCCCGGCGTGCAGCCGGTCGATGAACAGATCGGTCAGGTCCTCCTTGGGCACGTTCGCCGGGATCAGCAGGATCGCCCCGTCGCCGCGGTCCTCGACCACGCACGCGTTCCAGGCGATGCCCGCCGATTCGAGCGCGGAGTGCAGCAGTTCGTACAGCCGCCCGCGCACCCACTCCTGGGTCACGTCCGAACGTCGGCCGAATCGCTCGACGTCGAGCACCAGGATCGACATGTACCGCGACTTGGCTCCCACGGATTCCCCCCACCGCGCCGTGCGCTTGTGCGCCCTCGCTCCCTGCCCCTCAAGGAGTACTCCGGCGGCGGCCGGTTGTACGCGTCAGATGACACACAACGCGTTATCCGTCGGCCCATTCGCGCAAAGCCGGCGGATCGGGCACGACGATGCTGCCGCGCCGGGTCTGCACCAACCCCGATTCGTGCAGCACCCGCAGCGCGCGGACCACGGATTCCCGCGAAATGCCGATCGCGTCGCCGAGTTCCTGCTGGGTGGTTCGGATCACGCACGGCCCCTCGGCGCTGCCCAGCGTGCGGTCGGCCAGCGCCCGGGCCACCCGACGCCCGGTGGCCAGCGCGCCGTACTCGACCCGCCACCGGTCCGACTCGCGGATCCGGGACACGGTGCGGATCAACACCGCGTACACCAGCGGCGCGTTCGTGTTGAGCAACTCGCGAAAACGGGACAGCGGCACCAGCACGGCCACCACCGGCCCCAGCGCGACCACGGTCGCGGACCGGCCGCGCCCGTCGATACAGGCCAGTTCGCCGACCAACTCGCCGGGCCCACGCACCGCGATGGTGACCGCCGAGCCGTCCGAGGTGGCCCGCTCGATCTTGACCTGCCCGTGCTCGATCAACACCACATGGCGCGGGTGGTCGCCCTCCATGAACAGCGCGTCGCCCCGGTCGTAGCCCAGCCGTCGGCCGGACTCGCGCAGGACGTCCCGAAGTTGCGGGGGCAACGCCCTGTCGTCCTCGGTCACGCCCGCTCCTCCGTCGCCCGTGCCGCCCGAGCTTAACCACGCACATCCGATCCGGCAGGCATTCCCGGATCCCGAGGATCACCCCCGAAGGCGTGGATCGCCCGGTTCCCGGGGAGAGATAGGACTCCCGCACCGGGGCGGCGGCACGGCCCCGGTGACGGCATCGACAAGCGATATCGACCAGGCGAACGAACGGTGGCGGCATGGACGCGCGAATGCTCTACACCCAGGTGGTACAGGACCTGACCGCAGGCTCGACGAATCGGTTCGTGGACCGGGCCGAGGCCGGTCCGGTGGAGGTCGACGCGCTGCGTCGGATCGCCGGCGAGGAATACCGGATCATCCTGAGCGACCGGCGTTCGTTCGCCCTGCTCGCGTCCCGATTCCCGGAGGCGACACCGCTGTTCCTGGCGCTGGCGGGCGGCGAGAGTCAGGCTTTCCAATTGTTGATGCCGTACGCGGAGGCGATCGGCATGGGCGCCGCCGACCTGCTCGGGTACGCCCCGAACGCCGCGGCGCAGGGCTACCCGCATCACCTGGCCTGGTTGGCCCAGTACGGCTCGCGCGCCGAGGTCGCGCTCGCCCTGTTGGCCAACTTCGGTTTCTGGGGCGGGTATTGCGAGCGGTTCGCGCAGGCGCTGCGGAACCACCACGGGTTGACCGAGGACCAGGTCGCGTTCTTCACCTTCTTCGCGTCGTTGCCGCCGGGCTTCGAGGACGCGGCGCTGACCCTGTTGCAGACCGGCCTGGACGAGGGCGACGACCAGGAGGGCGCCAAGACCGCGGCCCGACTGATGCAGAGCTACGAACTGGCTTTCTGGGACGCCCTCCCGACGTCGTGACGGCGGGTCTCGGTACCGCTCCTCTTCCTCCGCCTTCTCCCTCTTCGGCTGCTTCGACTGCTTCGGTTGCTCCGACTGCTTCGACTATTTCGATTCGGTGAGTCCCGCCCCCGCCGCGCCCTCGGAGAAGACCGCGTCCACCACGGTCGAGCGCGCGGTCTGCAACAGCGCCCGGGTCTCGGCGGGGGTGGTCGGGTCGGCCAGCGCCTTGTTCACGTCCAGGATCCGAAACGGCGGGCCCGGATGCGAGTACAGCGGGCGGAACTGCGCCTCGGTCACGCTCCACGTCCCGGCGGCGTCCCGGGAGAAGGTGAACAGCCCGGCCGAGCTGTAGTTCCCGCGCGGTTTGTCCGGGAAGTTGGCCAACTCGTCGCCCATGCCGTAGATCACCCAGGTGCCGTTGACCTTTTCGTACGCCTGCGGCACGTGGTTGTGCGTACCGATGATCAGGTCGACGTCCTTGACACCGTTGTTCGCCGAGGCAGTCAACTCCTTGGCCAGCGCGCGCTGTTGGGCGTCGGGCTCGCGCTGCCACTCGGTGCCCCAGTGCACGCTGAGCAGGACCAGTTCGGCGCCGGCGGCGCGCGCGGCCCGGGCCTGGGCGATCATCCGGTCCTTGTCGATCACGTTGACCGACCACGGCTTGTCCTCGGGCAGCGGGATGCCGTTGGTGTCGTAGGTCCAGGACAGGTGCGCGACCTTGACGCCCTTGACGTCCAGGATCGTCGGCGCGGCCTCCTGCTCGGTCCGCGCGCTGCCCGCGTGCCGTACGCCCGCCGCGTCCAGCGTGTCCAGCGTGCGCCGCAGCCCGGTGAAGCCGCCGTCGAGCGTGTGGTTGGACGCCGTCGAGCAACCGTCGTATCCGGTGTCCGCGAGCGTGCGGGCGATCTGCGGGGGCGCGGCGAACATCGGGTAGCCGGTGAACGGGCCCTCGGGCGGGGCGTAGGGCGTCTCCATGTGGCAGAGCGCCAGATCGGACTTCTGCACCAGCGGCACCACGTCCGCGAAGATCTTGTGGAAGTCGTTGCCGGAGCCGCCCGCGCCGCTCGATCCGCCCGCGCCGCTCGGCCCGCCCCCCGCGTCGAGCTCGGACTGGGCGATGATCGTCGGATAGGCGAGCACGTCCCCCGTGGTGGTCAGGGTGAGGCTGGTCGGCCGACTCGCGCCGCCGGGCGCTCCGGGGCCGGGCGCGGAGGGGGTGGGCACCGAGGCCGCCGAATCCTTGTGTGGGGTGTCCCGGGTGCGGTCCGCCTCCCAGATCAGGGTGATCAGTCCGGCCAGCAGGCCGACCGCCACCAGCGCGATGGCGAAACGATATTTCTTGCGTGACGTGTCCATGGCCCCGTGTTCCCCCCGTCCCGGCGGCGCAGCCGAAGAGCCGCCGTTTGGCGGAACCCTCTCAGCCCATCCGGGCTCGCGGAACCCCGGATTCGACCGGCTCGACACCCGAGGCCGGGCGCCGCCGCCCGGGCCGGTGGGCGGTCGAGGGCACGATTCGGCGGCGCATGGCACGGGGGGAGCCATGCGCCGCCTGGCGAGGTGTGCGGTCGGCCGCACACCCGGCGAGGTGTGCGGCTAGCCGCACGCCTCCAGGTACTTGTGCAGGATCAGCTTCGCCACCGAGGTGTGCGCGCCGATCGGCTCGGCCGCCGTGCAGCCGGACTGTGCAGCGATGTCCGCGATCCGGCCGGTCTCGACATCCGGGCCGAGCACGTGCGGCGCCAGCGCGATCGAGGCCGCACCCATCTCGCGCAGCCGCTCGGCCGCCGCGAGCACCGTCTTGGGGTCACCCAGGTCGGCGGTCATCACCGGCAGCGCGAGGCGGGCGGCGAGCAGCACCCCGGTCACCTCGGCCGCGGCAACGGCCTCCGGGCCACCGTCGGTGACCAGCACGATCCCCTCGGCGGCGGTCGCGACGCTGAACAGGCGGGCCCGGTCGGCACGGGCCAGGCCGGCCTCGGAGAGCCGCTCGTGCAGCACCTCGGCCAGCAGCGGATGCGGGCCGAGCACGCCGCAGCGCAGGAACTCGCCCTCCGTGCCGGCGAGCACCGCCTCGATCCGGGCCGCGGCCTCGGCGTTCGGACCGAGCAGGAGCGGGACGACGACCGCCGACGGTGCGCCGCGCAGAACGGCGACGAGGTCGGTCTCGCCCTCCTCTATCACCACCGGCCTGATGTCCAGGCCGGGTAGATCCGCGCCGGCCAACAGCGCGACCTCGCCCACCACGGCGAGCAGGTCGGCGGTCGCGGGACCGGGCACGGCAAGAATCAACGGTTTGGCGGCCTCCGGGAGTTCATGGGAATCGGGCCGACGGTGCCGACCGCCCTGACGGGGTTGCGGCACCCTGGTGGGCAGACCTGGAGTGCGGGCGGGCAGCGGGGACGCTGCGTCCGAGGAGGAGCTCATGGGACCGAATTTTATGGAATCCGGCCAAAGCCTTCACAGCCGGACGGCAAGAGCAACAGGACTGTTACGGCCATGATCACCGGCAGTGGTCGTCGGCCGACTCAGATTCGGGTGGCCAATTGCGGATAGTCCAACACCAATCCCTCGTGATCCACGAGCAGATCGCTGCGGAAGTCGCCGGATTCGTAGCGCACCCGCGCCCCGTCGGGCTCCACCCCGAGATGCGTGTACGTCTGCCAGGACGGCTCCACCACCAACTCCGGCACGGCCACGAAGGCCATCAGAAAACGATGCCGGCCGGCCTCCTCGTGCAGGCCGTGCCGCAGGATCGGCATCGTGTTGGTGAGCGGACACAGACCCAGGTCGCAGTCGAGCGCGTCGGCGAGGTCCGGTCGCGGCACGCCGTCCGCGGTCCAGCCGTCGGCCGAGCGGCGCAGATCCAGCCGCCTGGTCTCGCCCGCGCCCTGCGCGACCACCCGCAATCGGGTGGTCACGTAGTCCTGCGTCGTCTCCAGCTCGTAGGTGAGTCGATAGGACCGAGGCGTGGTGCCCAGCGCCTCGCCGCGCGCGGAGAGCCGCGACTTCCCCAACTCGACCCAGGAGGTCTCCTGACCGCCGCTCTCGGTCACCTGCCACGTCAGTACGCGCTCATCCGTCACGTGTGCATCGGTACCCCGAATCAGACCTCCACACCAACGCTTTTCCGACCTCCGCACCGACACTTTTCCCACGTCCACGCCGATGCCGTCCCGGTCTCCACCCGCCGCCGCCCGCACTGCGGGCACCGCCCCGTGGGCCCGCTCAGCCGGCCGCGGCGGCTGCGGTCGCGAACAGCTCGGACAACGTTCCGGCGAACGCGGGAGCCATCCGCGCGGCGATCACCCGCGCCTCCAGCCCTTCGCCCAGGTGTTCGTCGATGTATCGGGTCATCCGCGCGCGCTGCTCCGCCGCCGGCTCCGGGTCGGGGGCGTACCGCTGGATCCGGTCGTAGAGCTCCAGCGCCCGTTCGGCGGGCGTGCCGTCGGCGAACACCCGCTCGACCAGCCCCGGAATCCTCGCCATTTCGGCACGCAATCGACGCACCTCGTTCGTGTGGACCTGGTCGCGCGCATGCGTCCCGTACCACCTCTCGCGCGCCGGCCACCGCCCGCGCAACGTGTCGTCGTCCTCGGTCGCCTCGGCGATCGCGGTCGGGCAGCCCGGGAACTCGGTCAAAAAGCGGGCGGTCACCCCGGGCAACGGCTCCTTGGCGTGTGCGGCCACGAGCGTGGCCCAGCCCGCCTGCGGCTGCCACGGCGCGGCGATCCGGAAGCCCTGCGGCACGCTCGGATGCGCGGACCGCGAGGCCCGCCGGGCGAGTTCGCGCTCGTACTCGGCCCGCAGTCGCACACGACCCGCGTCCCCCGCCGCGAACATCGTGCGCAGCTTGGCCGCGGACGCCTCGCGCAGCGGCAGCTCGTCGACCAGGAGCTCCGGCTGTGCCACCCCGTGCCGCTCCCACAGCGCGAGCAGCGCACCGAGCAGGATCGCCCGGTGCAGCGGCACCACGAAGGGCTCGTATTGCTTGTGCTGGTAGTTGTTGCGGAACTGCGGGCGCAGCGCCTCGATCCCACCGCGTTTCCACAGTTCGACGCACTCGGCGGCGGACGCGCCCATGTGGCGCACCCGCAGCAGCGCCGCACGCACCAGGGCGGGATCGCCGGACCACACCGCGGGGCGCCGGTAGCGGGCGTTGTTCGCGCCGAGCACCCGCTCGATCGTGGCCGGGTCGAGCGGGACCTCGGCCGCGGCGGCCATGATCCGGTTCCGCTCCCGGTCGCCGGCCCAGGAATTGGCGTAGACGACCGCGTTCAGCTCCGGATCGCCCAGGTCGATCAGCGCGTCGTATCCCTCCGGGCGCAGGTGATGCGCGGCGGCCAGGGCCCGGCGTTGCCGCGGCGTCGCGCGGCGCACCGCCTCGGTGACGACCGACGCGGGCAGCAGGGCGCCGAAGTGCACCAGGTCGAGCACGGTGGGCGGGCGCAGGTGCGGGACGAGGGCCGCGAGGTGATCCGGGTGGGTCGACAGCAGCAGTTGCCGCCACTCGCCGGCCACCGTGCGCGGCGGCGTCGGGATCGCCTCGGTACCGCCCTCGCCGGCGGCGGCCGCCTCGACGAGTTCGGCCACGGTGCCCTGGCAGTCGGGCAGCAGGGTCAGCAGTCGCGACCAGGCTTGCGGATCGGCACCGAGCCGCGCACCCAGCAGCGCGCTCACCTCGGTCATCGGGAGCAGGTAGGAGATGCCGTTGCTCGCGCCGCAATGCCGCAGGAAACGCAGGACGGCGACGGCGGGGCCGGCCTCGGCGAGAAGTTCGTCGAGCACCCGGAGGTTTCGGGTCCGCGCCGCGATCTTGATCAGGTCGGCGCCGGTGCCGTATCGGATCGCCGAGGTGATCAGCGGGGCCGGGAGGCCGGCTGCCTCACCCAGGTGCGGCGCGTAGGAGCCGCGTACCCGGGCGAACACCTCGCCGTTGGCGTTGTCCAGCGCGGCGAGCAGCGCGAACGCGGAGCCGTAGTGCATGTCGGGAAGCCCTCTCGGGAGGCGGGCCCGCTCGGGGCCGACGGTGGAAAAAAGGGTCAGCCGCGCGCGGCGGCAGCGGCGGTTTCGACGAGTTCGGCCAGGCTGCCCTCGAACTCGGGGAGCAGGCGCAGCGCGACCACGGCGAACGCGACACGGTCCGCCGGGGGGACGTGCCGGTCGATCGACTCGGCGAAATCGTCGTGGAGTCGGTGGGCGGCACGGGCGTCGGGGGCGATCGTGTCGCGGAGGGCGAGCAGTTCGGCGGCTGCGGCCGCGCGCGTTCCGGTCGGCAACTCGCCGATCGGTGTCCGGCCGGCCGCGAAGTCGGCCGCGAGATCCGCCTCGGTGGCGTGCAGGGCGAGATTACGTCTGCGGGTCGGGTCCGACCACACCACGGGAACGGGCCACCGCCCGCGCCGAGTCACTCCCGGCGTGGGCGGGACGGATCCCGCTTCGCGCTGCAACTCGGCCGGACAGCCGTCCTGTTCGATCAGCATCGCCAACGCCCGGTCGGTGAACGGCGTGCGCCGGTGCGCCGGGGCGACCTGCGCCCAGTCCACGATGCTCGTCTCCAGCATCGGCCAGGCGAAGCCGGGCACGTAACCGCGCAGGCGGCGGATCAGCACCCGGCTGCCCGTCGAGCGGGCCACCCGCTCCCGCAGCGCGGCGATCCCGGTGGGCGAGGACACCAGTTCGCGGCACAACTCGGCCAATCGTGGGTCCAGGGACAGTTCGTTCACCAGGTCGAGGGCGGCCGCGGCGCCGGCGCGCTCGTACAGGCGCATCAGGGCGATCAGCAACAGCGAGCGATAGCGCGGCGCCCGGTAAGGCTGCGGTTCGGCGCCGTTCGTGGGCCGCATCAGGTGCCGGGTGTGCGGGCGCAACCCCTCGATGCCCTTGGCCTGCCAGATCGCCAGGCACTCGGGCAGGGTGATCGTCATCGCGTCGCGCTTGAGCAGCGCGGCCCGCACCAGGACCGGGTCGCCCGACCACAGGGCGGGTCGGCGGATCGTGATCGCCCAGTCGTTGCACACCCGTTCCACCAGACTCGGGTGCAGCGGCGTGGTGGAGGCCATGATCCGGGCTCGGATCGCTTGCCCGCTACGGGGGTTGAGGTAGATCGCCGCGTTCGTCGCGGGATCCCCCAGGGCGAGCAGAGCACCGGCCACCTCGGGCCGGCTCCGTCGGGCGCGGGCCAGTACCAGGCGCTGCGCGGGGGTGGCCCGGGCGATCACGTCCGCGAGCACCGCCGGCGGCACCCGGGCACCGAACCGGAGCAGGTCGCGCACGGTGTGCGCGGGCAGCGCGGGGAGCAACTCGGCCAGTGACGCCGGCGCCGCGAGCAGGAGCAAGTGGCGTACGTCCGAACGCAGGTCGGCGCGAACGCGCAGGCCGGGGGTCTCCGCATCGGCGCCCGCCGCCTCGATCGCCGCGCCGAGCGGCCCCTCGAAGGTCGGCAACAACGCGAACAACCGGCCCCAGGCGGCCGCCGAACCACCGAGGTGTCGGTCGAGCAACTCGCCGATGCCACGCGTTGCTTCGGTGTACGCGCGCGGGTTTCTCGGGCCGAGTGCGCGCAGTGTCCGCAACGTCGGGAGGGCGGGGCCGCCGTACAACTCGGCGAGCGCACCGCGCGGCACCCCCAGGTTGCCCGCGATCGCGAACAGCGCGGCGTCGTCGGCCAGGTGCAGTGCGGTGCGCACCACGGCGGGCGGCATCACCTCGGTGTCGCGCAGTGCCGCCGGCATCTCCTCCCGGATCCGTGCGAAGATCGTTCCGTCGGCATCGTTCATCTCGGCCAGCAGCGCGATCATGGCGGTCTTCGACACTCGTGCACCCTCCGTGGCGTCCTCACCAGGAAGCTACGGGGTCAGGCCGACAACCACTCGGCCGAGGTGCACCTACGCACGCCTGGCGCGTGGGCGCACCGCCGGGTCGGCTCAGCCGCTCGTCGTCGCACACTGCCCGCGGTCGGCGAAGGCCGGTCCCGAGGCCGACGGGCGGATGTCGAAGTCGAAGATCTCGGTCGGTACGTACAGCGTCGCGCACGCGTTGGGGATGTCCACCACGCCGGAGAACCGCCCCTCGATCGGCGCCGCCCCCAGGATCAGGTACGCCTGCTCGGGCGTGTAGCCGAACCTGGTCAGGTAGGTGATCGCGTTCAGACACGCCCGCCGGTAGGCCAGGGTCGAGTCCAGGTAGCGCTGTTCGCCGTCCTCGGTGACCGAGAATCCGGTGAAGGTCAGGTATTCCGAGTACTGGGGCGCGGACCGTCCCGGCATGAAGATCGGGTTCGTGGTGACGCCGTACGTCTCCATCCCGCCCTTGAGGACGTCCACCCGCAGGTCGATGAACCCGCCCATCTCGATCGCGCCGCAGAAGGTGATCTCGCCGTCGCCCTGGCAGAAGTGCAGGTCTCCCACCGAGAGTTTGGCGCCGTCGACGAACACCGGGTAGAAGATCCGCGAACCGGCGGTCAGGTTCTTGATGTCCTGGTTGCCGCCGTTCTCGCGCGGCGGCGCGGTCCGCGCGGCCTCGCGGGCGGCGGCTGCGGCCTGGGCGGCGTCCATCGAGCCCAGCAGGGCCGCGATCGGCTCGGGCGGCAAGGCCAGCGGCGGCACCCGGTTCGGGTCGGTCGCGCGCAACGCGCCCTCGCGGGCGTTCCACTCGGCGAGCAGGCGCGCGGAGGGCGCGGTGCCCATCAGGCCGGGGTGGATCATGCCGGTCAGCTCGACGCCGGGGATGTGTCGGGAGGTGGCCCGCTGTCCGTGGAAGTCCCACACCGCCTTGTACGCGCCCGGGAAGTGGTCGGTGAGGAAGCCGCCGCCGTTCTCCTTCGCGAACAGGCCGGTGTAGCCCCAGCCTTGGCCGGCCACCGGGCCGGTCACCGAGAAGGTGTCGTCCTGCGGACAGGCGCCGACGTCGAGGATGTCCACGATCAGCAGATCGCCCGGCCGGGCCCCCTCCACCCCGATCGGCCCGCTGAGCTGATGCACCATCGTCAGGTCCGCGTCGCGTACGTCGTCGGCGCTGTCGTTGTTGCCGATCGTGCCGTCGAACCACTCGCGGCATTCGATCCGGAACTCGGCCCCGGGCTTGACCACGGTCACCGGTGGTACGTCCGGGTGCCAACGGTTGTGGCCGAGCGCCTTCTGCTCCCGGAACGGGCGGGACTGGTCGACACCGAACACGACCTCGGGCATGTGACTCCTCGAAGAATCGGAGGTACGGCGGCCGTTGACGATGCGTCAGGGCCGGGGCAGACGCGCGTGCCGGGGGTCGCCCGGCCCGCGTACACCCGATCCGGGCGGCGGGCCCGAGGTCACGGCGGGGGCGTGCGCCGAGCGCTCCTCGGCGGCGGCGGTACGCATGCCGACGCCGTTGTCGCGGAGTCGAGGTGCGGTCCACACGCGTCGGCCGGGCGCCGCGCAGTCGGGACAACACTCGTCCGTGCGGGCCTCGCCGAGCGGGCGGACCAGCTCGAAGTCGCCGCAGTCGGCACATCGGTAGACGTAGGTCGCCACGACCGCTCCCTCACTTGATCACCGGGTGTGCCTGGAAGCACAACACAGCACCGGGCAAAACAAAACGGCCGACACGCGGGTTGGAGCTGACGCATGGTCAATTGACGGAATCGGTGGTTCCATCGCGCTGTCGATCACCGTTTTCACCGCTTTCCCACTTCCCGCTTTCCCGGTTTCACCGCATTCGGAGCACTCGGAGGTCTCGTGAGCAGACGTGTTGCCCTCGTCGTGGGTGCCGACGACGTCGGGGAGGCGGTCGCGCGGCGGCTCGTTCGGGATGGTTACGAGCTGGTTTGGTGCGATCCGGTCGAGCCGGGGTCGGTTGCGGGGCGGATCGCCGAGGGCGATGGCGATGGTGGTGGCGTGGTGACTCTGGGTGCTTCGCTCGATGTGCTCGGTGATCCGGACGACTTCCGGGCCGCCCTGGGCTCGACGTTGCGCGACGCGGGTCACGACGGGGTGGATGTGCTCGTGTACACGCTGGTGTCCGTCGAGGCGTTCGTACCGCGCCCGCTGGCCGGCCTGACCGGCGCCGAGTGGCAGCGGCTCGCGGAGGACCCGATCCGGCACGGCCTGACCGTGCTCCAGGTCGCCCACGAGGTGCTGGCCCCGCGCCGGGGCCGATTCGTACTGGTCGTGCCCGCCGTCGCGCTCGAAGGCGCCGCCGAGTTGGTCCCGCTGGCCACCGCCGCCGAGACGCTGCGCGCGCTGGCCAAGTCGGCGGCCCGACGCTGGGCGGCCGACGGGATCACCGTGAACATCGTCACCCCGGACGTGTTCGCCTACGGCGCGGAACACTTGCGCGGCACGGACGTGGACCGAGGCGAGGCGGTGTTGCCGGGGGCCGGCACGGCGGCGGATGTCGCGGACGCGATGTCGCTGCTGGTGGCGCCTGCGGCGGGGCGGCTGACGGGGACGACTTTGGTCGTGGACGGGGGAGCGCTGATGGCGCCGTGAGCGGGGAGTCGGGTGAGGGCGTGGCCGGGGACACCGGTGGCGGGAGCAAGGACGTGGCCGGGGATGCCGGGGTCGCGCGGGTGGCGTTGGTGACGGGGGCGGCGGCCGGGCTCGGTCGAGGGATCGCGCTCGCCCTGTCGACGGCCGGTTTCACCGTCGTGGTGACCGCGCGCCGACTCGCGGCCGGTGCCGAGGTGGTCGCGGAGATCACCGCGCGCGGCGGCAGCGGATGGGCGAGCGAGTGCGATGTCACCTCGGCGGAGTCGGTACGCGCCGCGATCGAGGCGACCGTGACCCGGTTCGGCCGGCTGGACGCGGTGGTGCACAACGCGACTTCGCGTCGCTCCAGCGAACCGGTGGACTTCGAGCGAGCGCGGCCGCAATTGTGGCGCGAGCACGCGGACGTCTCGCTCACCGGCTCGTTCACGGTGGCGCACGCGGCCTACCCGCATCTGCGCGAGACCCGGGGAGCGTTGTTGCTGCTGACCTCGCCGGCGGGCATGCGCGGCAGCGCCAACCTGTCCTTCTACGCGGGCGTCAAGGGCGCACAACGCGGCTTCGTCAAGGCGCTCGCCCGCGAGTGGGGCCCGAGCGGCGTGCGGGTCAACGGGCTCGCCCCGCTGGCCGTGACGCCGGCACTGGCATCCGCGTTCGAGGCGGACCCGACCATGGAATCCCGGATCGCGGACAAGGTGCCGATGCGCCGAGTCGGCGACCCGGAAACGGATATCGGCGCACCCGCGGTGTTCTTGTGTGGGGCGGGATCCCGCTATGTGACCGGACAGACCCTGATCGTGAACGGGGGACGGGACACGTTCTTGTAGGGCGGACGGGGAGGACGGCAAGGACACGACCGCGGGGCGAGATCCGAGGCCCGAGTCGGGCGAAACGCCTCGTACCTAGCATGTGTTCGCCTATCGCCACAAGAGTGAACACCATGTGGTAACCGGCCGATCACACGTCTAGCCTGACCGGATCGCCGAGCGGAACGAGGGGGCGCCCGTTCCATGTCCAATACCGCGGCAGTAACGAGTCGTCGTCCGTCGAGGGGACCGCGACCGCGGTTACCCTCGTCCACGCCGGGGCGATTGGTGGGCCTGGCGCTTTTGGTGGTCCTCGCATTAGCCCCCGTACTGACCCTGTCCGTGTTGATAGCCGACCGATCCGAGGCGACGACGGCCGAGTTGCGGGAGCGTCGGATCCCGGGCGCGCTCGCCCTGGACCAGGCCGCGGCCGCACTGACCGAGGCCGATCGGGCCACCGCGACGAGCCTGGTGTCGGGGGCGTTCTCGCTGACCGGGCCGGGGCAGGACTATCAGGACGCGGTCAAGCGGGCGAACCAGTTCCTGACCCTGGCCGCCGACCTGCACCGCGAGGATTCCGGCGCCCGGGCCCGCCTCACCGGTGTCAACGCGCTCATGGTCGAGTACACGATCATGGTCGGCCTGGCCCAGACCGGTGGCGACGGACCGCTGTCCCTGGCCAACGTGTTCTACGCCTCCGACCTGCGGCGCTCGATCGTGACCAGCCTGTACGAGCAGCGCCGCGCGGACCTGGCGGACATCCGCGAGGCGCGCTCGACCTGGTGGGTGGGCACCTACGTGGCGGTCCCGTTCGGCGCCACCGCGTTCGTGGCCCTGCTGCTCGTACTGATCGCGCACGGCTATCTGCGCCGCCGCTTCCGCCGCCGCATCAACCCACTGCTGTTGCTCGGCGCCGCCGGACTGGCCGGCCTGATCGCCTGGACCGTGCTGCACGCGCAGACCACGCACGACCGGCTCGCCGAGGGTGCCGGGCGGCGGGTCGCCGAGCAGTCCGCGCTGTGGCAGGCGCGGACCGCCGTGCACGAGGTGGTCGGCACCGCGGCCCTGGACATCGCCTCCGGTGGCATACCGCGCAGCAGCGACGTCAAGGCGGGCCTGACGCTGCGGGATCTGGTCGACCCGCTTCCGTCGGCCGTCGAGATCGAGGCCGTGCGCACCGGGGGCGACCCCCGGTTCGGCGGCCTGATCGCCACCGCGATGGCCGAGGACCGCTCACGGCCGCTGCGCGAGGCGGGTGCTCGGGCGCTCACCGCGCTGACCGCGCTGCGGGCCGCCGCCGAGCGCACCAAGGCCCAGGCGCCGCCGGGTGGCACCCGGGACGGCGGACCGGGAACCGCGTTGTTGACCGGTCGGGCCGCGGACCGGATGTCCGGCGCGGCCGACGACGCCCAGGCGGCGTTGACCGACGCCCTGATCGAGGGCCGCGGGGCGGCCGACGCGGCCTTGACGGAGGCCGCCGACGACGGCGGGCTCACCCTCGGTGGCCCGGTGACATGCGTGGTCGTGCTCGTGCTGAGCGTCGCGGGGTTGCTGATCCGCCGCGTCGAATACGGGAGGCTCCGGTGACCGGAATCGGCAGGTCGAGGTCGGCGTTCGGCGCCCTGCTCCTGGTCGTTGCGGGCTGTGTCCCGGTCGCGTGCTCGACCGGCGAGTCGACTCGGGTGGTGCACGTCCTGGGCACCTGGGAGGACGCCGAGAAACGGGCGTTCGAGGACGTGGTCGCGCCGTTCGAGAAGGACACCGGGATCGACGTGCGCTTCCAGGGCACCCGTGACGTCGCGGCGGTACTGGCCGGCCGAGTGGACGAGGGCGACCCGCCGGAGATCGCCGTACTCAGCTCGCCCGGCGACCTGTTGCACTACGCCAAGACGAACAAACTCGCGCCCCTGGACTGGATCCGGCCGGGATACGCGCCGGAGTGGTTGGCGCCGGGCCGGGTCAACGGGCGGCAGTTGGCGGTGGTTCTCAAGGCCGCGCTCAAGAGCACGATCTGGTACAACCCGGCCAAGCTTGCCCGGGTGAGCGAGCCGATACCCACCACGTGGGCGCAACTCCAGTCCACCACCGCGAAGTTGCGCGCCGCCGGGATCACCCCGTGGTGCATGGGGCTGGCCTCCAGCACCACATCGGGCTGGCCGGGTACCGACTGGATCGAGGATCTCGTGCTGGCCCGCTCCGGATCGGACATCTACGACGCCTGGGCGCGAGGCGAACTCTCCTGGCGAGCGCCGGAGATCCGCGCCGCGTGGCAGGCGTGGGGCGCGTTGCCCGGTACGCCGGACACCGTTCCCGGCGGATCGATCGGCACGCTGCTGACCGGGTTCGACAAGTCGGCCGAGGTGCTGGACCCGCGCGGCGGTTGCGTGTTCGACCACCAGGGCTCGTTCATGGCCGGCAACTACGACGCCCGTACCGCGCCCGGCGCCCCGCGCGACTACGACACGTTCGCCTTCCCGGGCTTCGGCACCCCCAGTCCGCGCGAGGTGGCGGGCGACGTCGCGGCGATGTTCCACGAGACCCCGGCAGCCCGGCAATTGCTGACCTACCTCACCGGCACGCCGGCTCAGGAACGGTGGGTCCAGTCGGGCAACGCCCTGTCCCCGGACCGCAACGTCTCCCCCGACGCCTACCGCGACGAGGTGACCAGGCGCCTGGGCACCGCGTTGGCCACCGCGCCCGCGATCCGCTTCGACGCCTCCGACCTGATGCCCACCACGATGCGCAGCGCCTTCCAACGCGCGGTGTCGGCGTACGTCTCCGCCCCGGCGGACCTGGACCGCATCCTGGACGACCTGGACCGGGTGCGAGCCACCGCCTATTGATCGGGCCGGCCGCCGACCCGATGCCCGGACGCACCCGATCCCCGCCGGGTTCGGGTGCACATCACAGGTCGGCTGCGGCTGGGACTTGTGCTGTTTGCCGGGGGTCGGGATCTGTCAGGCTGCCCCGGACGGCGTCCTTGGCCTGGCGGGTGGGGGAACGATGGTCGAAGCGGAGTTGTCCGGCGGGTCGGCTCATACCGCGTTGTTGCGGCGGGCGGCTCGGGTGTTGCCGGCGCGGTTGCCGGAGTTGACGGATCGGCTCGTGGCGGAGCTCCAGGCGCTCGAACCCGCGTATCTGGCGGGCGGTGTGCCGCCGGACGAGCTCTGGCAGAGTGCGCACGAGGCGTTGCGGGTCGGCGTGGCGGCGCTCGCGGTGTGGCCTCGCGAGTTGGAGGGCAGCCGGTGGGCTTCCGGGCGGCTGGCCCGGCGGCGGGCCGAGCAAGGCGTGCCGCTGGAGGCGCTGTTGCACGCCTATCGGCTCGGCGGGGTGTTGTTGTGGCAGACCCTGGTCGAGGTCGCCGCGGAGCAGGAGCCGGACGAGGTACGGCTGTTGGTGCACGTGGCCACCGACGTGTGGAACTTCGTCGACGGACATGCCGGTGCGATCGCCGACGCGTATCGGCGCGTGGAGGCCGAGCTGACGAACCGTCATGACGAGCGGGTGCACGCCCTGTTGGACACGCTGTTGGACGGTCGCGCGCCAGCGGCCGACCTCGCCGCCGCGGCTGCCGTGCTGGACCTGCCCGAGCGCGGTCGGTACGCCGTGGTCGCGTTGCGCCATCCGTTCCCCGGTACCGGGGTGCACGACGCGCCTCGGCGGCCGGCGCCGGACGGCGTGCGGGTGGTGTGGCGGGCCCGGATGGAGGGGGAGTTCGCGGTCGTGCTGCTCGGCACCGCGGGGCTGGACGAGGTTGCCGAAACGTTCGGCCCGGCCACCGGATCCCGGGCCGGCATCAGTGCGATCGTCGACGGGCTGGCCGCCCTGGGCCGGGCGCGGCGGCTCGCCGAGATCGCGTTGCGCACCTGTACCGCCGACGGTGAATGCGCCCGGTTGGACGAGCGGTTGCCCGCCGCGCTGGTCGCCTCGCAGCCCGATCTGGCGCACGATCTCGCGGCACGGGTACTCGGGCCGATCCTGGCGCTCGACCCGGTGGACCGCGATCTGCTGCTCGGCACGCTCGGCGCGTGGCTCGACTGCGGCGGCTCGGCGGTGCGCGCGGGCCGCCGGTTGTTCTGCCACCGCAACACCGTGCTCAACCGGCTGCGCCGGCTGGAACAACTCACCGGCCGCGAACTGGGCCTCCCCCGCGACCTCGTCGAGCTCGCCCTGGCCCTGGACGCGCACCGCCTGCGCACCTGAAGCGGAGTCGGCGGAAACCATTCGCCGCCTCGCGCCCGCCGGTTCTGTGCCGCTGCACAAGGCCCCACGCGCCGCGTTGGTCGGCTGCCCCGATGTGGCCCGGGTATCTGGACTCCGGTCGCACCCCGTGCTGTGATCGCGGTCACTCCAACAGCGGGGAGGGGTGCGGTGGAATCGGGAGCGCTCCTCGTGGCGGGGCTGGAGGTCGTCTACGGGCGGTCGGTGCGGGCCCTGCGCGGTATTTCGCTCGACGTGCCGCCGAACGGCGTGGTGGCGGTGCTCGGGGCGAACGGGGCCGGCAAGAGCACGTTGCTTCGGGCTGTTTCGGGCACGCTGTCCCTGCAACGGGGCGCGGTCGCCGCGGGCACGATCCACTACGGCGGCGTACGCCTGACCGGTCGCGATCCGGCCGCGATCGTCCGGGCCGGCGTGGTCCAGGTCCCGGAGGGCCGGCGGGTGTTCGCCAATCTCTCGGTGGACGAGAACCTGCAAGCCGGCGCGCTGAGTACACGCGGCCTTCGGCGGGGCAACGGCGGCGCGGCCAGGACCCGGGCCAACCGCGACCGGGTCTTCGAGCTGTTCCCGGTACTGGCCGAACGACGGGCCCAGCGGGCCGGGCTGTTGTCCGGCGGCGAACAACAAATGTTGGCGATCGGGCGGGCGTTGATGGCCGCGCCGCGCCTGTTGCTGCTCGACGAACCCTCGCTCGGTCTGGCGCCGATGATGGTCGGCCGGATCGCGGGCGTGATTCGGGAGATCGCCGCCCAGGGCGTGGCCGTTCTGCTCGTCGAGCAGAACGTGACGGTCGCGCTCGACCTCGCCGACAAGGCCTACGTGCTCGACGTCGGCGAGGTGCGACTCGCCGGTTCCTCGACCGACCTGGCGCGCACCGACGAGGTGCGCCGGTTGTACCTCGGCGAGGAGGAGGCGGTGGGCCCGGACACCGCCGCGGCGCCCGCCCGGCCGACCCCGCGCAAGCCGCTCCGGAGGTGGGTCGGATGACCGTCGGCCAGGCCGAGACCGCCCGGGCTGCGGAGTTCGAAGTCCCCGAACTGACCGTACGCGCGATCACCGTGCGCTTCGCCGGCCTGGTCGCGCTGGACGCGGTCGGCTTCACCGTCGCACCGGGCTCGATCCACGCGGTGATCGGCCCGAACGGCGCGGGCAAGTCGACCTGCTTCAACGTGCTTTCCGGCGTCTACCGGGCCGATCGCGGCACGGTGCACCTGGGCGGGCACGAACTGACCCGGCTGCCGCCGCATCGCATCGCCGCGCTCGGCCTGGCCCGTACCTTCCAGAACATCGTGCTCACCCGGGGCACCGTCGCGGACAACCTGCTGCTGGGTCGGCACGTATTGACCCGTTCCGGGTTCGCGGCCACCGCGCTGCACCTGCCCCGGGTGGTCCGCGAGCAGCGACGTCATCGTGAACGGGCCCGGGAGATCGCCGAGTTCATGCATCTGGGCCAGGTCTTCGACGCGCCCGTGGGGCTGTTGCCGTACGGCATGCGCAAGCGGGTCGAGATGGCCCGCGCGTTGTGCATGGAGCCCAAGGTGCTGCTCCTGGACGAGCCGGTGGCCGGGATGAACGCCGAGGAACGGACCGAGACCGCCGAGGCGATCGCCTCGATCCGGGAGTCGCTGGGCATTTCGATCGTGCTGGTGGAGCACGACATGGGCCTGGTGATGCGGATCGCCGACGAGGTGACCGTGCTCGACTTCGGCCGCCGGATCGCCGGCGGTGTGCCCGCCGACGTCCAGCGCGACCCGGCGGTGATCCGCGCCTACCTCGGCACCGGCGAGGAAACGGAAGCAGCCGCGGCAACCGACGCCGGGAACGACCGGGAGGTCCCGACATGACCAAGCTCGCCGAGATCCTCCTCAACGGCTTCGCCCTCGGGTCCGTGTACGCGCTGATCGCGCTGGGGTTCGTGGTCATCTTCAAGGCATCCGGGGTGATCAACTTCGCGCACGCGTCGTTGCTGCTGCTCGGCGGATTCACCGTCGCCAAGCTGCACGACGACCTCGGCTTCGCCCTCGCGCTGCTTGCCGCGGTGCTGGTGACGGCCGCCGTGGCGGGCCTGGTCGAGGTGTGGTTCATCCGGGGCCTGGGTCGCACCGAGGTACACACCCTGACCATCCTCACCATCGGCGTGGACATCCTGCTGACCACCGAACTCACCCGCCGGATCGGCTCGGACGTGCTGAGCCTGGGCGATCCGTGGAAGGCCGGCGTGCGGGACTGGGGCGGCGTGCACATCGCCGACGCGCGGATCGCGTGCATCGTGGTCGCGGTGGTGTTGATCGGCACGTTCTTCGCGGCGTTCCGGTTCACCGCGTGGGGCCTGTCGATGCGTGCCGCCGCCGAGGACCGGGAGGCCGCCGCGCTGATGGGCATCCGGCTGGGCCGGATCCAGCTCACCGCGTGGTGCGTCGCGGGCGCCCTGGCCGCGGTGGCGGCGGTGTTCCTGGCCGCGTTCCCGTCCGCCGGCCTGGATCGCTCCACCGGCCAGATCGCACTGGCCGCGTTCCCGGCGGCGATCCTGGGCGGGATGGATTCGGCCGCCGGCGCGCTGGTCGGCAGCCTGGTGGTGGGGCTGACCGCAGCGCTGATGGCGGGCTACCAGAGCGACATGACCTGGCTGGGCGCCAACCTCGGCGATGTCGCCCCCTACGTCGTGATGTTGCTCGTGCTGATCTGGCGGCCGACCGGCCTGCTCGGCTCGAAGGAGCGTGCCCGTGTCTGACCGCGTGTCCACGACGGTGCCCGCGGCGACGCCGCCCGCGCGGCACGCCTCGACCGCCGCGCCGGGGCTGCGCGGGTGGGCCGGGCCCGGCGCGGTGACGGCGGTGGTGCTGGTCCTGCTGGTGCTGCCGTTCTACGTGACCGCGTTCTGGTTGCAGACCGGCTTGTTCGCGATGGCCGCCGCGATCGGCGCGATCGGGCTGAACCTGCTGTCCGGCACCACCGGGCAACTCTCGCTCGGGCACGCCTTCTTCCTCGCCTGTGGCGCGTACGGCTACGTGTGGTTCGCGGGCGACTCGGGCAGGGTCGGCGTGCAACGGCTCAGCGGATTGGGTCTGCCGCCGCTGCTCGCGCTGGTGCTCGCGGTGTTGCTGACCGGCATCGTGGGAGGCCTGTTCAGCCCGATCTCCGGCCGGCTGCGCGGGATGTACCTGGGCGTGGCCACGCTGGCCCTGGTGTTCATCGGCCACCACGTCATGCTCAACGCCAAGTCGGTGACCGGCGGCTTCAACGGGCGCTCGGTCACCCCGATGGAGTTCGGCGGCTTCACGCTCACCGACGGCGACCCGGACGGCCTCGAAGTACTCGGCATCCCGTTCGGACAACTGGAGCGGCTGTGGTACTTCGCACTGGTGCTGGTCCTGGTCGCCGCCCTGACCGCGCGCAACCTGCTGCGCGGCCGTCCCGGCCGGGCGCTGGGCGCGGTGCGCGACAGCGAGATCGCCGCCGCCGTCATGGGAGTTCCGGTGGCCCGCTACCGCTCGGCGGCGTTCGTGGTGTCGTCGATGTACGCGGGTCTCGCGGGCGCGCTGCTGGCGATGATCTTCAACCGTGTGGTGCCGGACTACTTCGGGCTCGCGTTGTCCATCGACTACCTCGCGATGATCGTGATCGGCGGTCTCGGCTCGGTCACCGGCGCCGTGGTGGGCGCGGCCTTCGTGACCGTGTTGCCGCAGGTGTTGAGCAAATACGCGGACACGCTGCCGCTGGTGGTGGCGCCGGGCAGCCCGGATTCCGGGGTGGGCCCCGGTGAGGCCGCGCGCTACCTGTACGGCGCGGCGATCGTGCTCGTCCTGCTGTTCGCGCCCGGCGGCCTGGTGGGCCTGCTGCGCGGTCGGCCCGGCGGCGTTCCCACCGGCCGCCGCACCGTACGACTGGGACGTACCAAGGGCTCCATCCGTACCGGCTCGAAGGGGTAACACAGTGAGGCTCCGGAATGGCGTGCGTGTGGGGGCGGCGCTCGCGGCGCTCGTAATGGCCGCGACGGCGTGCAGTACCAAGGGCGACGACGACAAGAAGGACAAGCAGTCCGGTGGAGTCAAGACCGGGCCCGGGATCACCGACACCACCATCACGCTCGGCGCGCTGACCGACCTGTCCGGTCCGTACGCGCCACTGGGTAAGAGCATCGTCAACGCGCAACAGCTCTACGTGGACGAGGTCAACGCGCAGGGCGGGATCTGCGGGCGCAAGCTCGCCGTCACGGTCCGCGATCACGGCTACGACGTGCAGAAGGCGGTGGCCGCCTACACCGAGATCAAGGGCGGCGTGGCGGGCTTCCCACAGGTGATCGGCTCGGCCGTGGTCACCGCGTTGCAGGACAGTCTGAAACAGGATCAGATCCTGACCTTCCCGCAGGCGTGGGCCGCGACGCTGCTCAATCGGCGCGAGATCCAGATCGTCGGGACCACCTACGACATCGACATGATCAACGCGATGGACTTCCTGGGACAGGCCGCCCAGCTCAAGTCCGGGGACAAGGTCGGGCACGTCTACTTCGAGGGCGAGTACGGCGAGAACGCCCTGGCGGGTGCCAAGTTCGCGGCCGGCAAGCTCGGCGTGCAGGTGGTCGAGCAGAAGATCAAGGCGACCGACACCGACCTGACCGCGCAGATCGCCGCGCTGCGCGGCGCCGGCGTCAAGGCGATCCTGATCAGCGCCGGACCGACGCAGACCGCGACCCTGGTCGGTTTCGGCGCCGTGGCCGGCCTGCGGGTGCCGGTGCTCACCAGTGCGCCGGGCTTCCACCCCCAGGTGATGGCCAGTGCCGCGGCGGGTGCGCTGGAACAACTGCTGTACGTGGTCAGTTCGGCGCCCGCGATGGGGGCCGACATCCCGGCGGTGAAGAAGCTGGCCGCGGACTACAAGGCCAAGTACCCGGACGGGACGATCGATCAGGGTGTGATCTCCGGGTACAACTCGATGAAGATCTTCGGCGAGGACCTCAAGGCGGCGTGCGCCAAGAAGGACCTGTCGCACGCCGGGATCATCGCCGCGCACCGGGAGCAGAAGCAGATGGACACCGGGCTCGGCGCGCCGCAGGACTTCTCCGACCCGACCAAGCCGGCGTCCTACAAGTCGTACATCCTCAAGCCGAGCAAGACCGTGCCGGGCAACCTGGTGGTGGCCAAGGACGCCTTCGAGGTGCCGGCGGTGCACGAGTACAAGCTGCCCGCGGCGGGCTAGGTGTGTTGACCCGTCCGGCGTGACGGCCCCGAGGCGCGCCGGTCTCGGGGCTGCGGCCACCCGGGACCCGGGAGTCAGGGCACCCGGGTCCCGGGGCGGCGGCTTCAGGGCCGCTCGTGCCTGCGGCGGCCGGGGATCGGGCCGGCCGGGCCCGGGACGGGCCGGAAGGTCCGGAAGGTCAGGGTGATCCGGGCCCCCGGGCGCCCGGTGGCGTCGGCCGTCAACGAGGCGCCGGTGAGGGTGTCCAGGCGCGCGGTACCGGTGCCGGCGTGTGCGGCGATGCTCGGCCGGGCCCGGACCGCCGCCAACGGGCCGTCGGGGCCGGTCATCCGGCTGCTCGGCCCGCCGTTGTGATGCAGTTCCACCACGCCGGGCCCCAGCACCAGGTATTGCAGCTCGCGCGCCTGCACCCGGCACGCGACCACCGACGCGGCCGGGGTGGCCTCGTGCGCGAGGTCGCAACGAGCCCCGTGCAGCGCGGCGGTCTCGGCGATGGTGTCCGCCAGGCAGGCGGTGATGCCCCGGTCCGGGCGATCGGTCAACCGGGCCAGCAGGTGCACGCCCAGCCGGCGCAGGAACCAGTCCATGCCGTGCCCGCACCCGCCCACCGGCCCGGTGGACGCGGCGGCCACCACGACGGCGGCCTCGGGCGTGGTGAGCGCGAACGCGCGCTCTGCGGAATCGTTTCGCGGGTCGACGACGACCACCTCGGCATGCACGAAGATCAGTGTTGGGGACAAGGGCCCGATCGGGACAGGGGTGCACGAACGATTGGCTCGAACGTGCGGCCGGCGGCCCGGGTTCGACCGGTGTATCGGGCGCGTGTCGGTGCCGCGTCGCGCGGCCGTACGCTGACGCCCATGACCGACGTGGAGAGCCGACGCAGGATCAACGAGGCGATCAGCTCGATCCGCAGACTGATGAGCAGCCGCCGGCTGGACGCCCTGCACGTGGAGCGCTCCGGTGTGCCGCTCAGCCTGGTCGCGATCGGCGTGCTGCATCGCATCATCGACTTCGGCCCGATCCGACCGACCGAGCTGGCCGAGCGCGCCGACATCCAACCGGCCGCGCTGAGTCGGCAGATCCGGATCCTGGAGGAGGGCGGCTACACGGTCCGGGTCACCGCCCCCGACGACGGCCGGGTGGCGCTGCTGGAGGCCACCGAGCACGGGCGCGAGGCGTACCGGCTGTTCGTCGCGGCCAACGACGCGATGCTGGCCCGGCAGTTGGCCGACTGGACGGCCGAGGAACTCACCGACCTGGCCGACCGCATGCAACGCTTGGTCGCGGATCTGCGCGGGCCGCTCGACGAGGAGTGACGACGGGTCGGCTCGGACCGGCCCGCGGTCGCAGCGGATCGGCCGGGCGGAAGTCACTGCCCGCCGACAAGATGATTGACCTTGTTAACTATCCGGATTAACGTCCGGCCATGGCATGGGAATTCAGCACCGATCCGGACGTCGCGGCCGAACTCGACTGGATCCGTCGGCTCGTGGTCGACGAGATCGAACCGCTCGACCTGGTCCGCACCCGAATGAGCCCGGAGAACTGGCGGGCCGTCACCGAACCGCTCAAGCAGGCGGTCAAGGACCGCGGCCTGTGGGCCGCACACCTGGATCCGGCGTTGGGCGGCGGCGGCTTCGGCCAGGTACGGCTGGCCCTGATGCACGAGATCCTCGGCCGATCCCCCTCCGCGCCCGCGATCTTCGGCAACCAGGCGCCGGACTCGGGCAACGGCGAACTGCTCGCGGTGGGCGCGACCGACGCCCAGAAGGAGCGCTGGTTGTGGCCGCTCCTGGCAGGCCGGCTGACCAGTTCGTTCTCGCTGACCGAGCCGCATACCGCCGGCTCCGATCCGACCGGCATCCGGACCCGGGCGGTGCGCGACGGTGACGAGTGGGTGCTCGACGGGCACAAGTGGTTCGCCTCCAACGCGCGCCGCGCGGACTTCGTGCTGGTCTTCGCGGTCACCGACCCCGATGCCGAACCACACCGCCGGGCCTCGATGTTCGTGGTCGAACGGGACACCCCGGGGATGCGGATCGTGCGCGACGTGCACACCATGCACCACCCCTACGACGGCCCCGCGACCCGCAACCTGGGCGGCCACGCGGAGATCCGGTTCGAGGGCTGCCGGGTGCCCCACGCCCACCTGATCGGCGCGCCCGGCGACGCGTTCACACTCGCCCAGAAGCGGCTCAACGGCGGCCGGATCCACCACACGATGCGCTGGATCGGCCAGTGCCGACGGGCCTTCGACATGCTCTGCGAACGGGCCCTGTCCCGGCACTCGCACGGCCGGTTGTTGGCCGAGCACCAACTCGTGCAGCAGATGGTGACCAAGTCCACGATCGAGATCGAGGCGCTGCGCCTGATGACCCTCAAGGCCGCGTGGACCTGGGACCACGAGGGCCCGAAGGCGGCCCGGCAGGCGGTCTCCGAGGTCAAGTACTGGGGTGCGCAGGTGTTGCACGACGTGGTGGACCGGGCGATCCAGGTGCACGGCGCGCTGGGCTACTCGACCGACCTGCCGCTGGAGGAGATGTACCGCCTCGCCCGCAACTTCCGGTTGTCCGACGGGGCGGACGAGGTGCACGTCGCGCAGGTCGCCAAGCTCGCGCTGCGCGGCCACAGCGCGGTGGAGGGATGGCCCAGCGAGCACATCCCGACCCGGCGGGCGGTCGCGGAGCAGCGCTACGCGACCTGGCTGGATCTGCCGTGACGGCCGGGGTGGCGACGCCGGGGTCGGCGGAACTGCGGGCGTTCACCGCGTGGTCGGTGGGTCGCGGCGTGCTGGCGCCCGGGGTCGAGGTGGTGGTGGAGCCGCTGACCGGCGGCTCGTCCAATCCCACGTATCGGGTCCAGGGCGGCGGCGCCGATCTGGTGCTGCGCACGCCGCCCGCGCGCGGCGGACTGCCCACCGCGCACGACATGGACCGCGAATACCGGTTCCAGGCCGCGTTGGCGGACGGCGCGGTACCGGTGGCGCCGATGGTCGCGCTGTGTTCGGACCCGGCGGTGATCGGTACGCCGTTCTATCTGATGAATCGACTGGACGGGGTCGTGCACGCCCGCGCCGAGACGGTACGGGAGTTGCCCGCACACACCGCCGGGGCGATCGGGCGCGCGCTGGCCCGGACCCTGGCCGTGCTGCACGCGGTGGATCCGGTCGTGGTGGGGCTGGCCGAGTACGCCCGGCCGGAGCCCTACCCGGTACGCCAGTTGCGCCGCTGGCAACGGCAGTGGACGACCTCCGGCGCGGATCCGGTACCCGCGGTCGACGAGGTGCTGGCCGCGCTGACCGCACTGACGCCGACGGCGGGTCCGGAACGGATCGTGCACGGCGACTACAACCTGGCGAACGTGATGTACGAACGGGCCCGCCCAGAACGGGTGCTCGCGGTGCTCGACTGGGAGATGGCCACGCTCGGCCCGCCCGAAGCGGATCTGGGCCAGTTGCTCGCGTACTGGGGACCGGCGGGCCGGCTGTTGTTCGCCGAGCGCGGTGGACATCTGCCGGACGCCAACCCGGGGTTGCCCACGGCCCGCGAACTGGTCGCCGAATACCGCGCGGCCACCGCCGAGCAGGGCCCGGCCATCGAGCTGAGTATCCGTCATATCCCGTTCTGGGAAGCCTTCGCGGTGATCAAGCTGGCGATCGTCTGCGCGGGTGCGCTGCGTCGCGGCACGAATGCGTCGGGTGCGCGTCGAGCGCGAATCGGGTCGCTGGTAACCGGTTTGGCAGACATTGCCCGGGACACGCTGGAGGAGTGAGGTTCCGCCTGGAACGAACCCCGAATATCGGGACAAATACCTCGATGGTTGTGCGCAGAAAAGTAAAATTCTCAAGAACTTCACTCCGGATACGCATGAGTAGCCGGTTGAGGGGCCAAGATTGCAAGTGTTCGCCAGGGAGCGTGGCGAACACTTCGAGACGAGGCGGGCCCGGCCGGGGCGGGCCCGCGTCGTCCCGCTTGTCGGGCGCCTTCGGCGCCGGCTCGCGAGGCACTACTTTTTTGCTCCGTCGCTGACGCTCCTCCGCGAAAAAGTGGCCCCTCGCTCGTGACTTCGTGTCCCTTCGCTTCGCTGCGGGCCACGAAGTCTTTTTTGCGGCTCCGCCGCTCTCCGCGCTGCGCGCGTCGATCACCTGGGTGGGCCGAGGTCGTGGGCGCTGACGCGCCGGAGGGCAGCGGCGGCCGGGGCGGGGAAAGCCCGGCGCTCGGTGCGGCCGGCGATCCGATCCGCACCGGCATGCCGTGGCTTGCGGGATCGGGGTGTTCGCAGAGCCGCCGGTGTCGGTTGGGTGGACGGGCGTCGGCGGGTGGCTCTTGGATAGTGCCCTTCGGCGGGCGGCCTTCGTGTCGTGCTGCTCGGCGGGTTCGCCCGCGTCGGCGTTCGCCGTGACCGCTGCCTGGCGTCGTGGGCACGGTCATCGCGTGCCGCGGTACTCGGCTTCGGAGAGTCGCCTCAAGGCCCTTTGTGCCGGGGCCACTTCATGCTGCCGGGCCTTGGGGAGCCGTACTCGACGTCGTTCGCGCCTGCCGGTATGCCGCCCGACGGGTGGTGACCGGGTCGCGACGTCAGCCGGAGCCTTTCGGGGGGTGTGGCCATGCGAACTGGGGGGCCCGGCGTTCCGTGAAGGCGGTGAGGCCCTCGCGGACGTCGGCGGAGCCGCGGGATTCGGCTTCCCAGTCGGCGCGCCACGTGGTGAGGCGTTCGGGGGTGGGGTCCGTCGCGAGGAGGTCCTTGGCGGCGCGGACGGTGAGTTGGGAGCGGGACGCGATCGTGCGGGCGAAGCCGTAGGCCCGGTCGGCGGCCTCGGTCGGGTCGAACACGTCGTCCACCAGGCCGACCCGCAACGCGTGGGCCGCGTCAATCAGTTCGGCCGAGAACAACAGGTACTTGGCCGTCGACACACCCACCAGTCGGGCCAACCGCGTGGTGGAGTCCGCGTCGTAGACGATGCCGAGCTTGGCCGGGGTCACCCCGAAGCGGGCCGTCGTGTCGGCGAAGCGCAGGTCGCACGCCGCCGCCAACTGGCAACCCCCGCCCACGCAGGGCCCCTGCACGAAGGCGATCGTCGGCTTCGCGAAGGTCGCCAACGCGCGTTCCGCGGCCGAGTTCAGCGCGTGATAGGCGTCCGCCGCCTCGGCGCTCGCGTAGTGCCCCCGCAACTCGCGGATGTCGGCCCCCGCCGAGAACACCCCGCCGGTCCCGGTCAGCACCAGCACGCTCACCTCGTGGTCGGCCTCCAGCGCCGCCAGGATCCCCGGCAGCGCCCCCCACATCGCGGCGGTCAGCGCGCCGCGAGCCCGAGGCCGATCGATGCGCAGCGTCGCCACCGCGCCCTCGACCTCGACCACGAGCCCCTCGACCCCGGTGTCGTGCATAGCGCCGCCCTTTCCCACACCGACCCACATCCCCGGGCCACGCTACGACCCACCCGCCCCGGCCCGCCCCTCGGCCCCCGCCCCCTCATGCCCCGGGTCCAACGGCGGCCCCGCCACATCGCACCCCATCCGCACGCACGGCCGCGCACATTCGGCCCCGGTCTCGCTCGGCGTCAGGACCTTGGCCGAGATGGTGAACCAGGCCACCGCGGAGCCCGCGACCAGCAGTCCCGCACAGATCCACAGCGCGCGGTCGAAGCCCGTGTCCACCACGCCCGGGTCCCGGTAGCCGTCGCCCGACAGGCCGACCAGCGCCGGGAGCCCGGCGACGGTGAGCAGCCCCGCCGCCCGGGCCGCCGCGTTGTTGACGCCGCTGGCGATGCCCGCCCGGGTCACGTCCACCGACGCCAGCACGGTCGCCGTCAGCGGCGCCACCAGGACCGCCAGGCCCAGCCCGAAGATCAGCACACCGGGCAGCACGTCGGTCGCATAGTGCGCGTGCGAGCCGACCCGCAGCAGCATCAACAACCCGCCCGCGCACACCAGGGGGCCCACCGTCAGTTGCGGGCGCGGGCCGATCCGCCGGGCCAGGTCACCCGATCGGGCCGAGAGCAGCAGCATCACCATGGTGACCGGAAGCAGCGCCAGACCGGCCTCCTGCGCCGAGTAGCCCGACACGATCTGGAGTTCCAGCACCAGCAGGAACATGAACGCGCCCAAGGCGCCGTAGACGAACAGCGTCACGATGTTGACCGAGGTGAACAGCCGGACCCGGAAGATGTCCAGCGGCAACATCGGTTCGCGCGTGCGCTTCTCCACGAACACGAACGCCACCCCCGCCGCCACCCCGGCCGCGCCCGCGATCACGGCCGGCCCCGGGCTGGTCTGCGCCTCCACCAGGGCCCAGGTCACGCCGGCGAGCGACAACGCGGCCAACGCCGCGCCGTTCACGTCGAAGCGGCCCCGAGGTTGCGGGTCGAAGGTCTCCGGGACGGTGCGCAGCGCGACCACGATGGTCACCGCCGCAAGCGGCAGGTTGATCAGGAAGACCCAGCGCCAGCTCACCGCGTCCACGAGCCAGCCGCCCAGGAACGGTCCGATCGCGCTCGCCACGCCGCCCAGTCCGGACCAGGTGCCCACCGCGCGAGCCCGGTCGTCGGGGTGGAACGTGGCCTGGATGATCGCCAACGAGCCGGGGGTGAGCAGCGCGCCGCCGATGCCCTGGAGGGCGCGGGCCGCGATCAGCGTCTGCACGTTGGGCGCGATCCCGCACAGCAGCGAGGCCACCGCGAACCAGGCCACGCCGATCACGAACACCCGGCGCCGCCCGTACCGGTCCCCGAGCGCGCCGCCGAGCAGGATCAGTCCGGCCAGCGTGAGGGTGTACGCGTTGACGGTCCACTGCAAGGCCGCGAGCGAGGTGTCGAACGAGCGCCCGATGCTGGGCAGCGCGACGTTGACGACGGTCGAGTCGAGCATGGCCATGCCGGAGCCGAGCACGGTGGCCAACAACACCCACCGGCCGGCCGGCGTCCTGGCGCGAATGCCCCCGGAGGGGAAGGAGACGGGCATTCGTGGATCATGCCCGGCCCGAGCGCCGGAAATTCGACCCCGATCATTCGGCGCAGACGGAACACGGCGAGAACGCCGGGAAACGATGTGAAACGAGCGCTCGAACCGGGTCGCCGGCCCGCACCGATCGCGCGAAGCCCCGCTAGCGCGCTATCCGCGGCGCCGGGATCGCCCGGATCAATCCCCGCTGGAGGTCCCGATCGGGGCCGGGCAGCACCGCCAGCGCGAAGATCATCAGCAACACCGCGACCACGGCGTCCATCCAGTAGTGGTTCGCGGTCACCACGACCACCATCAGGGTGATCGCCGGATGCAGCCAGACCGCCCAACTGGCCACCCGCCGACCGGTGCCGGCCGCGTGCCACACCGAGGCGACCCCGAGCGCGACCACCACCGCCCAGCCCACGTGCAACGACGGCATCGCGGCGAACTGGTTCGCGATCTTGGCGCCCGCGCCGGAGTACGGCGAGTCGCCCGCGTCCATGCCCGTGTCGGTGAAGCCCGGCATCTTCCGCGGCGGCGCCAGCGGAACCAGGATGTGGATGACCAACGCGGCGCCGGTCATCATCGCCAGGATGTTGCGGACCCACTTGTAGTGCTCGCGATGGCGGATCCACAACCACAGCAGGAACCCGACGGTGGCCGGGAAGTGCACGTAGGCGTAGTACTTGTTGCAGAACGTCACGGCCGCGTGCGACTGCATGAACCAGTCCTGGATGGCCGCCTCGTCCGGCAGCCGCAGGTCCTGCTGCATGGTCAGCAGTTGCTTGGCGTTGGAGAACGCGGTGGAGGTCTCGCCCGAGGCCAGGCCGCGGCCGAGCTTGTACACCCCGAACAACAGCGCGACCAGGAGCAACTCGCGGGCCGCGTCCTTGAAGACGCGCATCCGGCGGGCCTTGGCCTCGGCCGGATCCGGTTCGGTCGCCACCCGCCCGGCCGGCTCGCCGGCCCCCGTCACCGAAGCCGCCTGCGCGGCCGACGGCGCCTGCTCGCGCCGATCGACCTCGTGGGAGGGATCCTCCGTGACGTTGCGCCGCACCACGCCCCCATGCTGTCGGTTGAATCGGTCGTGCCGTCGGTCGGCCGCTGCGATCGGATCGCTCGCCACCCGGGTCGTGGACCACTCCCCGCACCGCGCACCCCGGAGCACGGGATGCGGTGTACGGCGGCAACGCTTCAGCCAGGGTAGACGGATCAGGTTAGACGGATCCTCCCCCTGAAGTACCAATCGGGGCCGGCTCCCATGGGGTACCCGGGTCCCGTCCCTCTCCTCTGGACGTCGTAGGCGCCTCCCCGGTTCGAAGGAGCCTCACCAAGTCGCGCACACGGCTCGCCGGCGATACGTAGGCTGCGGGTATGACCGACCCGACGGGGGAAAAGCGGCTCGTACTCGTGGTCGAGGACGAGCCCATGATCGCCGACGCGGTGGCCGCCCGGCTGCGGGCGGAGGGCTTCGGCGCGATCATCGCGCCGGACGGCCCCGCGGCACTGACCACGGCCGCGACCACCCGACCCGACATGGTCGTGCTCGACGTGATGTTGCCCGGTCTGGACGGCCTGGAGGTGTGTCGGCGGCTGCAGGCACTGCATCCGGGCCTGCCGGTGATCATGCTGACGGCACGCGACGACGAGACCGATCTGCTGGTCGGCCTGGCCGTGGGCGCCGACGACTACATGACCAAGCCGTTCTCGATGCGCGAGCTGGTGGCCCGCGTGCACGTACTGCTGCGCCGGATGGAGCGCGCCGAGGCGGCCGCCCGCGCCGTCTCCCCCGAGGCCGCGCTGCACCTGGGCCGGTTGCGGATCGACCGCACCCAGCGCCGGGTCCGACTCGGCGTGGACGAGGTGCACCTGACCCCGACCGAGTTCGACCTGCTGGTCTGCCTCGCGTCGCGCCCGCGCGCCGTGCTCTCGCGCGAGCAGTTGCTCGCCGAGGTGTGGGACTGGGTCGACGCCTCCGGCACCCGCACCGTGGACAGCCACGTCAAGGCGCTGCGGCGCAAGCTCGGCGCCGAGTGGATCAGGACCGTGCACGGCGTGGGTTACGCGTTGGAGGCACCGTCCTGAAGTCCGCCGACCCCCGCCCCGCGCGGCTGCGACGCCTGCGGCTGAGCCGCGGCAATCTGCGTCCGCTCGATCGGCTGCGCTCGATCAAGGCCAAGCTCGGCGTGCTCGTGATCGCGTCCGTGTTCGTCTCGACGCTGCTGATCATCCTGGGGCTGCGGGCCGAGGTCCGGTTCCGGTACATGCTCGTGTTCACCTCGCTGGCCTGCCTGGCGGTGACCCTGGTGCTCGCGCACGGGATGACCTCGCCGCTGCGCGAGATGACCACCGCCGCGCAGGCGATGGCCCGCGGCGACTACTCGCGCCGGGTGCGCGCCACCTCGCGCGACGAGGTGGGTCGCCTCGCCGGCGCGTTCAATCGGATGGCCGCCGATCTGGAGGCGGTGGACCGACATCGCCGCGAACTGGTCGCCAACGTCTCGCACGAACTGCGCACCCCGATCTCGGCACTGCACGCGGTGTTGGAAAACCTGGTGGACGGCGTTCAGGAACCCGACCCCGACACCCTGGGACGGGCGCTCAATCAGACCGCGCGACTGGGCCGACTCGTGTCACAACTTCTCGACCTTTCCCGGCTGGATTCGGGGGCCGTTCCGCTCCAGGCACGCGAGTTCGCGGTGCGCCCGTTCCTGACCGCGCTCACCGAGGAGACCGAGGCGCTGAGCAGCGACGTCAGGTTCCGGGTCGACGTGCAACCGGCCGAGCTGACCGCGCTGGCCGACCCCGAGCGGCTGCATCAGGTTGTTACCAATCTGGTGGCCAACGCCTGCCGGCACAGCCCCTTCGGTGGCACCGTGAGTCTGCACGCACGACGCGACGAGGGCCCGGGCAGTCTGCGCCTGGAAGTCCAGGACGAGGGGCCCGGGATCCCGTACGGCGAGCGCGGTCGGGTCTTCGAACGATTCACCCGGGGCGGCGAGAGTTCGTCCACCGACGGGGGAACCGGACTGGGCCTCGCGATCGCCCGCTGGGCCGTGGATCTGCATGGGGGTGATATTTCCGTAGCCGAATCGAGCCATGGGTGCCGTATCCGAGTGCTCCTGCCCGGTGACCCGACGTAATCGGGTGATCGGTCACTTACTGCACGGGACGATCCCGACATGACGTTCCGTGACCACCAATACGGCGGGAAGCAACAAACGCGACTAAACGGTCAACCGTTTGTGATCTACGCGACGCGAAGGCCGAGGGGCCTGCGCGACACAGGTCAAAGGGCGTAGCCTTGTTTCCCGCTGTCCACCACCCCAGGAAGCGGAAGAGGGCGGTTGCCGCCGTGTCGTCACAGTCCCCTAGCAACCCGATGGCCAGCTTCGGCCCCAACGAGTGGCTCGTCGACGAGATTTACCAGCAATATTTGCAAGATCCCAACTCGGTGGATCGTGCTTGGTGGGACTTCTTCGCCGATTACAAGCCCAGCGAGCCGTCGACGCCGTCGACGCCCGCCGGTCAAGCCACCGTGGCAAGCCCGAGCGGCCCCACACCAGTGAGCAGTACCACGAACAACTCCGGAAGCATCCCCGCGCCGAGTACGGCGCAACCCCCCGTGACGGCGGCAGTGTCGTCGACCGCGACGGGGACGACGACTCCGAGCCCGGCCCCGAGCCACCCGATAATGACGACCGGTGTACAGGACGCGGCCCCTTCGCCGACTCCCATCCCGGCCGGCACCCCGGCTCCGGCCCAGGTCTCGCCCGCGAAGGTCGCACCGACTCCGACGCCCGCGCAGGCACCGGCCGCCAAGGCCCCCGCCGCGCCCGCGAAGAAGCAGCCCGCCGCGTCCCCCGAGGCCGTCCAGCTCAAGGGCCCGGCGGCACGTGTCGCGATCAACATGGACTCGTCGCTCGCCATCCCCACCGCGACCAGCGTGCGGGCCGTGCCGGCCAAGCTGCTGATCGACAACCGGATCGTGATCAACAACCACCTCAAGCGCGCGCGCGGTGGCAAGGTCTCGTTCACCCACCTCATCGGCTACGCGCTCGTCCAGGCGGCCAAGTCGATGCCGTCGATGAACCACGCCTACGAGGAGCGCGAGGGCAAGCCGTTCCTGGTCAAGCCCGCGAACGTCAACCTCGGCCTGGCGATCGACCTGACCAAGGCCAACGGTGACCGCCAGCTCGTGGTGGCGGCCATCAAGAAGGCCGACGAGATGGACTTCTTCGCCTTCTGGCAGGCGTACGAGGACATCGTTCGGCGGGCCCGCTCGAACAAGCTCACGGTGGACGACTTCGCCGGAGTGACGATCTCGCTGACCAACCCGGGCGGCATCGGCACCGTGCACTCGGTGCCGCGGCTGATGCCCGGCCAGGGCACGATCGTCGGCGTGGGCGCGATGGACTACCCGGCGGAGTTCGCGGGGGCGTCCGCGGACACCCTGTCCCGCCTCGCGGTCAGCAAGACACTCACGCTGACCAGCACGTACGACCATCGCATCATCCAGGGCGCGCAGTCGGGCGAGTTCCTGCGCCGGATGAACCAGCTACTGCTCGGCGAAGACTGCTTCTTCGAGGAGATCTTCCGTTCGCTGCGCATCCCGTACGAGCCCGTGCGCTGGGTGCAGGACATCTCCGCGACACACGAGGACGACGTCAACAAGACGGCACGTGTGCAGGAGCTGATCCACTCCTACCGCGTCCGCGGTCACCTGATGGCCGACACCGACCCGCTGGAGTACAAGCAGCGCCGGCACCCGGACCTCGACGTGGTCGAGCACGGGCTGACGCTGTGGGACCTGGAGCGCGAGTTCGCCGTCGGCGGCTTCGCCGGCCAGGCGCTGATGACCCTGCGCGACGTGCTCGGCGTGCTGCGGGACACCTACTGCCGCACCGTCGGCATCGAGTACATGCACATCCAGGACCCGGACCAGCGCCGCTGGATCCAGGAGCGGGTGGAGGTGCCGCACGCCAAGCCGGACCGCGAGGACCAGCTCCGCATCCTGCGCCGGCTGAACGCGGCCGAGGCGTTCGAGACCTTCCTGGCCACCAAGTACGTCGGCCAGAAGCGCTTCTCGCTGGAAGGCGGCGAGACCACCATCCCGCTGCTCGACGCGATCATCTCGGCCGCCGCCGAGGACGGTCTCGACGAGGTCGCGATCGGCATGGCGCACCGCGGTCGGCTGAACGTGCTGACCAACATCGTCGGCAAGTCGTACGCGCAGGTCTTCCGCGAGTTCGAGGGCAACATCGACCCGAAGTCGATGCACGGCTCGGGCGACGTGAAGTACCACCTCGGCGCCGAGGGCACCTTCGCCTCCGAGGACGGCGCGCAGGTCAAGGTCTCCCTGGTGGCGAACCCCTCGCACCTGGAGGCGGTCGACCCGGTCCTGGAAGGCGTCGTGCGCGCCAAGCAGGACATCATCGACATGGAGGGCGCCGACTTCCCGGTGCTGCCCCTGCTGCTGCACGGCGACGCCGCGTTCGCGGGCCAGGGCGTGGTCGCCGAGACGCTCAACATGTCGCAGCTGCGCGGCTACCGCACCGGCGGCACGATCCACGTCGTGATCAACAACCAGGTGGGCTTCACCGCCTCCCCGGCCGCGTCCCGCTCGTCCATCTACGCGACCGACGTCGCGCGGATGATCGAGGCGCCGATCTTCCACGTCAACGGCGACGACCCCGAGCAGTGCGTGCGCATCGCGCAACTCGCGTTCGAATACCGCCAGACGTTCCACAAGGACGTGGTGATCGACCTCATCTGCTACCGGCGCCGGGGTCACAACGAGGCCGACAACCCGTCCTTCACCCAGCCGCTGATGTACGACCTGATCGACAAGAAGCGCTCGGTGCGCAAGCTCTACACCGAGGCTCTGATCGGCCGTGGCGACATCACCGTCGAAGAGGCCGAGCAGGCGCTGAAGGACTACCAGGACCAGTTGGAGAAGGTCTTCTCCGAGGTCCGCCAGGCCACCGCCCCGCAGGCCCCGCAGGCGGCCCCGGCCGCCCCCGCGGCGGACATCGCCTTCCCGCGGATCGACCCGACCGGCATCGCGCACGAGACGGTGAAGCGGATCGTCGAGTCGCAGGTCTCGCTGCCCGAGGACTTCGCCGTACACCCGCGCCTGCAGCCGCAGTTGCAGCGCCGGGCGGCGATGGTCGAGGACGGCACGATCGACTGGGCGATGGGCGAGACGCTCGCGTTCGGTTCGCTCCTGATGGAGGGTCGCCCGGTGCGGCTCGCCGGTCAGGACAGCCGCCGCGGCACCTTCGGCCAGCGGCACTCGGTCCTGGTCGACCGCACCTCCGGCGCCGAGCACACCCCGCTCGCGCACCTGTCCGACGACCAGGCCAAGTTCACCGTCTACGACTCGCTGCTCAGCGAGTTCGCCGCGATGGGCTTCGAATACGGCTACTCGCTGGCCCGGCCGCAGTCGCTGGTGTTGTGGGAGGCGCAGTTCGGCGACTTCGCCAACGGCGCGCAGTCGATCATGGACGAGTTCATCTCCTCCGCCGAGCAGAAGTGGCACCAGCACTCCGGTGTGGTCCTGCTGCTTCCGCACGGCTACGAGGGCCAGGGCCCGGACCACTCGTCCGCACGCATCGAGCGTTACCTGCAGATGTGCGCGCAGAACAACATGACGGTGGCCGCGCCGACCCTGCCGAGCAACTACTTCCACCTGTTGCGCTGGCAGGCGCTCAACCCGCACCACAAGCCGCTCGTGGTGTTCACCCCGAAGTCGATGCTGCGGCTGAAGGCCGCCGCGTCGAAGATCGAGGAGTTCACCAGCGGGCAGTTCCGGCCGGTGATCGGGGACACCACGGTGGACCCGAGCAAGGTCAAGCGGGTGGTCATGTCCTCCGGCAAGTTCCACTACGACCTGGCCGCCGGACGGGCCAAGTCGGGCCGCGACGACGTCGCCCTGGTGCGCGTGGAGCGGCTCTACCCGCTGCCCGTGGCCGAGCTCAAGGCCGAGCTGGAGCGGTACGGTCTGGACCGCTACGGCAAGGACCTGGAGCTGGTCTGGGCCCAGGAGGAGCCGACCAACCAGGGCGCGTGGCCGTTCATCGCGCTCAACCTGGTCGAGTACGGCCTGCCGGCCCCGCGCCGGATCGCCCGCCCGTCGTCCTCCTCGCCCGCGGTCGGTTCGGCCAAGCGGCACGAGGCCGAGCAGCAGGGCCTGGTCGAGGAAGCGATGAGCTGATCCGCTTTCGCTGATCACCGACCGCGCCCCGGTCCGCGTACGATGCGGCCGGGGCGCGGTCGTGTCGTCGTCCCGGGTGCCCCGCACCCCCACCCATCGGAGTCGGAGAGCATGTACTTCACGGACCGTGGCATCGAGGAGCTGGAGAAGCGACGCGGCGAGGAGGAGGTGTCCCTGGCCTGGCTCGCCGAGCAGTTGCGCACGTTCGTGGACCTGAACCCCGAGTTCGAGACCCCCGTCGAACGTCTCGCCACCTGGCTCGCCCGGCTGGACGACGACGAGGACGACGAGTAGGACGGCGAGTAGCCGGCCGCGCCGAACGTCGCGGGCCCGAGGCCGGGTTCAGGCGTCGGTGGCGCGTCCGGTGCCGCGGGAGTTGCGGGTGTGCCACAGGGCCCAGCACACCCCGTACAACACCAGGCCGACCGCCAGGCCCCGGCCGAACCCGGTCGCCGCGCCGAAGCCGAGTACCTCGAAGGTCGGCACCCGCCCGTCCGGGAACGGCAACAGCGCCCGGGCCGCGCCGAGCACGCCGACCAGCACGAGGGCGCCCAGTACCGCCCAGCGCCCCGCGACGGGCATCCGCAGGCCGGTGATCGGCCGCACCGGCAGCCGGCCGATCCAGCGCCACGTCCACACCGCGCTCACGGTCAGCCCGACCGCCGTGCTGATGTGCTGGAGCAATACGAAGCCCGGCCGCAGGCCGAAGAACTCCCGGCGCAGCTCGGGCAGTACGTGCGCGACCCCGGGGTCGTTGCGATGCGTCCAGGCGTCCCAGCCGATGTGCGTGAGGCCGCCCAGGACCGCCGAGACCACGAACCACCCGCAGACCGCGAGGGTTTCCCGCAGGAACGGCCGGCGGGCCCGCGCGGCGGCGTACAACCGGCCCGGCAGGCGGGGGCGCAGCGGCTCCTCCAGCGCGCCCCGGATCCGGTCCGGGACCAGCACCAGCAGCGGTCTGGCGAGCAGGTGGAAGCCCAGCACGAGCAGCACGGTGAGCACGACGTTCAGGCCCAGCACGCCCGGCCAGAGCTCGTGGGTGGCCTGCCGGTCGGCGCGTATCGGCAGGAAGTGCAGGGGCACGAACAGGATCACGTCCGGTGCCATCGCGCCGAAGGCCAGCGCGGAGGCGATCAACGGGCCGTGTCGGCCCGCCCCGTCCCCGGCCGTGGTGCCGGTACGGGTGGCGCCCTGCAGCGGCAGCACCGCGGCGATGTGGCTGAGCGTGAATGGCATGCGTGGTGCCCCCGGTGATGGTGCCGTCGGCCGGCGTGCCCCGCTCGCGCGCGCACGCGCGTCGCGGGCACGACGCGCGGTGAGCGAAGTCCCTCGGCTTCGAGAAACGTCGAAACCAGACCCGATGGTTCCCTTGACGTTCGGCAGACGCGATATATCGTGAGTGACAGAGCTTCGCGATATATCGCGTTCGGCACTCCGACCCGAAGGGGAGGGTCCATGTCCCAATGGATGATCGAGGCACCGCAGGACCTCACGCTCGACACCGTCCGCGTGCTCCGCGTGCGCACGATCGGCGGACTGGTCGACGTGGTGGGCACCGACGGGCCGCCGCGCCTGGAGGTGCACGCCGTGGAGGGTCCGCCGCTCCAGGTGACCCACGACGAGGTGAGCGGCGAACTGGTCCTGACCTACCCGGACCTGACCGGCAAGCACCTGATGGACTGGTTCCAGAGCGCCCGGCGGCGGTCCGACCTCAAGGGACTCGTGGCGGACGGACGGGCACTCGGCAAACGGCACGCCGAGGTCTCGTTGGCGGTGCCGTGGGACTGCACGGTGGAGATCGGCGTGGTGTCCGCGCACGCGACCGTCTCCGGCATGCACGGCGACACCACGGTGCGCAGCATCGGCGGCGACGTGACCCTGGTCGGGCTGACCGGCACGGTCGACGCGAACACCGTCTCCGGCTCGGTGGACGCCGAGTCGATGGCCGGCGACCTCGGCGTGGTCACCGTGGCCGGTTCGCTCACCGTGATCGAGGGCACCGGCGGCCGGGTCCGGGCCAACTCGGTCTCCGGCCCGATGACCCTGGACCTGGACGCGGTCGGCCGCAGCCACGTGCAGCTGAGTACCGTGTCCGGCGAACTGACGGTACGGCTGCCGCACCAGGGCGACATGCACGTGGACGTACGCAGCGCGGCCGGCTCGGTCGACTCGGCGTTCGACGAGCTGACCACGAACGCCAAGTTCGGCGCCCGGCACGTGAGCGGCAAGCTCGGCGAGGGCTCGGGACGGCTCCGAATCAACTCGATATCGGGCGACGTGACGCTGCTGCGTCGTGCCCCGGAGGGAAAGGTGATCGCATGACCCCGGTCTTCGGTCACGGCCGCCTGCGGCTGTACCTGCTCAAGCTGCTCGACGAGAGCCCCCGACACGGCTACGAGGTCATCCGGCTGCTGCACGACCGCTTCCTGGGCCTGTACGCCCCCTCCGCGGGCACGGTCTACCCGCGCCTGGCCAAGCTCGAACAGGAGGGCCTGGTCGAGCACGACGTCGAGGGCGGCCGAAAGGTCTACCGGATCACCGCCGCCGGGCGGGCCGAACTGGCCGAGCGCCAGGAGGAGTTGGCCCAGTTGGAGGCGCAGATCCGCGAATCGGTCTACGAGCGGGCCCGGGAAATCCGCGACGAGGTGCGCACCTCCGCCCAGAGTTTGCGCGAGGAACTGGCCGGTGCCGCCCGCGAGGTACGCAAGGCCCCCCGAGAGCGCGAGAAGCCCTCGGAATCCGCACGACGCACGAAATCGACCGGCTGGGAACCGATCTTCTCGCAGAAGATGGCCGACCTCGCCGAGGGCCTGGCACACAACCTGGTCGACCTGGCCGGCAAGCCCGGCCTGCACGACCTGGAACGCGAACTACGCCGCCGCTTCGGCACCGCGGACCCCGAGCCCACCACGGCCCGCGACCGAGCCGCCGACGCCTGGTCCAAGGAAACCGACCACACCGCCGACTCCTTCGACCTCGACACCATCCTCGACACCCTCCGCACCGAACTGACCCCCCTGGCCCACCGAGCCGGCATCACCCCCGACCAACTCACCCAGGCCCGCGACATCGTGACAACCGCAATCAACGACCTCCGAGCCCTCTTCACCGAAACCCCCCCACCCACCTGACCACCCCACCCCACCCGGCCGGCCCGAGCCCCCACCCAACCTCGGCCCGGCCGGCCCCCGGGCCCACCCACCCGAACCGCCCCACAAAGCCACGCCATCCCAGCCGACGCTCAGCCCCGCCGGCGCTTGAGGCGAACCAGCCCACCCAACACCCGAATCCAACCAACCCACCTCAGCCAGGCCGGCGTATGAGGCCACTCAGCCCCGCCGGCATTTGAGGCGAACCCAGCCCGGCCGGCGCATGAGAGCAACCAGCCCGGCCGGCGCATGAGAGCATCCAGCCCGGCCGGCGCTTGAGGCAAATCAGCCTCGCCGGCGTTTGAGGCGAAGCAGCCCGGCCGGCGTTTGAGGCCACCCAGCCCCGCCGGCGTTTGAGGCGAAACAGCCCGGCCGGCGTTTGAGGCGAAACAGCCCGGCCGGCGCATGAGGCCACCCAGCCCCGCCGGCGCATGAGGCGAAACAGCCCGGCCGGCGCATGAGGCCACCCAGCCCC
>NZ_JBEXUX010000056.1:0-13325 GCF_040629175.1 Embleya sp. NPDC005971 | reverse complement strand
CGGCCGGCGCATGAGGCCACCCAGCCCCGCCGGCGCATGAGGCGAAACAGCCCGGCCGGCGCATGAGGCCACCCAGCCCCGCCGGCGCATGAGGCAAAACAGCCCGGCCGGCGCATGAGGCCACCCAGCCCCGCCGGCGCATGAGGCAAAACAGCCCGGCCGGCGCATGAGGCCAGATCAGCCCGGCCGGCACCTGAGGCCAAAACCCCTAACCCCGAAGGTGCAGCTTCGCCAACGCCACGCGACCAACCGCAAGCTGCCGAACCGACACCGACTCGACCCGCCCACTCCGCCCCACCACGCCCATCGGATACACCGGCGGCAACACCACCGCATCGCGAGCCACGATCTCCCCCGCGACCCGCGTGAGTGTCGCCCGCCGAGCCGTATCCGCCATCCCCCGAGCCTGCTCGACCAACCGGTCCAGCTCCGGATTCACGTACCCCGTGCTGTCCACACTCGTCGACACCGCCGCCGACAACACCGCAAAGCCCGTCCGCCCGACCGCATACCCCGACCCCCGCAGATCCACGAGCGCCACATCGAAGTCCCCGGTCCGCCGCCGCGCAGCCCACGTCGCCGAGTCCACCTTCTCGACCACCACGGTGAACCCGACCCGGTTCCACCCCTCGGCCAACACCCGCGCCACATCCGGCACTTCCGCAGCGTCCCCGACCACCGCAAGCAGCGTGAACCGCACCCCCGGCGACCCCGCCACCGGCGCCTCGCCGAACATCGCGGTGACCCGCTCCGGCTCCACCGTCGGCCCTGCGGTCGCACTCGGACTCGGCTTGGGGGACGCGGTCGGCGAAACCCCGCGACCGTAGGGGGTGTACTCCGGGTCCCACCCCTCGTTGCCCGGCCCCAGCGGCCCCTGCCCGATCACCGCGTCCCCCCGGTAGACCTCCTGCGACACCCGGGTCCGGTCCATCCCGAAGGCCAACGCCCGCCGCACCGCGACGTTGTCGAACGGCGGCCGGCGCAGATTCGGCAACACCACCAGGTCCGCCGGCCCGCTCGCGGCCTGCACGTACGTGCCGTCGCCCTTGCGCAACCGCCGCACCTGCTCCGGCGTCGGCCGCGGGTACACCCGGACACGATCCGCCTTCAGATCGGCCACCCCGTCGGCCGAGACCCGGAAATCGATGCCCTCCAGCGGCGCGGCCTTGCCGTGATGCTCGGGATCCCGGCGCAGCGAGACCACTCCCCCGGCCGCACTCACGAGCCGGAACGGCCCGGTACCCACCAACGCCCGAGGATCACCCAGCGTCGCCCGATGCGGAATCGGCAGGCAGGCCAGGAAGGCCCGCAACGCCCCGAACGGCCTGGGCAGCTCGATCCGTACCGTCTGCGCGTCCAGTGCCTGGATCACGCCGAACCGACCCGCCAGCCACGGCGCCCAGTCCCCGGCCGTCGCCGGATCGCCGACCCGGCGCAGGCAGTCCACCACGTGCTCGGCGGTGAACGGATCGCCGCCGTGAAAGCGCACCCCCGCGCGCAGCCGGATGGTCCAGCTCAACCCGTCCGGCGCGATCAGCGGATCCGCCCCGGCCAACACCGGCCCGATCGTGGTGTCGTCCCGGTAGGTGTACAGCGCCTCGACCACGGGGTCGGCGATCCACCGCGTCGACTCGGCCGTCGAGTGCACGGGGTTGAGCACCTCGGGCAATCGCGGCAGGCCCACCACGAGCGTGCCGCCCGTGCGCAGCTCGTTGCCGGAACACGCGGCGAGCAGGCCACCGGAAGCCGCGACCACCCCCGTACCGGCCCCGAGGGCGAGCAGGCGGCGACGGGACAACGGCATCCGGCGGTCCTTCCCAGACGACCCGGGCAAGCCCGGACCGGCGTGTGTCGATCAAGCGGTGAGGACGATCTTGCCGAACAGATCGCCCTCGGCCAACCGACGGAACCCCTCGCGCGCCTCGGTCAGCGGCAACACGGTGTCGATCACCGGCCGCACCCCGCCGTGCGCGCACAACCGCAGCAGACCCGCGAGTTCGTCCTTGTCGCCCATCGTGGAGCCGACCACGCGCAGTTCGTGGAAGAAGATCCTGGTGAGTTCGGCGGCCTGCGGCCGGTCGCCCGAGGTGGCACCGGAGATCACCAGCGTGCCGCCGGGCCGAAGGCTCTTGACCGAGTGCGACCAGGTGGCCGCGCCGACCGTCTCCATCACCGCGTCGACCCGCTCGGGCAGCCGGGCTCCGGACGCGAAGGCCGCGTCGGCGCCGAGTTCGAGCGCGCGGGCCCGCTTGGCCTCGTCCCGGCTGGTCACCCAGATCCGGTAGCCGGCCGCCTTGCCGAGCACCACCAGCGCGGTGGACACCCCGCCGCCGGCTCCCTGCACGAGCACCGTGCCGCCGGGCCGCACGCCCGAGTTGGTGAACAACATCCGGTACGCGGTCAGCCACGCGGTGGGCAGGCAGCAGGCTTGCTCGAAGGACAACTCGGCGGGCTTGGGCAGCAGGTTCCAGCGCGGTACCGCGACCTTCTCCGCGAAGGTGCCGTCGTAGCGCTCGGTCAGGATCGACCGGGGCTCGTCGGTGCCCAGGCCGCCGATCACCGAGTGCACGACGACCTCGTTGCCGTCCTCGTCGATCCCGGCCGCGTCGCAGCCCAGGATCATCGGCAGCCGCTCCGAGGTGATGCCCACACCCTTGAGGGTCCACAGGTCGTGGTGGTTGAGCGACGCGGCCTTGACGGTCACGGTCGTCCACCCGGGTGGCAGCCCGCCGTCCTGCCCCGGTTCGGGGCGTTCCCCGAGCCGAAGGCCGGTCAGCGGGTCCTGGGTGTCGATGCTCACGGCGGTCACGGCAAACATGGGAGGCACCCTACTGACGACGTGTGCGGCCCGCCCGCTCGGGCGGGCCGCACACGTCCACGGGTCGCCGCGGATGCGTGTCGATCATCGGACGGTCGGCGAGGAGCCGTCGGACGATCACCGATCCACGGGCCGCGGCTCAGATACGTGCGACGCCGTCGCGGCGCGCGGCCTCGGCCACGGCCTTGGTCACCGCCGGCGCCACCCGCTCGTCGAACGGCGAGGGGATCACCTTGTCCGGCGCGAGCTCGTCGGCGACGACCGCGGCCAGCGCCTCGGCGGCGGCCACCTTCATCCCCTCGGTGATGCGCTTGGCGCGCACCGACAGGGCACCGGCGAACACGCCCGGGAAGGCGAGCACGTTGTTGATCTGGTTCGGATAGTCGCTGCGCCCGGTGGCCACCACGGCCGCGTACTTGTGCGCCAGATCCGGGTCGATCTCCGGGTTCGGGTTGGCCATCGCGAAGATGATCGCCTCGGGCGCCATGGTCGCCACGACCTCCTCGGGCACCTTGCCCGCGGACACCCCGAGGAAGACGTCGGCGCCGTTCATGGCGTTCTCGATGCCGCCCTTGAGCTTGGCCCGGTTGGTCAGCTCGGCGATCATCCGCTTGATCGGCGTGAGGTCGTCCCGGCCCTCGTGCACGATGCCGCGGCTGTCCACCACGCACAGGTCGCCGATGCCCGCCTCGATCAGGATCTTGGCGATCGCAATGCCCGCCGCGCCCGCGCCGGAGATGACCGCGCGCAGGTCGCCGAGCCGGCGTCCGGTCACCGTCGCCGCGTTGCGCAGCGCGGCCAGCGCGACGATCGCGGTGCCGTGCTGGTCGTCGTGGAAGACCGGGATGTCCAGCCGCTCCTGGAGCCGGCGCTCCACCTCGAAGCAGCGCGGGGCGCTGATGTCCTCCAGGTTGATGCCGCCGAAGGAGGGGGCGAGCCGGGCGATGGTGTCCACCAGCTCGTCCACGTCGGTGCACGAGAGCGCGAGCGGCACGGCGTCGATGCCGGCGAACTCCTTGAACAGGATCGCCTTGCCCTCCATCACCGGCAGCGACGCGGCGGGGCCGATGTCGCCCAGGCCGAGCACCGCGGTGCCGTCGGTGATCACCGCGACCGTGTTGGCCACCCACGTGTAGTCGTGGACCAGTTCCGGGCTCTCCGCGATGGCCGTGCACACCCGGGCCACGCCGGGCGTGTACGCGAGGGAGAGGTCGTCCCGGTTGCGCACCGGAACGGTCGAACGAACTTCCATTTTCCCGCCGCGGTGCAGAGCGAAGACCGGATCGAGTTCGTCCGTCGCCATGCTGTCCGTCGGGATGATCTCCGCTGCCACAGTGACCCCTTTGTCGACATTGTCAGTAGAAGTGCAGCTCTCGAAACGCGATCGCAGGCTGCATGCCTCAGCGACATCGGCGCTTCGTGCAGCGCACATGATCCGGCTGAGGTTACGGGGGTCACCCGTGACGCCGATTTTGGCACACCCCCCGAATGGGGGTACTCCAGGGCGGTGAACCGATTACCACCGTTTTGTGATGGCGCGTCAGACCCCTTCTCGCAACTGGCCCAGACGGTAGCGCCACGCCCAGTACGCTGACAGTAACCGCCGCCACATCCGACCCCGCCGACCCGTGCGAAACGCGGGCTCGACGGCACCGGAAGGCATCCGCCCGGGGTCGGGCCGGCGACCGCGACCGAAGGACAGTCGTTGGATCTCTCCGCCTACGCCGAGCACGCGGTCCGGCTGGTCAACACCGAGCAGCCCGCGCGCGGCGAGGACCTGCTGCGCTCCCCCGAGGACGTACTCGCGCTGATCGCACCCGTTCGGCGCATCCCACCCCGGGTGACGGACGCCGACGTGAGTCGGCTGCGCTCGGTGCGCACCCGGCTGCGGGCGGTCTTCGCGGACGCCGCGGCCGACCGCGAGGCGGACGCCGTCGCCACCCTCAACGGCCTGCTCGCCGAATTCCCCGTGCACCCGCGACTGACCGGCCACGACGCGAGCCCGTGGCATCTGCACCTGGCGGGCGACGCGGTGGGCGCGGCCGAGGGTTTCGCCGCGATAGCCGCCATGGGCCTGGCCGTTCGGCTGAGCGCGCACGGCATCGACCGACTGGGCGTGTGCCGGGCCGCACCGTGCCGGAACGTCTTCCTGGACATGTCCGCAAATCGCTCCCGCCGGCACTGCTCGGATCGGTGCGCCTCGCGGACGAACGTGGCGCTGCATCGGGCCAGAATTCGGGCCCGAGACCCGGAATCGGAACGACATACCTGACATTTGCGGGTTGGCGGCCGACGGACTGTGGCACATGTACATGGACGGCGCGATCTCGCAGTGCGAAATTACCAAAGTCGGGTACACTACGTACTCGTCAAATCACATATCGTGACGTACCGTTCGGGTAGACAGTCGCCTCGCTCGTTCCCGCACCCGTTCCCGCATCGGTGACGACAGTTGTCGGCCGGCGCGGTAGCGTCGCTGGGGTTCCCCCCGACATCGGTGGTGACCGCCCGGCGGCCACCCACAGCAGCACCTTGGAGGTGAGGGTGTCCCAGCGATCCGCACACACGGCGGACGAAGCCGGCACCGGACAGCGGGACTTCGTCGAGGTCCGACTGCCTGCCGAAGGTGCCTATCTCTCCGTTCTGCGCACCGCGACGGCGGGCCTCGCGGCCCGCCTCGACTTCACCCTGGACGAGATCGAAGACCTGCGCATCGCGGTCGACGAGGCGTGCGCGATGTTGCTCGACCAGGCGGTGGCCGGCGGAGTGCTCTCCTGCGTGTTCAACCTGGTGGGCGACGCGTTGCACGTCACCGTGTCCGCGCCGACCACGGACGGCCGAACACCCGCGCGCGACACGTTCGCCTGGACCGTCCTGTCGGCGCTGGCCGGCGAGGTGGACGCGACGGTGAGCGAGGACAAGGTGGTCAGCATCAGCCTGCACAAGAAGCGCGGTGGCGGGCCGGAGCAGACGTGAGCAGTGGTGTCGAAGGCGCGGCCAACGAACCGCAGCCGAGCGCGGCCTCACCCGACGAGGCCGCCGGGCGCGGCCGAGGGGAGGGTGAGGGCATGGTGAGCGACGCGAGCATGACGATGGACGGTGGCGTCGAGGCGACCGGGCCGGACAAGCCGGCACAACCTGCCGGATCCGCCGGGCCCACGGGACCGGCGGTGCCGAACCGGCGACGCGCCGGTTCCGAACGCCACGCCCACGACCGGGAGATCGCGCGCGGCCTGTTCGCGCAACTCGCGGTGCTCGAATCGGACCCGCCCGCGCGGGCCGCGGTGCGCGATCGACTGGTGGAGATGCATCTGCCGCTGGTCGAGCACCTGGCCCGCCGGTTCCGCAATCGCGGCGAGCCGTTGGACGACCTGATCCAGGTGGCCACCATCGGCCTGATCAAGTCGGTGGACCGATTCGACTCGGATCGTGGGGTCGAGTTCTCGACCTACGCGACGCCGACCATCGTCGGCGAGATCAAGCGGCACTTCCGGGACAAGGGCTGGGCGGTGCGGGTGCCGCGCCGACTCCAGGAGCTGCGCCTCGCGCTGACCTCGGCCACCGCCGAGCTCTCCCAGCGCAACGGCCGTTCCCCCACAGTCGCCGAGCTCGCCGTGCAGCTGGGGATCTCCGAGGAGGAAGTGCTCGAGGGCCTCGAATCGGCCAACGCCTACAGCACGCTCTCGCTGGACGTACCGGACACCGACGACGACTCGCCGGCCGTCGCCGACACGCTGGGCGCCGAGGACGACGCGCTCGAGGGCGTGGAGTACCGCGAATCGCTCAAGCCGCTCCTGGAGCAGTTGCCGCCGCGCGAGAAGAAGATCCTGCTGCTGCGCTTCTTCGGCAACATGACCCAGTCCCAGATCGCGCAGGAGGTCGGCATCTCGCAGATGCACGTCTCGCGACTGCTCGCGCGCACCCTCGCGCAGTTGCGCGAGCGGTTGCTCGTCGAGGAGTAGCCCGCGGCCACGACGAGGACCCCGGACCGAGGTCGGTCCGGGGTCCTCGTCGCCGTGCGGCGCGGCCGAAAGCTGCGGGCGGCGACTCAGGCCCGATGGGCCTGGTGGCGCGCTTCGAGCGCGTTGTACATGCCGGGTGTCGCAAGGACGCCGATGGTGACCACACCCACGATCATGGTCAGGATGCCGATCACGAGTTGATCGGCCTTGATCAGGTACCACCCCATGCCGACCACGATCAGGTTGGCGGTGATCGCCGGCGATCGGCTCCAGCGCCGGCCGCGCAGCATGCCCACGAACGCGGCGACTATCCCGGCGGCGAGGATCAGCAGGTAGATGCCGATCGCGACGCCCTCCGACGCGTTGGTCGGATGGCCGAACTCGCTGCGGAAGGTCAGATAGAGGGAGTATCCGAGGAGTGCGAACGCCTCGACACCGACCACCGCGGTGCAGATGCGCCAGGTGAGGGGGAGGACCCCGGCGGGGCCCGACTGGTCCTGGGCGGAAGGGCTCTCGGTCACCCCAAGACTGTAACCGGGGCCGGCGCCCGGGCGATCCATGGGCGCCCCGCCCGGACCCATGGGAGCCCTACCCGTCGGTAGATACGCTGGTGGCATGCGCGCCCTTCTCGTGGTGAACCCCAAGGCCACGACCACCAGCGAACGCACCAGGGACGTCCTGGCGCACGCGCTCGCCGGCGATCTCAAGCTCGACGTGGTCGCCACCGAGCATCGGGGGCACGCCACGGAACTGGCCCGACAGGCCGCGGACGACGGCCTCGATCTGGTGATCGCGCTGGGCGGCGACGGCACGGCCAACGAGGTGGCCAACGGACTGCTCGCCGCCGGTCCGGCCCCCTCGCTGCCGGCGGTGGCGGTGGTCCCGGGCGGCAGCACCAACGTGTTCGCGCGCTCGCTCGGGATGCCCAACGATCCGGTCGAGGCGACCGGCCTGCTGTTGGAGGCGCTGCGCGCGGGTCGCAGTCGGGAGATCGGACTGGGCCTGGCCGACGAGCGCTGGTTCCTGTTCTGCGCCGGCATCGGATTCGACGCCGAGGTGGTCGGCCGGGTGGAGGAGCGTCGGGCCGGCGGTCGGCGCGCGACGCCGGGTCTGTACGTACGGTCCGCGTTGCGCCGGTTCTACGGCGAGCGGGACTCCCGCAGACACGGGACGCTGACGCTGGAGGTGCCCGGCGCGGAGCCGATCGAGGGAATCTGCCTCGGGATAGTGCAGAACACGGTGCCGTGGACGTTTTTGCACGACCGGCCGCTGAATCCGTGCCCACAAGCGTCATATGACACCGGATTGGACCTCTTCGCGCTCACCCGGATGTCAACACTGCCCACATTGCGCCATCTGGCCCGGATGCTGGGCTCCACGGGTAATGCTCCACATGGGCGTCACGTCGTGTCCCTGCACGACTGCGATGCGTTCACTCTTCGGACTGAAGAACCTGTTTCCCTTCAGGTCGATGGGGACCATCTGGGAGAACATCGGAGTGTGACCTTCCGGGGGGTTCCCCGTGCACTGCGTGTGATTGTGTGAGTGGAAGGGCCTTTTGGCCTTTCACTCGAACGCAAATACCGGTTCACCCCTTCGATGTAGTGGTGTGACCTAGTCGACACCGATGATTTAAAAAATCCTGGCCCAAGGGGGTTGTATCGGCGGCCGAGGTTTGTAAGGCTCTACGAGGCGGCAGGGACGTGGCCGAAAGGTCATCTTCACCGCCCGAATCCACTGCCAAACCTGGGGACCGACTTCGTCGGCCCCTTGCTTGTCGGGGGGTTCGTGAAAGCGTTCACATTCACAAGCCACAGCGGGGCCGGAAGCCCCCGCTGACCCACGAGGAGTTGGACCGCATGGACTGGCGCCACGTTGCTGCCTGCCGTGACGAAGACCCGGAGCTGTTCTTCCCGATCGGCAACACCGGTCCCGCTCTGCTTCAGATCGAGGAGGCGAAGGCGGTCTGCCGCCGTTGCCCCGTGATGGAGCAGTGCCTGGGCTGGGCTCTCGAGTCCGGTCAGGACGCGGGTGTGTGGGGCGGTCTGAGCGAGGACGAGCGTCGCGCTCTCAAGCGCCGCGCCGCCCGCAACCGTGCCCGTGCCTCCGCCTGATCGACCGACAGGCTGAACACTCCGGGGACTTGATCACCGGAAACACTTGATCATCGGAAACACCAAAGCTTTGCCGCAGTTGCCCCGCCAAGGTCCGATCGGACCAGGGCGGGGCAACTGCTTTTCCACGTACGGAAGTTTCCCGGCGTCGCGAAATCGGGCCGGCGGGCCCGAATGCGATCGGGCTCAGCGGCGCTGGCGGATTTGCAGGTCCAGGGTGACGATCGTGCCGCCAGCCGGATTGGGCACCATGTCGAAACGGCCCGCGAGTTCGCTGCCGACCAGGGTGCGCACGATCTGCAGACCGAGGTTGCCGGAGACCTGCGGATCGAAATCGGCCGGCAGGCCGATCCCGTCGTCGGTGACGGTGATGAGCAGGCGTTCCGCGCGGCGTTCGGCGTGCACCTCCAGGGTGCCCGCCCGGTCGGTGTAGCCGGGGTCCTCGAACGCGTGCTCCAGGGCATTCTGCAGCAGCTCGGTGAGCACCATCGCCAACGGCGTCGCGGTCTCCGCGATCAGTTCGCCGAAGTTGCCGTGTCGGGCGGTGCGCACCCGCACCGAGGACGCGGCGACCTCGGTGACCATGGACAACACCCGGTCGGCGATCTCGTCGAAGTCCACCCGCTCGTCCAGCGTCTGGGACAACGTCTCGTGCACGATCGCGATCGAGCCGACCCGGCGGACCGCCTCCTCCAGCGCGGCCCGGGCCTGCGGCGCGTCCATCCGGCGGGCCTGCAGGCGCAGCAGCGCGGCCACCGTCTGCAGGTTGTTCTTCACCCGGTGGTGGATCTCCCGGATGGTGGCGTCCTTGGTGATCAGCTCGCGCTCGCGCCGGCGCAGCTCGGTCACGTCGCGCAGGAGCATGATCGCGCCGATCCGCTGCCCGCGCGGCTTGAGCGGGATCGCGCGCAGTTGCACCACCGCCGCGGGCGTCTCCACCTCGGTCTCGCGCGGGGCCCAGCCGCTGGCGACCGCGGAGATGGCCTCGTCCACCGGGCCCTCGTGCGGCGCCAGTTCGGCGGTGATCCGGCCGAGGTGGCAACCGACCAGGTCGGACGTCAGGCCGAGGCGGTGGTAGGCGGAGAGCGCGTTGGGGCTGGCGTACTGCACGATGCCGTCCGCGTCGAGGCGGATCAGGCCGTCGCCCACGCGCGGCGACGCGTCCATGTCGAGCAGTTCGCCGGCGTGCGGAAACGTCCCTGCGGCGATCATCTGCGCGAGATCCGCGGCGCTCTGGAGGTAGGTCAATTCCAGCCGGCTGGGCGTGCGGGCGGTCAGCAGGTTGGTGTTGCGCGCGATCACACCGATCACCCGGCCCTCCCGGGAGACCGGGATCGCCTCGACCCGCACCGGTACGTCGTCGCGCCACTCCGGGTCGCCCTCGCGCACGATCCGGCCCTCGTCCAGCGCCGCGTCCAGCATCGGCCGCCGCCCGCGCGGGACGAAGTCGCCGACCAGGTCGTCCTGATGCGAGGTGGCGCCGGTGTTCGGCCGCATCTGCGCGACCGCGACGTACTGCCCGTCGCTGGTCGGCACCCACAACACCAGGTCCGCGAAGGACAGGTCGGCGAGCAGTTGCCACTCGGACACCAGCAGGTGCAGCCACTCCAGGTCGGCGGTGGGCAGCGCGCCGTGACGGCGGACGAGATCGTTCATGGAGGGCACACGCGCAGCGTACTTTCCACCACGCCTGCGATCCTGGCCGCCCCACTTCGCCGCACCTGTGAGGTATCGATGTCCACCCAATCGCCCACCCCCCGGCAGCCGCTCGGCGGCGGCGGTCATCCGCTCGACTGGCTGGACATCCGCGAGAAGCAGCGGATCGAGGCCGGTCTGCGCCGCCGGCTGCGGCCGCGCGCGGCGACGGCCGGCGGGTTGGATCTGGCCGGAAACGACTACCTGGGCCTGTCCCGCGACGAGCGGGTGATCGAGGCGACCGTGCGCGCGGTGCGCACGTGGGGCGGCGGGTCGACCGGGTCGCGGCTGGTGACCGGGTCCACCGAGTTGCACGCCGAATTGGAGGCGGAGCTGGCCGACCACATGGGTGCCGAGGCGGCGCTGGTGTTCTCCTCCGGCTACCTGGCCAATCTCGGGGTGATCGCCGGGCTGGTCGGCAAGGGCGGCCTGGTCGTCTCGGACGCGATCAACCACGCGTCGATCGTGGACGCGTGCCGGCTCTCCCGGGCCCGGGTGGCGATCACCGGGCACCGGGACGTGGCGGCGGTGGCCCGGGTGCTCGCGGAACGGGCCGAGGAACGCGCCCTGGTGGTCGTGGACGCGGTCTTCTCGGTCGATGGGGACATCGCCCCACTCGCCGAGCTTGCGGCCGTCACACGGCGATACGGCGCCGTCCTGCTCGTGGACGAGGCACACGGGCTCGGCGTGGTGGGTCCGGGCGGCCGGGGCGCGGTCCACGCGGCCGGGCTCGCGGGGGCGGACGACGTGGTGCTGACCGCGACGTTGTCCAAGGCGCTGGGCTCGCAGGGCGGTGCGGTGCTCGGGCCCGCCCGGGTGATCGAGCATCTGGTCGACGCGGCGCGGCCGTTCATCTTCGACACGGGGTTGGCGCCGGCCTGTGTGGCGGCGGCGCTGGCGGCGTTGCGGATCCTGCGCGCGCAGCCGGGGCTGGCCGACGCGGTACGGGCGAACGCCCGCGCGCTCTCGGCGGGCGCTCGGGAGGCGGGCCTGCGGGTGACCGAGCCGGAGGGCGCGGTGGCGTCGGTGCTCATCGGCGAGGCACAACTCGCCTTCGACACCGCAGCGCGCTGCGCCGAGGCCGGCGTCCTGGTCGGCTGCTTCCGACCGCCGTCGGTGCCGGACGGCATCTCCCGACTGCGGCTGGCGGCCCGCGCGGACCTGACGTCGGCCGACCTGTCGCGGGCCCTGTCGGTGCTGCGGTCGGCCACCGGCTGAGGTCCGGCCTGCCCTGGCCCCGCCCCCGGCTCGTTCCCCCGGGCCTTCCTTCGGTTCGCCATCACCCGCCCCGATAACCACCGATATACGTGGCATGTCCCTCGACATTGGTCTAGACAACTAGGATTGGTCTGAACCAAAATGGGCGGCGGCCTCCCGGCCCGCACCGGGAGGCCGCCGAACGCTCGGCCGCGTAGCGGTCCCGCAGGGAAGGAAGGGCACGCGTGGCCGGCATTGGGGCACCTCGCGTGCTTGTGGACGGGGCGCTCGTCGGCCCGGCCGAAGTGGGTGTGGAGCAGGGGCGGATCATCGGCGTGACCGAGGGCCCCGGCGGTCCCGACACCATCCGACTGCCGCACGGTGTGCTCACCCCGGGTCTGATCGACATCCAGCTCAACGGCGCGTTCGGACACGACTTCGTGGCCGCCGACGCGACCGCGTGGCGCGAGGTCGCCGCGAAGCTCCCGTCGACCGGGGTCACCGCGTTCTGCCCGACCTTCATCACCGGCGACCTGGACACGCTCACCGCGGCCCTCGTGCGGGCCGCCGAACTGCGCGCCAAATTCGCCCTGGAGCCCATCGCGCGCGACCTGGGCGTGCACCTGGAGGGGCCGTTCCTGTCCCCGGCCCGGGTCGGCACCCACCCGCCGCAGTACCTGCGTGAGCCCACCCCCGAGCTGGTCGACCGCCTGCTGCTGGACGACGCGGTCCGCGAGGCACTCACCCTGATCACCCTGGCACCCGAACTTCCCGGTGCGCTCGAGGCCATTCGGCGCATCGTCGCCACGGGGATCCGAGTCTCGGCCGGACACACGGACGCGACCGCCGCCGAGATGTCCGCCGCCGCGGACGCGGGCGCGACCATGGTCACCCACCTGTTCAACGCGCAACGCGGTCTGGGCCACCGCGAACCGGGCGTGGTCGGCGCGGCGTTGAGCGACCCGCGGCTGACCCCCGGCCTGATCGCGGACCTGCACCACGTGGTGGGCCCGGTCTGCTCGCTGGTCCTGCGCGTCGCCGGCGAGCGCACCGCCCTGGTCACCGACGCGATGGCCGCCGCGGGCATGCCCCCGGGCCGCTACCGCCTCGGCGACGTCGACGTGACCCTGGTCGAGGGCGACGTCCCGCGCAACCTGGACGGCACGATCGCCGGCTCCGCCCTGACCCTGGACCTCGCCGTCCGCAACCTGATCGCCCTGGGCAACCCCCCGGCCCGAGTCCTCACCTGCGCCACCCGAGTCCCCGCCGACGCCCTCGGCCGCCCCGACCTGGGCCGCCTCTCCCCCGGCACCGCCGCCGACCTGGTCTGGTGGAGCGACGACTGGCAAATCCTGAAGACCTGGGTGGGCGGCGTGGTCGCCTACGAGGCCGACATCTGACACACGAACCCGAACGGGCGAGCGCCGCGAAGGGGCTTCACGGCGGCGCTGGGTCGCGAGCCGGCCCGACACGCGCCCGGCGTCGAGCCCGACAGGTGGGCCCGGGTCGCGAGTGCAACGACACACGAGCCCAACCCGA
>NZ_JBEXUX010000055.1:0-69439 GCF_040629175.1 Embleya sp. NPDC005971 | reverse complement strand
CGTGACTTCGTGTCCCTTCGCTTCGCTACGGGCCACGAAGTCAACGTTTTGCGGCTCCGCCGCTCTCCGCGCTGCGCGCGTCGATCACCGGGGTGAGCCCAAGTCGGGGGCGCTGACGCGCCGGGGGTGGGGCGGGTGGGCGCGGGGCGCGAGGTTGTGGGGCCGGGTTGTGGGGGTGGCGGGTGGGGCGAGGTCGCAAGTACATCGGGGGTGGGGGGGACGAGGGCGGGGTGGGCGGGGCGAAGCGTGTCGCAGGTGGGGTGAACAGGTGGGCGGGCGGCGGGAGTAGGGCGGTTCGGGGGGCGGAGTCGGGGTGGTGGGCGAGGGTGTGACCTCACGAGGTGTCGTGTGGTGTGGTGGAGGGGTGGTCGTCGTGGGCGGGGCTACCGGGTTTCGGGGTGGTCAGGGGTGAGACTCGGGGGATGGAACGCATGACCGAGACTCAGTGGCGGGCTTTTCTCCTGGCCGGACCACGCACCGGGAAGCTCGCCACCGTACGGCCGGACGGCCGACCACATGTGGCCCCGATCTGGTTCGATCTCGACGATCGGGGCGAGACCGTCGAACTCGTCTTCAGCACGTTCGCGTCCTCGGTCAAGGGCCGCAACCTGGCCAACGATCCGCGCGTGAGCCTGTGCGTGGACGACGACCGACCGCCGTACGCCTACGTCGTGGTGGAGGGTGAGGCCCGAATCTCGGTCGACCCGGCCGACCTTCGGATCTGGCCGACTCGGATCGCCGCGCGCTATATGGGCACGGACAAGGTGGTCGACCGCGAGCCGATCGACGGCGAACAGGTCGTCCACGTGCACATCCACCACGTGGTCGCAGACCGGAACATCACCGGCTGAACCTTCGCGCCGGCACGCTTGCTGCGCTCACGACTTCGGCTCGGGCGTCCGGCCCGGCCCACGACCGCCGCTCACCGGCTGGCTGCGCTCATGACTTGGGCCCGGGGTGTCGGGCTCGGCCCGCGACCGCCGCCCACCTGCCCGCTCCGCTCACGACCCCGGCTCGGGCGTCGAGCCCAGCTTGCGACCGGGGACCACCGGCTCGCTCCGCTCGCGACCCCGCCCCAGATGTCGGACTCGGCGTGCGTTTCGCGCCGGCCCGCTCGCAACCTCGTCCCGGGCTTCCGGCCCGGCCCACGACCACTGCTCACCGGCTTGCTGCGCTCACGACTTCGGCCCGGGTCTCGGCGGAGCAAGGTCACGACCTCGCCCGGGGTGTCGGGCTCGGCCCGCAAACACCGCCCACCGGCTCGCTCCGCTCACGACCCGGACCAGGCGTCGGACCCGACTCACGGCCCGACCCGACCCGGCCCGCCGCAACCCGACCCGGACCACCCACTCGCCCCGCCCACGACTCAGGTCAGGTGGCGGGCCCGGCCCACGCCCCAGCCCGGCCCGGGCCGCCCCGCCCATCGCACCCGCGACCCGGGCCACCCACTCGCTCCGCTCACGACTCAGCCCCGCCCCAGCAAAGCACCCCAACAAACCTCACCCCAAGAAGCCTCACCCCAACAACCCACCCAGTGGCTTGCTCCCCGCCGGCTTCGGGGCCGTGCCCGGGGAGCCGGCCGGGGAGCCTGCCGGGCCGGGGGAGCCGGCGGACGGGGCGGAGGGGCGGGGTGCCTTGGTGCCGCTTTCGGGTGCGGGCGCCGTGCCCGTACCTGTGCCTGTGCCCGTTCCCGTGCTCGTGCCCGTGCCGGTCCTGGTCGTGGGCGAGGACGTGCTCGTCGGGCGCGGCGGGATCGGCGGTTGGGCGTTCTGGCCGGTGCCCGGCACCGGCGCCGCCGAGGGCTCGTTCACCGGCGGACGGAGCTGCGTGTCCACCGGGCCGCCGTGTTGCCCGGGCCCGGGAGCCACCGGGGCGGTGGAGGCGGCGGCGGGGCCCTCCCGGTCGCCGACCCGCCCGGTGTCCGACTCGTCGAGCTGCCGGTGACCGCCGCCGAGCAACGATCCCGCGAGCAGCGTCACGCCGACCCCCGCACAGGCCAGCATCGAGCCGTAGCCGAGCTTGCGCCGCCGGGCCCGCACGGGCGTGATGATCGGGCCGCGCCAGGTGCGCAGCGACAACCACGCGTCCGCCGAGTACATCGGCGCTCCCGCCAACGCCAGCGGGCTGAACGCGGCCAGGAACACCACGTAGGGCGCGTGATAGGGCGAGGAGCCGCTGCCCACCGCGATCAGTACGCCCAGCGACAACAACATGCCGAGCAGGCCCGCGAGCCGGGTCCACAACCCCAGCACGACCGCGAAGCCGACCACCACCTGTCCGAAGGCGAACAGCAGGCCCGCCCCGATCGCGTGATCGGCGGCCAGGTCCATCACCGACGGCGACAGGCTGCCCTCGCGCAGCACCCCGATCCGATGCCCGAACGAATCGGTCGAGCTCGGATCCAGGAAGCCCGGCGCGTAGAGCTTGCGCAACCCCTCGACGAGGAACGCCCCGCCCAGGAACAGCCGCAGCGGCAACAGCACCGTGCCGCCCTGGAGGGTGGCCCGGCGCCCGTGCCCGGGCATCGAGGTCGCGGTGCCGTCCCGCTCGCGCCCGGCGCCCGGCTCGCGACGCGCCGGCGGCACCCGCCGCCGGGGCATGTCGTCGCGGATCGCCGGCAGCCGCGCGGTGGCGTCGTCCGCCGGACCGCGCGCTCCGGGCACGGGGGCGCCGCCGGTCCGAGGGCCGGCGATCACCACCCGCAGGGTCTTGGTGGGGGTGGCGACCGACGCCGGATCGCCTGGATCGCGCACCGCCGGGGGCGAGGGCAACAGCCCGACAGCACCGCCGAAGCTGCCTTCCGTTCTGGTGTCCACGCATCAATAACCGTGCGAGGTCCCCCGAGGATGCGGCCCTTCGCGTATTACCCGATGCGGGCCCCGACCGCCCCCGTACGGCACTACACTGCGCGGCTACTCCGCGCGGCGCCTGGCCACCTCGTAGAGCACGATGCTCGCCGCGACACCGGCGTTGAGCGACTCGTTGCCGCCCGCCATCGGGATCCGCACGGTGATGTCGCAGGTCTCCTGGACCAGGCGACCCAGGCCCTTGCCCTCGGAACCGACGACCACCACGATCGGATCGGTCGCCGCCGCCAGCTCCTCCAGCGAGATGTCGCCGTCGGCGGCGAGGCCGACCACGGTCAGACCCGCCTTCTTGTACGCCTCCAGCGCGCGGGTGAGGTTGGCCGCCCGGGCCACCGGCACACGCGTGGCCGCACCCGCCGAGGACTTCCAGGCGCCCGCGGTCATCCCGGCCGCGCGCCGCTCCGGCACGACCACGCCGTGGCCGCCGAAGGCCGCCGCGGAGCGGATCACCGCGCCGAGGTTGCGCGGGTCGGTGACGCTGTCGAGCGCGACGATGATCGGCGTCTCGCCGCGGTCCTGCGCCTCGACCACCAGGTCGTCCGGATGCGCGTACTCGTACGGCGGCATCTGCAGGACCAGGCCCTGGTGGATCGCGCCGTCGGTCATCCGGTCCAGTTCGGGACGCGGGATCTCCATCAGCGGAATGCCCCGGACGTTGGCGATCTTCATCGCCTCGCGCACCCGGTCGTCGCTGTCGATGTACTGCGCGATGAACAACGAGGTGGCCGGCGCGTCCGCGCGCAGCACCTCGAGCACCGAGTTGCGACCCGCGACCAGCTCGTTCGAGCTCTTGCCCCCGCGCCCGGGACGACCGCCCGGGGCTCGCCGAGCGGCCGGTGCCGAGGCCTTGCGCTTGGCGGCGGCATTGGCCGCGCGCTGCTTGGCGTGCCCCTTGCGCATCTCCGCGGGCGGGGTGGGCCCCTTGCCCTTGAGCGCCCGGCGGCTGTGCCCACCAGTGCCGACCGAGGGCCCCTTCTTGCTTCCCTCGTTGCGCTTGTTACGGCGCTCCGTGTTGCCGGCCATGACGGGTACATCCCTTCGATTGCTTCAACAGCAGCGTTTTGCTTCACAACAACGTCGGCTTCGACGGCAACGTTGCCTCGACGGCAACATCCGCTTCGACAGCAGCGTTGCGTTCCCCGGTCGCCCCGGAGGGCAACCGCCACTACAACCGTACGGCCGGCCCGCCACCTCGTGGCGATCCGGCCGTGACGGCACGTTCTCGTCGGGCCCCGACGGGCCCTTCTACTCAGTCCCGGTGCAGCGTCCACCGGGGGCCGTTGGGGGTGTCCTCGACCACGATCCCGGCCGCCGTGAGGCTGTCCCGGACCGCGTCCGCCGCGGCGTAGTCCTTGCGGGCCCGCGCCGCCTCGCGTTGCTGGAGGGCGAGCTTGACCAGGTGGTCGACCACCCCGCGCAGCTCGTCCGAACGGCCGGCCGAGGCACCCGCCGTCCACTGCTCCGACAGCGGGTCCATGCCGAGCACGCCCAGCATCGCCCGGATGTCCGCCGCGTGCCGCACGACGGCGTCCTTGTCGCCCGCCGCCAGCGCGGTGTTGCCGTCGCGCACGGTGTTGTGCACGACCGCCATCGCCTGCGGCACACCCAGGTCGTCGTCCATCGCCGCCGCGAACGCCGCCGGCACCTCCGCCGCCGGTTCGATCACCCCGGTCTGCTCGCCCGCGCGTTCCAGGAAACCCTCGATCCGCCCGAACGAGACCTCGGCCTCGCGCAGGGCCTCCCTGCTGTACTCGATCATCGACCGGTAGTGCGGGGTGGCCAGGTAGTACCGCAGGACCAGCGGGGACCACTGCTTGAGCATCTCCGTCACGAGCACGGAGTTGCCGAGCGACTTGCTCATCTTCTCACCGCTGAGGGTGACCCAGGCGTTGTGCATCCAATAGTTGGCGAACGGGTCGCCCACCGCCTTGGACTGGGCGATCTCGTTCTCGTGGTGCGGGAACACCAGATCGAGCCCGCCGCCGTGGATGTCGAACGCCGGCCCGAGGTACTTGTGCGCCATCGCGGAGCACTCCAGGTGCCACCCCGGACGACCCTGCCCCCACGGCGCATCCCACGAGGGCTCGCCGGCCTTGGCCGACTTCCACAGCGCGAAGTCGCGCCGGTCGCGCTTGCCCGCCGCCCCCGCTCCGGCGTCCTCCGCCTCGCGCATCGCGTCCGGCTTCTGGCCGGAGAGCGCGCCGTAGGCGGGGAAAGAGGACACGTCGAAGTAGACGTCGCCACCGGAGGGGTAGGCGTGCCCGGTCGCGATCAGCCGCTCCATCATCGCGATCATCTCGGGGATGTGCCCGGTCGCCCGCGGCTCCACCGTCGAGGGCAGGCAGCCGAGCGCGGCGTAGGCGTCCGCGAAGGCGCGCTCGTTGGTCTGGGCGACCTGCCAGTACGGAATCTCCTGCGCGCAGGACTTCGCGATGATCTTGTCGTCGATGTCCGTGACGTTGCGGCAGAACACGACGTCGTTGCCGCGGTGGGCGAACCACCGGCGCAGCACGTCGAAGTTCAGCCCCGATCGGATGTGCCCGATGTGCGGCGGCGCCTGCACGGTGGCACCACACAAGTAGATCGAGACCTGTCCCTCGACAAGCGGCACGAAGTCCCGGACCGTGCGGGTGCTGGTGTCGTACAGGCGCATGCTCACACGCGCAAGCTTAGAGCGTCGGGGCGGCGTGGCGTTCACCGTTATCCCTCGCTTCGGGCAACGATCATCGCCCGGTCGCCACCACCAACGCGGTGGCGATCGCGGCCACTCCCTCGGCCCGCCCGGTCAGCCCGAGCCCGTCGGTGGTGGTACCCGACACCGATACCGGCGCGCCGACCGCGGCGGACAGCGCGGCCTCGGCCTCGGCCCGACGCCGGCCCACCTTCGGTCGCACGCCGATCACCTGCACCGCGACGTTGCCGATCTCGAACCCGGCCGCGCGCACCAGTCGCGCCGCCTCGGTCAACAGGGTCACCCCGGACGCCCCCGACCACTGCGGCCGTGAAGTGCCGAAGTGCGCGCCCAGGTCGCCGATTCCGGCCGCCGAGAACAACGCGTCGCACGCGGCGTGCGCGGCCACGTCGGCGTCCGAGTGTCCGGCCAGCCCGGTTTCCCCGGGCCAGTGCAGACCGGCCACCCACAACTCGCGGCCCTCCGCGAAGGCGTGCACGTCCACCCCGATCCCGGTGCGGGGCAGCACGACCGGGGGTGTGTGTTCACCGGACAACGTCGATCTCCGTACTCTCCGCGCCGCTCGCCGACCCCGCCGACTCCGCCGCTTCCGCACGACGTGCCAACAGCGCACCGGCGAGCAGCAGATCGAACGGGCGGGTCACCTTGAACGCCTCTTCGGATCCGGGCACCACCACGACCGTGCCGCCGAGGCGCTCGACCATGCCCGCGTCGTCGGTCGCGCCCTCGCCACCGAACCCGCCGGCCTCGGCGTGCGCGCGCACCAACACGGCCCGTCGAAAGCCCTGCGGGGTCTGTACGGCGCGCAGCAGCGACCGGTCGACCGTGCGGACCACCGTCTCCGCACCCTCGACCGAGGAAACCTCTTTGACCGTGTCCACCACGGGCAACGCGGGCACCACCGCGTCGGCCCCCTCGGCGACGGCGGCGATCACCGCCTCCACCACCCGGGCCGGCACGAACGGCCGCGCGGCGTCGTGCACGAGCACGACGTCGTGATCGGGCGACACGGCGGCCAGCGCCAATCGCACCGATTCCTGGCGTGTCGCACCGCCCGCGACCACCCGAACGGGTGATTGTGCGGGCAAATGCGCACGCAAAAGATCCCGGACACCGGCGACACCGTCCGGCGGTGCGGCGACCACGACCGCGGTTACCCCGCGGGCGGCCAACAGCGACCGGACGGCGTGCACCAGCATCGGGATGTCCCCAAGCTCACGCAACGCCTTGGGCGCACCGGGACCCAGCCGTTCACCACGCCCTGCAGCGGGCACAAGGACCGCAGCGTTCAACGAAGTCCCCTCAAACCACCCGGGCGCCGACGCCATGTGGCGCCGACACCGCACCGGCGGATCCGTCCGTCACCGACGGGCGGATCCTACGGCTCAGGAGGCCAGAACCTCGTCGAGGATGGCCTCGGCCTTGTCCTCGTTCGTGTTCTCGGCGAGCGCCAACTCGCTCACCAAGATCTGCCGAGCCTTTGCCAGCATGCGCTTTTCGCCTGCCGACAGGCCGCGGTCACGCTCGCGGCGCCATAGATCGCGCACGACCTCCGCGACCTTGATAACGTCACCGGAAGCGAGCTTTTCCAAGTTCGCCTTGTAACGTCGTGACCAGTTCGTCGGTTCCTCGGTGTGCGGAGCGCGCAGCACCTCGAAGACGCGGTCGAGCCCTTCCTGGCCCACCACGTCCCGAACACCGACGAATTCCGCATTGTCCGCAGGCACGCGGACGGTCAAATCACCCTGGGCGACCTTCAACACCAGATAGGTCTTGTCCACACCCTTGATCGTGCGCTGCTCGATCGCCTCGATCAGCGCGGCCCCGTGATGGGGGTAGACCACGGTGTCGCCAACCTTGAACGTCATGTGACAGGTACCCCTTCCGTGGCTTTCTAGGGTAACACGGGACACGCCCCTACTGAATGACGTTTGCGCAGGTCAGAGCCTTAGTCGGGGCTTGACAACGGGCCAGTGGCCGTGCTGGGACAGGGAACCCCACACCCGCAGGACTCGAACAAATAGGACAAACAGCTCCTCCCGGTCGCGAGCCGAGCGCTCTCGGGCGACCCATATGTCACTGGGGCCCCATCAGTGCCGATCCCACGTTCGAGATCGGCACCCCGTCGCGACCCGATCGAAGCCGAGTGTCGGCGCGGTGAGCCGCGTACAAGTCGTCCGCCCGGGCTGAGTACGCTGTCCCCGGTCGTCCTGACCGGTTCCTCGATCCAAGATCATCAAGGAGATGCCGCCGCCGTGAGCCGCAGCCTTCGACGCGGCGCCCTCGCCGCCACCGTCGCCGTCGTCCTTCCTCTGGCCGCGGGCTGCGCCAGTGGCAAGGACGCCGAGACGAACGAGATCAAGCCCGACACCGCCAATGCGGCATTCGGCTCGCTCAAGATCCAGAACGTTCAGTTGGTGACGGGCGACCCGGGTAAGCACCTGGTCGCGCTCGGCGGTGCGCTGTTCAACGAGGGCACCAAGCCCGAGACGGTCACCAAGGTGACGGTCGACGGCGCGGGGCAGGCCCTGGGCGGTCCGCTGACCATCCCGGCCGGTGGCGCCGTATACATGGTCGACCCGCCCCAGGGCATGTCCAAGGACAGCCCGCAGGGCAGGGCCTACCTCGGTCCGCTGGTCTTCCCGAACGCGGACAAGGTGGAGGCCGGCTCGTTCCGCCGGGTGACCTTCGCGTTCGGTACCGCCGGCGAGACGTCGCTGGACGTGTCCGTGCACGCGCCCACGAGCTACTACGCGCAGCTCAAGCCGACCCCGGCGTTCACCCCGCCGCCGCCGGCCCCGCCCGCCCCGCCGACCCAGGCGGCGCCCACCACGGGAGCCCCCGCCACGGGGGCGCCCAACACGGGGGCGCCCGCCACGGGCGCGGCCAATGCCACGACGGGCAACGTCGGCAGCACCGGCACGCCGCGCAACGGTTCGTCGGCCCCGGCCGGCGGCTGAGCACACCCGGCACCCGCACGCCAGGCGGACACGACGGCGCCCGCGCCGCCCCGGAGAACGGGGGCGGCGCGGGCGCCGTCGTCGATCGGGGGGCGACACCGCCCCGGCCCGATCAGGGCTCGAACTTGTACCCGAGGCCACGCACCGTGACCAGGTAGCGCGGGGCGCCCGGGTCCGGCTCGATCTTGGCGCGCAGCCGCTTCACGTGCACGTCCAGCGTCTTGGTGTCGCCGACGTAGCCGACACCCCACACCCGGTCGATCAGTTGCATCCGGGTGAGCACCCGGCCCGCGTTGCGCAGCAACACTTCGAGCAGGTCGAACTCCTTGAGCGGGAGATCGATCCGCCGACCCTCCACGGTGACCCGATGCGCCTCCACGTCGAGTCGCACCGGCCCGGCCTCGATCGCCCGGGGCTCGTCGGTGGGTTCGCCGCCCTGGCGCCGCAGCACGGCGCGGATCCGGGCGATCAACTCGCGGGTGGAATACGGCTTGGTGACGTAGTCGTCGGCACCGATCTCCAGGCCGACGACCTTGTCCACCTCGCTGTCCTTGGCCGTCACCATGATGACCGGCACATTGGACTTGGCCCTGAGCCCGCGGAACACCTCGGTGCCGGGCAGGCCGGGCAACATCAGGTCGAGCAGCACCAGATCGGCGCCGCCTTGGTCGAACAGCTCCAGGGCCTCGGGTCCGGTGGCGGCGACGGCCACCTCGAAGCCTTCCTTGCGAAGCATGTACGACAGCGCGTCGCTGAAGGACTCTTCATCTTCGACGACGAGCACACGGGTCATCGGGAAGCCTCCATGGATGGGGTGGTCGATGTGATCGACATCGATTGAGAGGTACTGGACTTGAAGGGCAGCACCAGGGTGAAGGTGGATCCCACACCCTCCAGGCTGCGCACGGTTACCTCTCCCCCGTGGCCCGCCGCGATGTGCTTGACGATGGACAGGCCCAAGCCGGTACCGCCGGTGGCCCGCGAACGGGCCGGATCGACGCGGTAGAACCGCTCGAAAATACGATCCAGGTCGCGCTGGGGAATGCCCAGCCCCTGGTCGGAAACGGTGATGACGGCCATCCGCGCCTCGGCTCTGACCTCGATGTCGACCCTGGTCCGCGCGGGCGAATAGTTGACCGCGTTCTCGACCAGGTTGCCCAGTGCCATCACCAATTGATTGTGGTCTCCCGGCACGATCAGATCACGATCGCCGCCGATCGCCAGGGTGATCTGCTTGGATTCGGCGGCCTGTCGGCAGCGGTCGGCCGCCTCGGCCGCCAGCTCGTCGAGCGGCACCGGACCCACGTGGTGCAGCGGATGATCGTTCTGCACCCGGGACAGGTCGATCAGCTCCTGCACCAGATTGGTCAGCCGGGCCGACTCGATCTGCATGCGGCCCGCGAAGCGGATGATCGCCTCCGGGTCGTCGCTGGCGTCCATGACCGCCTCGGCCAGCAGCGACAGCGCACCGACCGGGGTCTTGAGCTCGTGGCTCACGTTGGCCACGAAGTCGCGCCGCACCGCGTCCACCCGCCGGGCCTCGGTCCGGTCCTCGACCAGCAGCAGCACCAGCCGCGATCCCAGCGGGGCGACCCGGGCTGACACCTCGAATTCGTGCGCCTCGCCGTCGGCACGGGCCAACAACAGGTCCCGTTGTCTTATCTCGCCGTCGCGTCTGGTCTCCTTCGCCATCGCGAGCAGATCGTCGGGCACCAGTTGGTCACCGCGGACCAGGCCGAATTTGTAGGCGGCCGAGCTCGCCTTCACCACGGTGTCGAACTCGTCCAGGACCACCGCCGAGGAGCGCAGCACCGACAACACGGTGGCCACGCCGGGCGGCAACGACGGGGCCGCGGCGGGTGCCGCGGCCGTGCCTCTGCCCTGGGCGCGCTCACTCCAGCGGAAGGCCAGGGTGCCGGCCACACCCACGGCCAATCCGGATACAGCGGCCAAAGCGGCAGCAGCAACGTTCACGTCCACATGTTCCAGGGTAGAGCTGCTCCGAACGGGTGAAACCGTCCAGAGGGTCCATCGTGCAGATCTTCATGTGTCGTTCATCCGTGCGCCACGCCTGTCACCGGTGATCGTTCGGAGGCCGTCATGCCCGACCCGCAGACCCCGCCCCAGCCGCAGGCCCCCACACCGGGCTGCAACTGCCCGTCCAGCTGCGGCTGCGGCTGTAAGTCCGGTTCCGCGTGCAATTGCGGGGGCAGTTGCGGTCGCTGAACCGGCGCTCGGGCCCACAGCCCGGCGCGTGCGGGGCGCCCGACCCCTTCCGTGACAGGTGGGCGCCCCGTACGAAGCCGACGGGTTGTTCACCCGATGTTCGGGTCTACTTGCGGCCCTGGTTCTTGACCGCCTCGATCGCGGCCGCCGCGGCCTCCGGGTCGAGGTAGCGCCCGCCCGGGGTGAGCGGGCGCAGGTGCGCGTCCAGCTCGTACAGCAGCGGGATGCCGGTGGGGATGTTCAGGCCCGCGATGTCCGCGTCCGAGATCTTGTCCAGGTGCTTGACCAGCGCGCGCAGCGAGTTGCCGTGCGCGGCGACCAGCACGGTGTCGCCACCGAGCAGATCCGGCACGATCGCGTCGTACCAGTACGGGAGCATGCGCTCGACGACGTCCTTGAGGCACTCGGTGCGCGGCCGGATCTCCTCCGGCAGCGACGCGTACCGGCGGTCGGCGAACTGCGAGTACTCGTCGTCGTCGGCGAGCGGCGGCGGCGGGGTGTCGTAGGAGCGGCGCCAGAGCATGAACTGCTCCTCGCCGAATTCCGCCAGGGTCTGCTTCTTGTCCTTGCCCTGGAGGGCGCCGTAGTGACGCTCGTTGAGCCGCCACGAGCGACGCACGGGCAGCCAGTTCAGGTCGGCCACGTCCAGCGCGAGCTGGGCGGTGCGGATCGCGCGGCGCTGGAGCGAGGTGTGCAGAACGTCCGGCAGCACGCCCGCGTCGAGCAGCAACTGCCCGCCGCGCGCGGCCTCCTTCTCACCCTTCTCGGTCAGGTCGACGTCGACCCAGCCGGTGAAGAGGTTCTTGGCGTTCCATTCGCTTTCGCCGTGGCGCAGAAGTACCAATTTGTACGGAGCATCAGCCATGGCAAGGAGCGTAATCCACCGGTGCGGCAGGCTATTGCCCGCGGTTCTCCGGGGCCGCGAAGCGGGCGAACGCCTCCAGATTGCGCAACGATTCACCGCGTTCGACGCGCCAGTCCCATTCGCGGCGGATCGAGGTGGCGAAGCCGATCTCCAGGAGGGTGTTGAAGCTGTCGTCGGCGGCCTGGAGCACGACGCCCAGGAGCCGGTCGACCTCGTCGGCGCCGACCGCGGCCAGCGGCAGCCGGCCGTTCAGGTAGACGTCGCCGAGCTTGTCGACGGCGAAGGCCACGCCGTACATCCGCACGTTGCGCTCCAGGAGCCAGCGGTAGAAGGCCGCGTGGTTCTCGTCCGCGTGCCGGACCACGAACGCGCTCAGCGCCAGGGTGTGCGCGCCCACGGTGAGGGCGAGCGCCGTCTTGAGCTTGCGGGTCCCGGGCAGCACCGCGACGAACGTGTTCGGCGCGGACTGCTCCCATTCGATGCCGGCGTCCCGCAGGGCCGCGCGGACGGTTTCCGCGGCCCGATCCTGTTCGGCTCCCACGATCCACCCATTCGTCTCGACACCCGGACCCGGTCCGGCGAACCGGACACGCCTCGACGCTACTGCCCGCCCACGACCCGTCCACGCGGGGCCGCGGCGCGAGCCAGCGTGTCGGCGTAGACCTCGGCCATCGAGGCCGCCGCCGAGGACCAGCCGAACGCCGCCGCGTGCCGGACCGCGCCGTCGGAGTAGTCCTCGCGCAACCGGGGGGCACGGATCAGGTCGCGCAGGGCCAGGCCGTAGTCCACCGGGTTGTGCCCGCGCACCAGGGTGCCGGAGACACCGTCGCGTACGGCGGTGGGCAGGCCGCCGACCGCCGCCGCGACCACGGGGGTGCCGCAGGCCTGGGCCTCGATGGCCACCAGACCGAAGGATTCGTTGTAGGAGGGCACCACCGCGACGGTGGCCGCGCGGTACCAGTCCGCCAGCACGTCCTGGCGGACCGGCCGCTGGAATCGGACCACGTCGTGGATGCCCAGCGTCGCGGCCAGCTTGTGCAGGTGCTCCGGCGCCGCCATGCCGTTGCCGCTGGGCCCGCCGACCACCGCGACCACGAGCGAGTCGCGCAGCGTGGGGTCGGCCTGCAACAGGTGGGCGATCGCGTACAGCAGCACGTCGGGGGCCTTGAGCGGCTGGATGCGTCCGGCGAACAGGATCACCGTGGCGTCCACCGGCACGCCCAGCCGGCGGCGCGCGTCGGCCATGTCACCGGGACGGAAGGTCTCCAGGTCCACCCCGGGGTTGACCACCGCGACCTGTTCGGGGGCCGCGTCGTAGAGGTCGATCAGTTGATCGGCCTCCTCGATCGTGTTGGCCACCAGCCGGTCGGCCGCCTCGACCACCTGGGACTCGCCGATCACCCGAGCCCGCGGCTCGGGGGCGTCGCCGCCGGCCAGCGAGGCGTTCTTGACCTTGGCCATCGTGTGCATGGTGTGCACGAGCGGCACGCCCCAGCGTTCCTTGGCCAGCCAGCCGACCTGGCCGGAAAGCCAGTAGTGCGAGTGCACCAGGTCGTAGTGCCCCGGGTCGCGCATCGCCTCGGTGCGCAGCACCCCGGAGGTGAACGCGCAGAGCTGGGCCGGCAGGTCCTCCTTGGACAGACCCTCGTACGGCCCGGCGGTCACGTGTCGGACCAGGACTCCCGGTGCCATCTCGACCACCGGCGGCAGGTCGCTGCCGGTGGCTCGGGTGAATATCTCCACCTCGATGCCGAGCGCGGCCAGCCGCTTGCTCAGTTCGACGATGTAGACGTTCATGCCACCGGCGTCGCCGGTGCCGGGTTGGTGCAGCGGGGAGGTGTGAACGCTCAGCGTCGCGATTCGACGAGGTGCCCCCCGGCGCGCTCCCAATGTGATCGCGCGCTGGACGTGGTGGCTCACTCGTTGACCTCCCAGGCCGGCCCCGTGTCGTGTTGTCGTCCGGTGTACAGAGCTACCACGTGTACACAGAGCTACTAGTCGTGCAGAGCTATTACCGATCGTGGACCGCCCGTCGCCTTCCTCGCGGCCCAACTCAAGAACCAACCCATCGGGGTCGGAGGGGATTCCCCGGCAAAGTGTGATCCGGACCGCTCGCGGGGGCGCGCGGGGGCCTTCCTCTACCCTGCGGGCATGGGTACGCGCGGCACGTCGGAATCGGGCACCCCGGGTGCGGGCGTCCGAGCCGCATCCCGGACGCGGCCCAGCGGGGTGATCACCCGAGGCACCACCAACGCGAATCGGCTGCGCCGGGTGGATCGGTGGTTGACCGGGGTGCACGGGGGGTTGTTGCGCGACGCGGCCGATCCGCTGGTGGTCGACGTCGGCTACGGCGCGTCGCCGGTGACCACGCTCGAAATGTTCCGCCGGTTGCGCACGGTGCGCGCCGACGTCGCGGTGGTGGGGTTCGAGATCGATCCGGAGCGGGTGGCCGCGGCGCTGCCGCATGCCGAGGACGGGTTGCGCTTCGCTCGCGGCGGCTTCGAGGTGCCGCTGCCGGCCGGCCGTTCGGCGACCGCGATCCGGGCGTTCAACGTGCTCCGGCAGTACGACGAGGACGCGGTGCCGGCGGCCTGGGCCCGGATGTGTGCGCGGCTGGCCCCGGCGGGGGTGCTCGTCGAGGGCACCTGTGACGAGTTGGGTCGGCGCGCGGTGTGGCTGGGCATCGGGTCGGACGCGCGCCCGCGCACGGTCACCTTCGCCACCCGGCTGGCCGGCTTCGAACGGCCGTCCGAGCTGGCCGAGCGGCTGCCCAAGGCGTTGATCCACCGCAACGTGCCGGGCGAGCCGGTGCACGCGTTCCTGGCCGCGTTCGACCGGGCCTGGGATCTGCACGCGCCGCTGGCCGCGTTCGGCGCCCGGCAGCGCTGGCTCGCGGCGATCGAGACCCTGGCCCGGGACTGGCCGGTGTGCGACCGGCCGGGGCGGCGGCGGCAGGGCGAGGTGACCGTGGCGTGGTCCGCGGTGGCTCCGCGGCGGGCCGACATATCAATCGGCGCTGTTGATACATTCCGGTGACTCGTGTCCGATCCGGAACGGCACATGAAATCTTGAGCACACCGCGTTCACTTGACCGCGGTTCGGCTCGGCGTGTCGTCCGTTAATAGCTTGATTCGTCCGTTCCGATAACCGGACGATCACGAATTCTCCCCTGCCCATCGTCGCCGGAACATGCAAGGATCCGACGCTGAGTCGGTCCTTGGGAACTGCCGTCCCGAGAACACCGGTTCCGGTTCGAATCGACGTCGTCGGATGGAATCGGCCCATACGTCGCAGGCGAGCATCGAGTTCCGAAAGGGCGAAAGCATGGTGAAACTCGGGGGCCGAATCGGTCTGCGAACCCGGGCTGTGACCGCCTGCGGCGTGGCCCTGTTGTGTGCGGCCCTGTTCGCCGGCAACGCGTGGGCGGACCCGGGCGTCCCGCCCGTACCGCCCGTGCCGCCGGCCGCCAACACCGCGATCACGTCCGTGCAGGACCTGTTGGCCGCCCAGGCCCGGGTGCAGGAGTTGTACCGCCAGGCCGAGCAGGCCACCGAGCGCTTCAACGCCACCACCGAACAACTCGGTCGCACCCAGGTCAAGGTCAACGACGTGAACGCGGGCGTGGTGTGGGCCCGGCAGAACGTCGAGAAGGCCAAGGACGACCTGGGCCGGCTGGCCCGGCTGCAGTACACCACCCGCGGCATGGACCCGCTGCTCACCCTGATGTTGTCCGCGGACCCGCAGAACTTCCTGCGCGACGCGCCCGCGTACGAGCACATCTCGCAGACGCAGTTGGACACCATCACCCGGGCCAAGCAGGCCGAACTCCAGCTCACCGCGATGCAAAAGAGCGCGGACACCCAGCTCGCCGAGAGCCGTCGGCTGGAGCAGGAGGCCGCCGCCACCCGGACCGACATCCAGAACCGGATCACCGAGGCCGAGAAGATCCTGGCGGGCCTGACCCCCGAGCAACTCGCCGAACTGGCCCGGATGGAGGCCCTGTCCGCGGAGGCCGGCCAGGCCCAGCTCAACACCCTGATCGGCAAGCCGGACCAACAGACCACCGCCAAGGCCGCGTTGGCCATCGCGTTCGCGATCGACAAGATCGGCAAGCCCTACATCTGGGGCGGCGTGGGGCCCGTGGGCTACGACTGCTCCGGTCTGACCTCGAAGGCGTGGGCGTTCGCGGGCGTGCCGATCCGCCGCACCTCCCAGGAGCAGTGGGCCTCACTGCCGCGCGTGGCGGTCGCCGACATGCGCCCGGGCGACCTGATCGTCTACTACTCCGACGCCAGCCACATCGGCATGTACCTGGGCAACGGCAAGATCGTGCACGCGCCGCGGCCGGGCCGCACGATCACCGTGGCCAACGCCGGCTCGATGCCGATCCTGGGCGTGGTGCGTCCCGACGCGGGAGCGGGCACGGTGAACGCCCCGGCGATCCCCAACGTCCCGACCCCGCCGGTGACTCCCAAGCCGCCGGTGACCAAGCCCCCGGTCACCACGCCACCGGTGACCACGCCGCCCGTGACGACCCCGCCGGTGACCACGGCGCCGACCACCGAGCCGCCCAGCACGCCGCCGCCGAGTTCGAAGCCGCCCACCTCGACGCCGCCGTCGACCGGCACGCCGAACAACTCGACGTCGGGCTCCCCCTCGGGCAGTGCCAAGGCGAGCTCGACCGGCACCTGACGAGATCCGGACGCACGGGTGGGCCGGGCCTTCGGGTCCGGCCCACCCGTACGCCCGGGACCTACGGCGCCGCGACCGCCTGCTCGAACGCGACGTATGCCCGCGCCTCGAACAACACGAACCGCACCTCCGCCGCCCCGGACGGCGTCGCCCGCACGGTCTCGACCGCGATCCGCGCCGCGTCCTCCAGCGGCCAGCCGTAGGCACCCGCCGAGATCGCCGGAAACGCCACCGAGGTCGCCCCGAGGTCGTCCGCCACCCGCAGCGCCTCGCGGTAGCAGGACGTCAACAGCGCCGACCGGTCCTCGGTGTGGCTGTACACCGGACCCACCGTGTGCACGACCCACCGTGCCGGGAGCCGGCCCGCGGTGGTGGCCACCGCGGCGCCCGTCTTCAGGCCGCGGCCCAGTTCGGCCGCGCGCAGCGCCCGACACTCGGCCAGGATCTCCGGACCACCCTTGCGGTGGATCGCGCCGTCGACCCCGCCACCGCCCATCAGGGACGAATTCGCCGCGTTCACGATCGCGTCCACGTGCTGTTCGGTGATGTCGCCGCGGACCAACGTCATGCGTGTCATGGACGGCAGCCTGCCGGCCCGGACGTGGCGCGCCCACCGCATTTGCCGGCACAGTGGCCGGATGTCCGTGGCCCGAGGAGAAGGGGACCTATCCGCGGAGCTGCTCGATCGTGTGGACGCACTGTGCGAGTGGATGGCCGCGGTACGCACCCACGCACACGGCGAACTGATCGGCCGAGTGTCCCCGTCCCAACTGCGGGCCCTGCTCGTGATCGCCGGCCACGACGGCATCAACCTGAACATGTTGGCCGCCCGACTGCGGGCCATCCCGTCCTCGGCGAGCCGGTTGTGCGACCGCTTGGAGGGGGCCGGACTGCTGGTGCGCGAACTGAGCGCGACCGACCGCCGCGAGGTGGTGCTGCGGCTGGCGCCCGACGGGGTCGAGTTCGTGGCGGAGCTGCGCTCGGCTCGACGACAGGCCCTGGCCAAAGTCCTGATACATCTGGAGGCGGACGAGTTGGACTCGCTCGTGCGATCCCTGGCCGTACTGCGCGACGCGGCGCACCGAGCCCGCGGCCGGGACTAGGCCCTGTTCGGCGGATCGGGGTGGGGACGCGCGGCGTACGGTTACCCGCTCGCGCCCGGCCACGCTATCGTCCTTTTTCGATTGCCTAACGACAACGATTCGTGCGGCGACATCAATCCCGGAGGTGGTGGCGTGCGCCCCGCGTACGGCGAGGGCGGAGCGGTCGAACGGACCGGCTACCGCGCGGTACCGATGCCCGCCGCCCCGGTACCGGACCAGGCCGCCGCGCATCCGCTGCGTGTCCTGCTCATCGAGGACGACGCGGGGGACGCCTTCCTGGTCGAGGAACTGCTCGCCGACTCGCCGGATCCGATGGAGATCGTCTGGGCCCGGTCGATGGCCGAGGCCATGGTCAAGCTCGGCGAGGACATCGGCTGTGTCCTGCTGGATCTGGGCCTGCCCGACGCCGAGGGCCTCAACGGGCTGCACCGGCTGCTGCTGTTCGCGCCGCGCACCGCGGTGATCGTGCTCACCGGCCTGTCCGACGCCCATCGCGGCTCGGCCGCGGTGGCCGCCGGCGCCCAGGACTACCTGGTCAAGCAGGAGATCGACGGCTCGTTGTTGTCCCGGGCGATCCGCTACGCCCTGGAGCGCAAGCGAGCCGACGAGTCACAGCGCCGGCTGGTCGAGTCGGAGCTGCGCGCGCAGGAGAACGCGCGCCTGGAGCGCGGGCTGCTGCCCGCCCCGATCCTGCGCGACCCCTCGCTGGACTTCCGGGCGCGCTATCGCCCCGGGCGACAACGCGCGCTGCTCGGCGGAGACCTCTACGACGCGGTGCAGACCGCCGACGGGCGCGTGCACGTGATGATCGGCGACGTCTGCGGCCACGGCCCGGACGAGGCCGCCCTGGGGGTCAACCTGCGGATCGCCTGGCGCTCGCTGATCTTCGCCGGCCTCACCGGCGGCGAGCTGCTCAGCACGCTGGAGCGGATCTTCGAGCACGAGCGACGTTCGGACGAGATGTTCGCCACGTTGTGCATGACCATCATCGAGCCCGACCGGCGGCGCGGCCAGGTCTACCTCGCGGGCCATCCGGCCCCGCTCCTGCTCACGCCCAAGGGCATCGCGCCGCTGTCGGAGAGCGCCACCGGCCCCGCACTGGGCCTGTTCCCGGACGGCCGGTGGAGCTACGAGTCGATAGAGCTGGGCACGGACTGGTCGCTGCTCCTGTACACCGACGGGTTGATCGAGGGCCGGATCGGCCCGGGCCCGGAGCGGCTGGGCACCGACGGCCTGTTGCCGCTGATCGGCCGGCTGCTGGCGGCCGGTCGTTTCGGCTACGACCTGATCGATTCGGCGGTCGCCGCGGTGGAAGACCTGCACGGGGGCAGTCTCAACGACGACGTGGCGGTGTTGCTGCTGCGGCACGACCCGGATCGCCCGCTGTGCGGCGTGCCGGGTGGACAGCCGGTGTTGCCGGGCCAGACGACGGGTGAGGACGGTACGGCGTGAGCGAGCACCGGACGCGGGGGCGCCAGGGCGGACCACGCATGCGCCAGGTCGTCGGCCTGGGCCTGGGCCTGCTCGCGCTGGTGATCGTGATCTCCGCGGTGGTCGGCGCGCTGGCGATATCCCGGTTGAACGACTCGCGGCACACCGTGCTCGACCGCCTGGAACCGGCCGCCAACGCCGCGCTGCGGCTGGAGAACGCGCTGATCGACCAGGAGACCGGCGTCCGGGGCTGGATCATCAGCGGCGACCCGAGCTTCCGCGAGCCGTACACGCAGGCCCGGGTCGAGGAGGACCGGGCGTACGCGAGACTGGAGCGGCTGCTGCCGAACTCGGCCGAGGGAGAGCGGTTGCGCGCCGACCTGGCCGAGGTCAAGGCCCGGGCCGGGGCCTGGCGCGCGGCCTACGCGGAACCGGTCATCGCCAACCGCACCGCCACCGCCGCGGGCTCGTCGCCGGATCAGGGCAAGGCCCTGTTCGACGCGGTGCGCGAGGCGACCGCCGCCCAGCAGGCCGACCTGGGCCGCGAGCGGGCCCAGGCCCGGGACGAACTCTCCGACGACGCGACCATGTTGACCGCGACGCTGATCACTGTGGCGACGCTGTTCGCCGGGCTGGTGGTGCTGATAGCGCTGCTGTTCCGGCGCATGGTCACCCGGCCGCTGGAACATCTGGGCGAGCAGGTCCGCCAGGTCACCGAGGGTCGGTACGGCCAGGCGCTGACCGGCCGGGGCCCGGCCGAGATCATCGACCTGGCCCACGACGTGAACTCGATGCGCGAACGCATCGTGGAGGAGTTGCACAGCACCGAGGCGGCCCGGGTGCTGATCGACGAGCAGGCGGAGGATCTGCGCCGCTCCAACGCGGAGTTGGAACAGTTCGCCTATGTCGCCTCGCACGACCTGCAGGAGCCGCTGCGCAAGGTGGCCAGCTTCTGCCAGCTCCTGGAGAAGCGCTACCGAGGCCAACTGGACGAGCGCGCCGACCAGTACATCGCCTTCGCGGTGGACGGCGCCAAGCGCATGCAGACGCTGATCAACGACCTGCTCGCGTTCTCCCGGGTGGGCCGGTTGGACACCGAGCAGGGCGACGTCGACCTGCGGGAGTGCCTGGAGCACGCGTTGCAGGCGCTGGCCGTCGCACGCGAGGAGAGCGACGCGCGGATCACCGCGGACCCGCTGCCCACGGTGCCGGGCGACGGGCTGCTGCTGGGCCAGTTGGTCCAGAACCTGGTCGGCAACGCGATCAAGTTCCACGCCGAGGACGCGCCGCGCGTACATCTGGGCGCCCGTTGGGACGGCGAGCAGTGGGAGTTCTCCTGCGTCGACAACGGCATCGGGATCGAACCGCAGTACGCCGAGCGCATCTTCGTGATCTTCCAGCGGTTGCACCCCAAGGACGCCTACGGTGGCACCGGCATCGGCCTGGCGATGTGCAAGAAGATCGTCGAGTATCACGGTGGCCGAATCTGGCTGGACGCCGAGGGCACCGACGGCACCACGATCCGCTGGACCCTGCCCGGCCCGCCGCCCGATGCACCCCCGGGGCCGCGCGTATTGGCCCCGGCCCCGGAGGTACCGGAGCGCAGCCGGGATTCGCAACCGAACACGTCCGAACCGCAGTCCCAGGGACCGGCGGAAGAAGAAGCGGTACGAGGGAGCAACGCATGACCCACCCCGTCGCGGGAGCCATCGAGGTCTTGTTGGTCGAGGACGACCCGGGCGACGTGCTGATGACGCGCGAGGCGTTCGAGGACAACAAGGTCCGCAATTCGCTGCACGTGGTCAGCGACGGGGTCGAGGCGGTGGCGTTCCTGCGACGCGAGGGCGAGTACGCCGACGCGCCGCGCCCGGACCTGATCCTGTTGGACCTCAACCTGCCGCGCAAGGACGGCCGGGAGGTGCTGGAGGAGATCAAGGCGGACGAGGACCTGCGCCGGATCCCGGTGGTCGTGTTGACCACGTCCGAGGCCGAGGAGGACGTGCTGCGCAGCTACCACCTGCACGCGAACGCCTATGTCACCAAGCCGGTGGACTTCGAGCAGTTCATCAACGTGGTGCGGCACATCGACGAGTTCTTCGTCTCGGTGGTCAAGCTGCCGACCCGCTGAGCGCGCCGAGGCGGGTCACCAGGGGCCGTACGGTCCCATGTTGCGCCCGCCACCGCGACGGCCGGCGACGTCCTTGAGCGCGGGCCGCACGTCGACGAGGTAGACGATCGCCGCGACCAGGCCGGCGAGCATCAGGATCAGCCCCAGACCGATGGGCAGCACGTCGACCACGACCGCGATGCCGAGCACGATCAGCCAGAAGGACTTCTTCTTCTTGTCCGCGGCGCGGTACGCGTCCTCGCGCCGGAAGGCGGCGTCGAACAGGCAGAACACCTTGAGCAGCAGGATGCCGAGGAAGAGCCAGGTGAGCACCTGGTCGAACTTGGCCGTCAGCAGACCATCGGCCATGGCCAGTTCCATCGGTCCTCCTCTGCGCGGCCGCCGGGTGCCGCCACGTCGTGCGGGATTCCAGTCTGGCACGTCGGGTGCCACCTCGGGGGTTGCCGAGGCGGCACCCGGTGGATCGGTGTGCCCGGGGTCAGGCGTTCGCGCCGGCGGCCGGCTTGCCGGCGGAGTCGCCGACCTTGCGGGCGGCCTGCTCGACGGCGTCCGCCGCGGCGCCCGCGGCCTTGCCGGCGGCGGTGGCGGCGGACTTCGCCTGGGTCCGGGCGTTGGCGACGCCGCGCTTGGCCGCGGTCGTGGTGCCCTTGGCCTTGCTCTCGGTGGTGCGCACGGCCGCCTTGGCCTGCTTGGTGCTCTCCTGCCGGTCGACCCGCTTGACCAGTTTCTCGCCGCGGGCCGCCAGGTCGCCGTAGAGCTCCTTGGCCCGGTCCACCTGGGACTTGGCGAAGGTCTGGGTGCGGTCGGGCAGCGTCTGGAGGCGCTCGCGCAGCACCTTGGGGTCGGTGGTGACCTCGGCTCGGAAGCGGTCGGGCAGCTCCCGCAGCTTCTCCACCATCAGGTCGCCGGCACCGGCGACGGCGTACAGCGGGGTGCTGTCGGTCAAGGTCTTCTTCAGATCCGTGGCGATTGCCATGGTGTTCGGTTCCTAACTGCTGGAGATCGAGGTGTCGGTGGTGGCCCGGCCGGCCCTGCCGTTCTCGGTTTCGTCGGCGGCGCCCGGTTCGTCCCGCACGGCGCCGTCCTGTGCGTTCTCCTTGCGGAATGCCTCGTAGATCTCGATGAGGACCCGCTTCTGCCGGTCGTTGATCGCCGGGTCCGCCATGATCGCGGTGCGCACCTCACGGTCACCCTCCTCGCGTTCGTCGAGGATGCCCGCCTGTACGTAGAGCGTCTCGGCCGAGATCCGAAGCGCCTTGGCGATCTGTTGCAGAATCTCCGCGCTCGGCCGCCGCAAACCACGCTCGATCTGACTCAGATAGGGGTTCGAAACCCCGGCCGCCTCGGCGAGTTGCCGAAGCGAATATTGCGCGTTGCGGCGTTGCTCCCGGATGTACTCACCCAGCGAGCCGACGTTCAGACCAGCCATGGCCCCAGCATGCACACACCGTGCTTGCTATTGCAAGCACCCTGCTTGCAGTCGTATGCCTCACGGAGGCGTGTCCCGCGCCGAAGGGCTCATCGGCCCGACAGCAGGTCTTCCACCTTCGCCTCGCCCTCGCGGTAGCGACGGGTGATCTCGGCGGCACAGTCGTCGGCGGTGCGCTGCAGGCGATGCCGACGCGAGGACACCTCCTGCTCGTGGGTGCCGAGCTTGTCCAACGCCTCGCCCAGCTCCGCGTCGGTGTGCGCGGCCAGGTCGGACAGGCCCACGTCGGCGAGCAGTTGCTCGATCCAGCTCCGGTAGCGATCGGTGCGCGGCGGCTGGACGTTGACGTGTCGCGCGCCGCGGGTGGGCGGTCTGGACTCGGACAGGATCTCGGGCAGCCTGCCCACCACCGGCGAGGTCGGCTCGGCGCCGTCCCGGCCGGACCGACGGGCCAGCTCCGCACGCAGGATGTCGATCCGGCCCTGGAGCAGTCTCCGCAGATAGGACAGATCGTTCTCCTCGCGCTGGGCGTCCCGCATGAGTTCGCGAACCCGACTCAGCGTGAGTGCGCGGATGGCCTCCGGGGCCACTCCGTCGGGAAGATCCACCATGAGACGCATCGTGTCATGTCGGACAGACCACCGCGTGCCAATGCGGGGGAAGGGGGTCCGGACGGGTGTGCAGAATGGGGCCATGCGTGCCGTCCTGCAGGTCGTGACCGAAGCATCCGTGACCGTCGAGGGGGAGGTGGTCGGCTCGATCGTGGGCCCCGGGCTGTGTGTCCTGGTCGGCGTCACGCACACCGACACCCCCGAGATCGCCCGCCGGCTGGCCGCCAAGTTGTGGAGCCTGCGCGTCCTGGACGGCGAGAAGTCCTGCTCGGACCTGTCCGCGCCGCTGCTGGTGATCAGCCAGTTCACCCTGTACGGCGACGCCCGCAAGGGTCGCCGACCCACCTGGAACGAGGCCGCGCCGGGGCCGGTCGCCGAACCCCTGGTGGCCGAGGTGGTCGCCGCGCTGCGCGCGCTCGGTGCCGACGTGGCCACCGGCGTGTTCGGCGCCGACATGAAGGTCGCCCTCGTCAACGACGGCCCGATGACCCTCGTCGTGGACATGTGACGCGTGGGTTCGAGAACACGCCCCGACACGCCGGGATTCACCGGTTCCGGGGGTTCTCCCCATGTTCCCCGGGCGAACGGGGAAGGAGAATGGGCGTCGGGTACACCGACCGAAGGGGTTGGACCATGTCGCACCGCGGGCCGTACATCGCGGCCGGGATCGTCGTCGCCATCATCGCGCTGATCGTGCTGCCTTCGTGGATCGCCTGGACCATCGTGGCGGTCGCGATCGGCCTGCCGGTCGTCGCCTACTTCACCCTGGACCGCTCGCAGCGGCGGCGCCTGCACCGCGTCCGCCGCCGCGAGATCCGCTAGAGCGGGTCCGGGATTCGGCCCGGGGCCGGGACGAACCGACCCGCGAGCCCCGGGGTCACGCGGGGACCACGATCTCCTGGGTCGCCGGCACCCCGCCGGCCAGGAGTTCGGCGTCCACCGCGGTGTTGCGCTTGATCAGCGCCAGCGCGATCGGGCCGAGTTCGTGATGGCGCACCGCGCTGGTGACGAAGCCGACCTGCCGGCCCGCCAGTTCGACCGGTGCGCCGTGCTCGGGCAGCTTCTCCGGGGTGCCGTCCAGGTGCAGGAAGACCAGCCGGCGCGGCGGTCGACCCAGGTTGTGCACCCGCGCGACCGTTTCCTGGCCGCGGTAGCAGCCCTTGTCCAGGTGCACCGCGGTGTCGATCAGGCCCAGCTCGTGCACGATCGTGCGGTGGTCGGTCTCCAGGCCCAGCCGAGGCCGGTGCGCGGCGATCCGCAGCGCCTCGTAGGCCCACATGCCGGCCGGGTTCGGGTGCTCGCGCCCGTACCGCTCCAGTCGCTCGCGCGGCAGGAACAGCTCGCGCCCGTACCCGGTGTCGCGCACCGGCACGTCCTTGGGCGGGTCGCCGCCGTCGCCCGCCTCGTGCACGATCGCGAAATCGGCGGACACGTCCGCGACCTCGACCCGCAACATGAAGCGCATCCGGTCCAGGAACTCGACCAGGGCCGGTGCCTCGCCGGGCTCCAGGTGGGCCAGGAACGCCTCGCCGTCGTCCACGCCGTACAGCGCGTGCTCGATGTGTCCGTGCGGGCTCAGCACGAGCGTCAGCGTCGCCTCGTGCGGCTTCAGCCCGGTCAGGTGCTGCGTGGTCAGCGAGTGCAACCAGCTCAGCCGGTCCGGACCGCTCACCCTGATCACGTCACGGTGCGAGAGGTCGACGAAACCCTCGCCGGCCTCCAGCCGACGTTGTTCGCGCAGGGGGTCGCCGTAGTGCGCGGCGACGCCGGCGTCGGGGGCTTCCGCGGCGACCGCGCCGGGCAGGGACAACAAAGGACTCGTGGGCATACCCCCACAGTACGAGACCGGCCGGCCGGCGCGGTTGCCGCAGCCTCAGGGAACCCGGGCGGCGGTGCACTCGGCACAGCGGCCGAAGATCGCGAAGTGCGCGAGGTCGATGTCGAACCCGTGCTCGGCGCGCAGCCGCTCGCCCATCGCGGCGGCGACCTCGGTGCCCACCTCGATCACCCGCCGACAGTCCCGACAGACCAGGTGCAGATGGCCGCCGACGTCCGCCGGATGGTAGGTCGGCGCGCCGTGGCCCAGGTGGGTGTGGGTGACGAGGTCGAGCTGTTCGAGCAGTTCGAGGGTGCGGTAGACCGTCGAGATGTTGATCCCGCCGGCGGTCTTGTGCACCTCGACCAGGATCTCGTCCGGCGTCGCGTGGCCCAGGGTGTTCACCGCTTCGAGGACGAGTTGGCGCTGCGGCGTGAGCCGGTAGCCCTTCTCCCGAAGTTCGTGCTTCCAGTCAGTGCTCACGCACGGAAGTTTACGAGTGTGGACCGGCCTCCGGGCGACCGCGCGCGGTCGCGTCCGGTTCGGCGCGCTCGTGCGCTATTCGGCCGCGAGGTCCGCGTCGACGCGCTTGAGCTGGGCGGAGACGTGGGCCTGGAGCGGCCGGCCCATGGCGGCCATGTCGTACGCGTACATCAACTCGCCCTTGACCAGGCCGTACAGCCGGTGTCCGGCGGTGTACTCCTTCGCGTCTGCGGTGCGCGCGACCACGTCGGTGCGCATCTCCAGCCGCGGGCCGTCCACCTTGCCGAGCCAGATCTCCACGATCCCGGTGGGGTGGGCGAGCGTCACGTCGATCGAGCCGTCCAGCTTCGAGCGCCAGAAGCCGGTCTCGGTGGCCAGCGGACGCACCCGCTCACCCGCGTCGTCGAGCAGCCAGGTGCGCGACGTGTAGGTGAGGAACGGCTTGTTCGCGATGTAGCCGAAGGTGACCTGCTGGCCGAAGCGGAACGCCTCGATGGTCGGGTAGTCGCCGACACCGGCGCCTTCCCAGGTGCCGAGCAGGAACGCGAGCGGGACGGCGTCGAAGTGCAGGTCGTCCGGGATTTCGATCATGGTGGGGCAGCCGCTTCCGGGGTCGGGTACGGCGGATCAGCCTACCGGGCCCGCGCTCAGTTCTGGCCCTTGTACAGCTTGGACACGGTCAGCGCGGCGAACCACGCGACGAGGACGCCGACCAAGGCCATCATGGCAATGAAGAAGATGTGCATCGCCCGGGTGCTCCTCATGCTTCGTACGCGGTGGGCCAGGTCGACCTGGCCGGGTGCCAAACGGCCTCAGTGTATAGGCTGCGGGCCGTGAAGCGATCTCTCGTGGTCAAGGTCACCGCAGGTCAGGACGCGCCGGAGCGTTGCTCCCAGGCGTTCACGGTGGCGTCGGTGGCGCTCGCGTCGGGCGTGGACGTATCGCTGTGGCTCACCGGCGAGTCGTCCTGGTTCGCGCTGCCCGGGCGCGCCGCCGAGTTCGAACTGCCGCATGCCGCGCCGCTGCCGGATCTGCTCGACGCGCTGATCGCGGGCGGGCGGGTGACTCTGTGCACGCAGTGCGCGGCACGCCGGGAGATCACCGGCGACGACGTACTGCCCGGGATCCGGATCGCCGGTGCCCAGGTGTTCGTCCAGGAAGCGCTCGCGGACGGCGCCCAGGCGCTGGTCTACTGAGCGTTCGCCGGGGCGGACCGGGGGTCAGTGGCTAATCCCGGAGATGTTCAGGCCGATCACGCCGAGCAGGACCAGGCCGATCGAGATCAGCTTGAGCGGCGAGGAGCCCTCGTTCAGGAGCCAGATGCCCACGAGCGCGGTGCCCGCCGCGCCGATTCCGGTCCACACCGCGTACGCGGGGCCGACCTCCAGCGACTTGAGCGCGTAGGTGAGCAGCCCGAAGCTGCCCAGCGCACAGACCGCGAAGCCGATCGTGGGCCACAACCGGGTGAATCCGTGGCTTTGTTTGAGCATGATGGCGAAGCCGGTCTCCAGGACTCCCGCGATGATCACGATCACCCATGCCACGTGTTGCCTCCCGGCGTCGCGCGTTGCCGTCGGTGTCCCCGCACTCCGAAGGTTCTGCCCCCCGGCAGATCCACCGAAGATACGGAAACCTTTCTGCCCTTGCGACCCCGGGCACACACCCCGAACGGACTCCACCCCTCCCCCGAGCACGTGGGGAGGGGTGGAGCCGTTTTTCCGCCGATCGGCCACGGGATCCATGGGTGTACGTCCGAAGGAGTCCCGCCCGGTCGGGGTCAGACCGCGATCTCGACCTCGGCGACGGTGCCCTTCTCGGACACCACGACGCTGCGGTCCACGGTCGCGCCGGGCACGAGTGCCCGCACGGTCCAGTTGCCCGGCGCCGCGAAGAACCGGAACTGGCCGGTCGCGGACGTGGGCACCTCGGCGGTGAAGTCGCCGCCCGCGTCGAGCAGGCGCACGTAGCCGTTGATCGGCTGCCCGCCCTTGGTCACCGCCCCCTGGATGATGGTTTCCTTCGCCACGTCAACTCCTGCCAGATCCGGGCCGCCGGCCTTCGCACCGCACATCGTTCTTGCTCCCTGAAGTCGGGTAGGTGGGGTAGCCGACGCTCACTTGCCGTCGCCGAGCTCGATCGGCACGCCGACCAGCGCGCCGTACTCGGTCCACGAGCCGTCGTAGTTGCGGACGTTGCCCTGCTCCAGCAGCTCGTGCAGGACGAACCAGGTGTGCGCGGAGCGCTCGCCGATCCGGCAGTAGGCGATGGTGTCCTTCGCCAGGTCCACGCCCTCGCCCTCGTACAGCGCGGTGAGTTCCTCGTTGGTCTTGAAGGTGCCGTCGTCGTTGGCGGCCTTCGACCACGGGATGTTCTTCGCGGTCGGCACGTGGCCGGCCTTCTGCGACTGCTCCTGCGGCAGGTGCGCCGGGGCGAGCAGCTTGCCGGAGAACTCGTCGGGCGAACGCACGTCGACCAGGTTCAGCGAACCGATCGCGGCGAGCACGTCGTCGCGCCAGGCGCGGATCGAGGTGTCCTGCTCCTTGGCCACGTAGTTCGTCGCGGCGCGCTCGGGCACCTCGACGACCAGCTCGCGCGAGTCGAGCTCCCACTTCTTGCGACCGCCGTCGAGCAGCTTGACGTCGCCGTGGCCGTAGAGCTTGAAGTACCAGTAGGCGTAGGACGCGAACCAGTTGTTGTTGCCGCCGTAGAGCACGACGGTGTCGTCGTTGGAGATGCCCTTGGCGGACAGCAGCGCGGAGAAGCCGGCCTCGTCGACGAAGTCGCGCTTGACCGGGTCCTGCAGGTCGTCGCGCCAGTCGATGCGCACCGCGCCGCGGATGTGGTTCTTGACGTAGGCGCTGGTGTCCTCGTCGACCTCGACGAGGACGACCTTCGGGTCGTCCAGGCGGGCCTGGACCCAGTCGGCGTCTACCAGAACGTCGGAGCGGCTCATGGGGATACCTCCGGTGCAGAGTGCGCGGGATTGCCGCGGATGTGGCGGTACGCGGTCTCGGGGTACACCCGGGCGTGCCGCGGCGCCGCGGCAGGCGGGGGTGGGGTGTGTCCGTGGTTGCTACGCGAGGGCCGAGTGCCCGTTCCACCGCGTCGTCACGCGGTTCGGGCCCCGGGTCCGACGGCCGGTCGCGATCCGCCTCGGGCGGATCGCCGATCGACGACTGTCGGCAAGTCAGTCAGCGCAACACAGGCAGGTCTGCGTGCGGCACAGGTCCACTGCGCGCCGCTTGGTGAGGTCGTCCGCCTGTCGCTTCACACCATCGATCGTAGGGACGGTAGGCCACTCGTGTCATGCATGGCTCAGGATGTGAGACAAAATTGTCCGCCCATTGAGATGGGCGGACAATTAATGCCGATTTGTCAGGGTTGCGCGGGTGGAATCTCCAGCAGTTGCTCGCCGTCGCCGACGGTTTTGACGGCGAACCGGGTGATCTCGCCGACCGGGATGCTGGTCGCGCCCCGAATCGGGTCGCCGGGTCCGTAGTCGCCGGTCGGGACCACCCACGAGGACGCGGTCTCCACTCGGCCCCGGGTGCCGTAGACGTCCAACTGGCAGCGGGTCCCCGGCCGGATGCCGGACAGGGACAGATCCACACTGCTGCCCCACGCGGTCGCGGCGTAGCGCAGCTCGGCGCCCATGCCCGAGCGCGGGTCGCCGCCGCGGGCGATCCGGCCGCCCGGCTGTCCGGGCGGTTGTCCCGGCGGCGTCGCGGTGCCGGCCGGGCCGGCCGTCCCGGACGGGCGACCCGGGGACGCGGTCGGCGGTGCGGCCACCGGGTCGCCGGTGTCCGAGGTGTCGCCGAGGGCCCAACCGGTGAACCCGGCGAGCACCATCAGCACGGCCGCCGCGGCGGCCACCAGATGGCGCGACCGGCGGCGCCGATCCGCCTGCCGGGCCGCGGCGGACAACACGTGTGCGGGTGCGGCGCCGTTCGCGGCCACGCCGCTGGCCTGCGCCTCGGCCTCGGTCAGTCGGGCGAGCAGGGCGGGCAGGCCCGCGAGTTCCTCGTATTCGGCCCGGCAGCGCGGGCAGGTGGCCACGTGTTGGCGGACCCGGGCGGCCTCGTTCTCGGCGAGGGCGCCGACCACGAACGCGCCGAGGTCCAGGCGGGCCACCGCACAGCCCAGCCGGGCGGGCGGGCCCGCGGGCCGCGCGTCGGGAGCGGTGCCGTTCGCCGTCGCGTTCTCGTCCCCGGTGTCCGTCACGGGACCAACCCCCTTTCCTCCAGAGCCACGCGCAGCGCTCGCAGCGCGTAGTACGTCCGCGATTTGACCGTGCCCTCGGGCACGCCCAGCGTCTTGGCCGCGTCGGCCACCGAACTGCCCCGGTAGTAGGTCTCCAGCAGCACGGCACGATGCTCGGGGCTCAGCGCGGCCATCGCGTCGGCGACGTCCCACGCGAGCACGGCCCGGTCGAACTCGGCCTCGGCGCCCTCGTCCGCCACCGTCGCCAGCACCGCGTCGCCGGTCTCGGGCGGTCGGGCCCGTCGGGCGCGGCCGACGTCGATCACCACGTTGCGGGCCACGGTGCACAACCAGCCCCGCACCGAGCCCCTGGTGGGGTCCAGCGCCTCGGGGTGCCGCCAGGCCCGCAGCAGCGTCTCCTGGACCACGTCCTCGGCCCAGGCCCGGTCGCCGCCGGTCAGGCGCAACGCGAAACCCAGCAGCGGGCCGCCGTGCTCGAGGTAGAGCGTGCGGATGACCGCTTCGTCGGCGGTCGATATTCGCGAGGCGGAGTGCAGTGGATCGGCGGCGGGCCGCTCGTCCCCGGCGGGGGGCCGGGCCAGGAAGGCCCGGGCCGCCGCCGGATCCGCCTGGGCCTGGACGCCGAGCAGTTCCGAACGTTGTTGCACACCCTCTGCACGGGTGGGCGGGTCCGGCGGTTCATCCCGGCTCCCGGGACGGGACCGGCGGTGTATCCACGGCATGGCCGCATCCTCCCGTGGCGGAGCCGCCGCCGTACGGATAATCAGCCGATCATGACCCTGCCCAGCAAATACGCGGCCGGAGCGGCGAGTGCGAGGGGCAGGGACACTCCGGCGGTGAAGTGAACGAACCTGGACGGATGGTCGTAGCCGGCGACCCGCCGGCCGAGCAGCCCGAGCGCCGCGGCCGCGGCACCGAGCAGTACGGCGTACTGCGTGTCGCCGCCGAGCTTGATCGCCACGATCGCGCCGGCCCCGGTGCCGAGCAGCCAGGACGGGATCGGTGCGACGGCCGGCGGCAGTGGCATCGCCCGCACCAGTGTGGCGACACCGGCGGCGAACACCGCGGCCACCACGGCCGTGCCCGCGTCGATCGGCCCGCCGTGCAGTTCGCCCGCGACCAGGTAGGCGACGTCGAACGCGGTGATCAACGCGGCGGACGTGGTCACCGTGAGTGCGGGCAACAACTCGCCCGGCCGGGCGCCGCCGCGCGCCTGGAGCGCGAGCATCACCAGCAACGTCCCGGCGAGCACGGCGGGCACGCTCGCCAGGCCCTGCTCACCCTTGGCGTAGACCGCGACGTCGGTGGCCAGGGCGGCGAGCAGCACCAGCGCGATGCCCTGCCGCGCGGGCCACATGCCGTTGAGCCGGAACCACCCGGCGGCGGTGATCACCTGTAGGAACACGACGCCCAGCGCGAGGGCCGGCTTGCCGGCGATCGCGGTCACCGCCAGGACGCCGGCCAGGCCGACCGTGCACAGTCCGGGCAACAGGCCCGGCGGATCCCAGATCGGCGTCCGGGCCGAGCGCGCGGGCGCCTCGCCGGTGCGCTGGGCCGGCACCCGCGCGAGGCGGCGCCCGGAGGCGGCGGGAGCGTCGTACCCGGCGGGCGCGTCGATCGGGTGGTCGGGATCGAAGTCGGGGTCGAAGTCGGGATGGTCGCGCTCGTGGTCGAACGCGGTGTGCTCGACCGCCTCGTCGCGCAGGTGGTCGTCCTCGGCTCGATACCCGCCGTACGAATCCGGCCCGGTCCCGGGAATCGGCTCGACGATGGCCGGCAGCACACTCGTCGCACCGCCCTGGTCCGCGTGGTCCGGGTAGGCCGAGCCGTAACCGTCCGGCCCGGGCTCGACGAGCGCGGGCGACATCGCGGTGGCGTCCGGATAGCCGTACCCGCCGGGGGGCGTGCTCGAGACGGGTTCGGCGTACTCCTGCGGGGCCTGCGCGTAGGAGTCCTGCGGATAGCCCTCGTGCGGATAGGACTGCCCGCCGTAACCGTCCTGTGTGTAGCCGTCCTGTGTGTAGCCGTCCTGTGGGTGGCCGTCCCGGGGGTAGCCCTCGTGCGGAGAGCCTTGCGCCGGGTAGGCCGCCGGATAGCCGTACGAGCCGTGCTCGCCCGGCTGCGCGTACTGCCCGGGCTCGACGTAGCCGCCGAGCTGCCCGTCGTACGCCTCGGGGGCGGGTGTGCCGTACGACTGGCCGTAGTACTCGCCGGGCGCCGCGAACGCCTGCTCGCCGCCGTGGCCCGGGCCCGGCAGGCCCGGGTCGAACGCGGGCTCGCCGGGGTGCGCGGCGGGGTCGTAGCCGCCCGGTTCCTCGTATCGGTCGCCGGTCGGGCGCCCGCGCCGGCCGCTCATCCGCCGGCGAAGGGGGGCAGGACCTCGACGGTGCCGCCCTCGGTCAGGGTGATCGCCGTGTGGTCGCGCCGCCCGACCGGGTCGCCGTCCACGACGAACGAGCAGTTCGCAACGACCGCGCCGAAGCGGACCGACTCGCCGTGCCGCTCACGGGCGCGTCGCAGCGCCTCGGCGAGGGTGGCCGCGTCGTACGGCTCCTCGGCCGTGCCTGCGGCTTCCTTCGCCGCGGCCCAGTACCGCATGGTGCCGACCGCCATCGCGCGCCCTCCCGTGTGTCCGTGTCCGCGTCGCAACCTCCGACGCCGACGGCCCCGAAGTTGTGCAGCATCCATGATGACGCCTTCGCAACGACACCCACGCCGCGCTCCGCCCGCGCCACGAACCGGTGAACCCGCGAGTGCCGGAAATCGGGTCCCCGGGCTTGTCGCGCGCCGATCCGCGGGTCGAGTGGGGTGTGGCATTCCGGTGAAAGGTGGGGTCGCGGGTGTCCGCAGTGCGGGAAGATTCCCGGGTAGGTCGGTTCCTACGAGACATGTTCGCTATCCTGGCCCCGCAGGTTCACCTCCGATGACGGGCACACCCCACGGACCCCAGAAGTGGTTCCCGACGGGTTACGGAATCGGACGAGCCGGCGACCAATGAAGGATCCGGGCGACGATGCCCCGGGTCCTTTCGTGTTTTGTGCCTGCTTTTGGGAGGTGTCCCGTTGAGTGCACTGCTGCTGCTCACGAACGCGCTCCAGCCGTCGGCCGAGGTGCTGCCCGCGCTCGGTCTGCTGCTGCACCAGGTACGCGTGGCCCCGGCCGAGGCGTCCGCGCTGGTCGACGCGCCGGCCGCGGACGTCATCCTGGTCGACGGTCGGCGTGACCTCCCCCAGGTGCGCAGTCTGTGTCGGGTGTTGCGGACCACCGGGGTCGGGGCCCCGCTGGTACTGGTGGCCACCGAGGGTGGGCTGGCCGCGCTGACCGCGGACTGGGGCGTGGACGACGTGCTGCTGGACACCGCCGGGCCCGCCGAGGTCGAGGCCCGACTGCGGCTGGCGATCGGCCGGCTCCAGGCGGCGCAGGGGGGCGAGGACGAACCCACCGAGATCCGCAACGGCGACCTGAGCATCGACGAGGCCACCTACAGCGCGAAGCTGCGCGGGCGGGTGCTGGACCTGACCTTCAAGGAGTTCGAACTGATCAAGTACCTCGCGCAGCACCCGGGCCGGGTGTTCACCCGGGCCCAGTTGTTGCAGGAGGTATGGGGTTACGACTACTTCGGCGGCACCCGCACGGTCGATGTGCACGTGCGCCGACTGCGGGCGAAACTCGGGCCCGAGCACGAGTCGTTGATCGGTACGGTGCGCAACGTCGGCTATCGGTTCGTGGTGCCCGATCGCGGCGTCGGCGAGCCCGCGCTCGCCGAACGTACGTGATTCGTCGCTCGGCGCCGGCCCGGTCGGCGGGGCCGACGGGGCGTCGGTTCCGGTGCAGTACGGCACAAAGCAGACTTATCCGGAAGAACGCGGAGGAGCATCCCGTCCCGCGTCCAGGTTGTGAACTCCCGTGAGTGGCGCCGGTCCCCGTCCCTACAATGACCGCGTGCCCAAAGTGACCCGCGACGACGTCGCCCGCCTCGCGGGGACCTCCACCGCGGTGGTCTCCTACGTCGTCAACAACGGCCCGCGCCCGGTCGCGCCGGCCACGCGCGAGCGTGTGCTCGCCGCGATAGACAAGCTGGGTTACCGGCCCGACAGCGTGGCCCAGGCGATGGCCAGCCGGCGCACCAACCTGATCGGCCTGGTGCTGCCCGACGCCCGGCAGGCCTTCTTCGCCGAACTCGCGCACACCGTCGAACAGGCGGCGTTCGAGCAGGGTCGGCTGGTGTTGATCGGCAACTCCGACTACGAGGACGACCGCGAACTGCACTACGTGCGCGCGTTCCTCGGCATGCAGGTGTCCGGGCTCGTACTGGTCAGCCAGGGCCCCTCGGAGCGCGCCGCGCGCGAGATCGCCACCCGGGACGTGCGGGTGGTACTGATGCACCGTCAGCCCGATGCACTCGGCGGTGACGCGGTCATCCTGGACGACGTCGAGGGCGCCTACACCGCGGTCCGCCACCTGCTCGACACCCACGGCTTCACCCGGGTGGACTGCCTGGGCGGTCCGCCCAGCACGCCGGACTCGGGCGACCCGGTGACCGACCACGTCACCGGCTGGCGGCGGGCGATGACCGAGCGCGGCTTGCCCACCGAGGGTCTGCTGCACGAGGCCCCCTTCGGCCGGTTCGGCGCCTATCAGGTCGCGCTGGCGCTGCTGACCGGCCCGGATCGGCCCCGGGCGCTGTTCTGCTCGACCGACGACCAGGCGATGGGTGTCCTGCACGCGGCCCGCGAGGCGGGTGTGCGGGTGCCGGACGACCTCGCCGTGGTCGGCTTCGACGACATCGCCGAGGCGGCGATCGCCGATCCGCCGCTGACCACGGTGACCTCCGACCGGCCGGGCATGGCCCGCGCCGCGGTGGAGCTGGCGTTGGAGCGCGAACCGGCCGCCGCGGGCGACCCCCGGGTGCGTACCTTCCCCTCCACGCTGGTGGTCCGCCGTAGCTGCGGCTGCGGCTGACGGCGGCGCGACGGCCCGCGACGTCGCTCAGTACCGTGGGGCCATGGACCTCGCGGATGTGTCGATCGAGACGGTGAATCGGGCCTCGGCGGAAGACGCCTCGGCCGTGTCGGCCCTCGCGGAGGCCGCGGCCGGCGTCGACGGCGCCTCGCCGCTGTCCGAGCAGTCCCGACTGGAGCTGCGGCACGGCGCGCCGGCCGCGCGCGAGGTGCTCGCCCGCGACGGCGGCACGATCGTCGGCTTCGCGCACCTGGACGGCTCGGACCCGGTGGACGGCCCGTCGGCCGAACTGTTCGTCGCGCCGCACGCGCGCGGCGCGGGCCTGGGCCGGGCGCTGCTGGAGGCGCTGGCGGCCGAGGCGGCCCGAATCGACGCGGACGGCCGGTTGCGGGTGTGGGCGCACGGCAAGCTGCCCGCGGCCGAGCGGCTGGCCGCGGCGCTGGGCTTCACCGCGTTCCGCGAGTTGTGGCAGATGCGCCGCGCGGGCACCCCGGTCCCCGCCCCGGACCTGCCGACCGGCGTGCGGCTGCGCACCTTCCGCCCGGGCGTGGACGACGCGGCCTGGCTCGCGCTCAACGCCAAGGCCTTCGCGCACCACCCCGAGCAGGGCGCGTGGACGGCGGACGACCTGGGCCGCCGGTTCGCCGAACCGTGGTTCGACCCGGCCGGTTTCTTCCTCGCCGAGGACACCGGCACCGGCGAGTTGCTCGGCTTCCACTGGACCAAGACCCACCCCGCGACCGCGGACTCGGGCCCGCTGGGCGAGGTGTACGTGGTCGGGGTCGACCCGGCCGCGCAGGGTCGCGGGCTCGGCGCGCTGCTGACCGCGGTGGGGCTGCGGCACCTGGCCGAGCGCACCGTCGAGGGCCGTCCGCTCGCCGAAACACTGCTGTATGTGGACGCGGACAACGAGGCGGCCGTCAAGGTGTACACCCGTTTGGGCTTTCGCGTACACACTGTCGACGTGATGTACCGGCGCTGAACACGGTGTGAAACCTGGCGAACATCTGTTTCGGGTCGGGGCCACGCAGGTGCACATAGACCGCCGCGAAAAGACAATGGTCTGATGAACGCCGAGACTCCCGCCGCTCGATCCTCCCGCCACCTGACCGTGGCGGTGCCGCCCGTGAAGGCCGGCGGCACGGCCGCGGTCGCCGCGACCTCGCCGCACGCGGAGGTCGAGTTGCCGCCGGACCGGTTCCTGGACCGGGAGGGAAGCTGGCTGGCGTTCAACGAACGGGTGCTCGAACTCGCCGAGGACCCGAACACCCCGCTGCTGGAGCGGGCCCGCTACCTGGCCATCTTCGCGTCCAACCTGGACGAGTTCTTCATGGTCCGGGTGGCCGGTCTCAAGCGCCGGATCGCCACCGGCCTCGCGGTGCGCGCGGCCAGCGGGTTGCAGCCGCGCGAGGTGCTGGAGAACATCTGGTCGCGCAGTCGCGCGCTGATGGCCCGGCACTCCACGTGCTTCCACCACGACGTGCTGCCCGCGCTCGGCGAGGCCGACATCCAACTGCTGCGCTTCGACGACCTGACCGACGGCGAGCGGCAGTCGTTGTACGCGCTCTTTCGCGAGCGGGTCTTCCCGGTGCTCACCCCGCTGGCGGTGGACCCGGCACATCCGTTCCCGTACATCTCCGGCCTGTCGCTGAACCTGGCCGTGATCGTGCGCAACCCGCGCTCGGGCAACGAGCACTTCGCCCGGGTCAAGGTGCCCCCGCTGCTGCCGCGCTTCGTGGAGACCTCGCCGGCCCGCTTCGTGCCGCTGGAGGAGGTGATCGCGGAATTCCTCGGTGATCTGTTCCCGGGCATGGACGTGCTCGGCCACCACGCCTTCCGGGTCACCCGCAACGAGGACCTGGAGGTCGAGGAGGACGACGCGGAGAACCTGCTCCAGGCACTGGAGCGGGAGCTGATGCGCCGCCGGTTCGGCCCGCCGGTCCGGCTGGAGGTCGAGGAGACCATCGACCCGCACGTGCTCGACCTGTTGGTGCGCGAGCTGGGCGTGGGCGAGAAGGAGGTCTACCCGCTGCCCGGTCCGCTCGACCTGACCGGTCTGCACGCGATCGCCGACCTGGACAAGCCCGAGCTCAAGTTCCGCCGCTTCGTCGCCGGCACCCATCGCGACCTGGCCGAGGTGGAGACCGCGCAGGCCGCCGATGTGTTCGCCGCGATGCGCAAGCGCGACATCCTGGTGCACCACCCCTACGACTCGTTCGCCACCTCGGTCCAGGCGTTCCTGGAGCAGGCCGCGGCCGACCCCGACGTGCTCGCGATCAAGCAGACCCTGTACCGCACCTCGGGCGACTCGCCGATCGTGGACGCCCTGGTGGACGCGGCCGAGTCCGGCAAGCAGGTGCTGGTCCTGGTCGAGCTCAAGGCCCGCTTCGACGAACACGCCAACATCACCTGGGCACGCAAGCTGGAGCAGGCCGGTTGCCATGTCGTGCACGGCGTGGTGGGACTCAAGACACACTCCAAGCTGAGCCTGGTGGTCCGCCAGGAGGGGGACGCGCTGCGCCGCTACTGCCACATCGGCACCGGCAACTACAACCCGAAGACCGCCCGGCTCTACGAGGACCTGGGCCTGCTGACCGCCGACCCGCAGGTCGGCGAGGACATGTCGAACCTGTTCAACCGGCTCTCCGGCTACTCGCGCGCGCAATCGTTTCGACGCCTGCTGGTAGCCCCGCACTCGTTGCGCAACGGGCTGGTCGAGCGGATCGAGCGCGAGGTGACCAACCACGAGCAGGGGCTGCCAGCATACGTCCGGCTCAAGTCGAACTCGCTGGTCGACGAGCTGGTGATCGACGCGCTCTACCGCGCCTCGCAGGCCGGCGTACCGATCGATTTGTGGATCCGGGGCATCTGCGCGCTGCGCCCGGGCGTCCCCGGTCTGTCCGAAACCATCCGAGTGCGCAGCATTCTCGGGCGATTTTTGGAACACTCCAGGGTGTGGGTGTTCGCCGGCGCCGGCGAACCGGAGGTGTGGATCGGCAGTGCCGACCTGATGCACCGCAACCTGGACCGCAGGGTCGAGGCGGCGGTGCGGCTGCGCGGCGATCGACACCGCGACGAGATGACGTCCTTCATGGACCTGGGGATGAGCGCGGAGACCGCGTCCTGGCATCTGGACCGGGACGGCACCTGGACCAGGCACGCGACCGCGGCCGACGGCAGCCGGCTTCGTGACGTGCAGGAGCACCTCATCGAGACCCGGAGGCGCAGACGTGGCCCGGAGTAAGCAGGCGACCACCATTCCTCGGCAGCGCGCGGCGGCCGAGGACACCTCGGCGGGCGCGATCCTGCTCGCCCATCTGGTCGGCGAGGCCGGCGCGTTCATCGACGAACTGCCCCGGCTCGACGCGGGCGAGGAGGAGGCCGCGCACAACGCGCGGGTGGCCGCCCGGCGGATCCGCAGCGCGTTGGCCACGTGCGGTCCGCTCCTGGAGCCGGAGCCGGCTACCCGCCTGCGCGCCCGGTTGCGCGAGGCGGCGGACGCCCTCGCGGGCGAGCGGGACGCCGAGGTGCTGCTGGAGCGCCTGCTGGCCGACCTGGACACGCTGCCGGAGCGTCCCGGCTCGGCCCGGGCCCGGGCGATCGTCACCCGCCGGCTGCGTGGCGATCTGGGCACGGGGCGGGCCCGGGCGCTGTCCGCGCTCGGTTCGGGGCTGTTCACCACGCTTTCCGCGGACCTGGTGGAGCCGGCTCTGGGGCTGACCTTCACCGAGCGGGCCGGGGCATCGGGCGCCGAGGTCCTGCCCGCGCTGGTCGGCCGGACGCTGCGCAAGCTGGACCGGGCTGCCGACGCGCTGCCGCTGGCGGCGGCGGGCGTGCCCCATCCGGCCGACCGGGTCGGGTTCACCCCGTACGCGGGCACCGACGACGAGTCCTGGCACCGGGTGCGGATCCTGGCCAAGCGGGCCCGCTACGCCGCCGACATGTGCGTGCCCGCGTTCGGCCCGCCGGCCGCGCGGCTGGCCCGGCGGCTCAAGGCGGTGACCGAGGTGCTCGGGGTGCACCAGGACGCCACCATCGCCGCCGACGCGGTGGCCGAACTCGCCGCCGCTCCCCGGATCGGCGGGCCCGCCGCCTTCGTGCTGGGCGAGTTGCACGCGTACGAGCGGCGGGTGGCCACGGAACGGCGGTACGCGTTCACGCGGGTGTGGCCCAAGGCGGGCTCCCCGGAAGTGCGGGCGTGGCTCGATGGATGACCCACCCGGAGCCGCGCCCGCCGAACACGACCCGGTACTCGCCGCCGGCGCGGTGTTGTGGCGTCGGATGGGAGACGCGGTACAGGTCGGGTTGGTGCATCGGCCGCGCTACGACGACTGGTCCTTCCCCAAGGGCAAGCTGGAGCCGGGCGAGCCCTCGGTGGTGGCCGCGGTCCGCGAGATCGCCGAGGAGACCGGGTATCGGGCCATCCTGGGGCGCGAGTTGGGCGTGCGCAGCTATCCGATGCACTCGCGCCGTCGACTCAAGATCAACCGCTACTGGGTCGCCGAGGCGGTCGCGGGCGACTTCGTGGCCAATGCCGAGGTGGATCGCATGTGGTGGGGTCCGCCGGCGGAGGCCGCGACGCTGGCCGGGACGCCGGACTACACCGCGTCGCTGACCGACGCGTTTCGCACCGGGCCGCCGCCCGCGACGGTGCCGGTCCTGGTGTTGCGCGCGGGCCCCGCGTTCGCCCGGCAATTGGTGCCGATGCTGGCCGCGTTCGGACCGGTGGAGGTGTACGGCTGCGCGGAGCCGGCCGCCGCCGCGACGGTCGCGCCCTATGTGGCGGCGGTGGGGGCGCGGGTGCGGGCGGGTGCGTATTCGGTCGCCCGAGCGCTGCGCGGCGGGCGGCCGACGCTGCTCTGCGCACCTGTTCCGGACCTGCCCGGCGTCGCCCCCGGGGTGGCCGGCACCCGGCTGGCCGCCGAGCCGTTGTTGCCCGGGGAGTTCGCGATATTGCACGCGTGGGCGGGTCGAGTCGTGGCCATGGGCCGTTACGCTCCCTACCCGACGGGAAGCTGAGCACTTGGTCAAGCCGTGATCACGGTTTACCCAACGTCACACTGCACCCGTCTGAACATCGCGTGAACAAGATTCGGCTGTCCCGACAAAGCCCCAGTTCACGGGTAGTAAATGGCCACATGAACGGACAATTCATCCAGCGGTCGGCTTATCTGACTCGACCGTTCGAGTTCACCCTCGGTTCACTTTGCGCGGCGGATCGCTTCATTCTCACGGCCTAACTTCGTCCATGACGGCGACCGTTCGGGTCGTCGCACCACGAGTTGAGTTCGATCGAAAGGGAGCGCCGTGACCATTCGGCCCCGCAGTGTCCGTCGCGGTATCGGCTTCACCGGCCTGGCACTCGCCGGCGCGCTCACGCTGGCCGCGTGTGGCTCCGACGACAACAGCTCGGGTGACGACAAGAAGTCGTCGACGAAGGCCGCGTCCGCCCCCGGCGCCGAGGCGCCCAAGGGTGACTGCGGTACCGGCAAGCTCGCCGCCGCCGGCTCCAGCGCCCAGAAGAACGCGATGGACGAGTGGATCAAGGCGTACCAGGCCAAGTGCTCCGGTGCCTCGATCGACTACGCGTCCTCGGGCTCGGGCACCGGCCGTCAGTCGTTCTTCGACAAGCAGGTCACCTTCGCCGGCTCCGACTCGGCGCTCAAGCCGGAAGAGGTCGCCAAGGCCGGCGCCGCGTGCGCCCCCGGCCAGGCGATCAACCTGCCGATGGTGACCGGTCCGATCGCGATCGCGTACAACGTCTCCGGCGTCAAGGACCTGGTCCTGGACGCGAAGACGATCGCGGGCATCTTCGCCGGCAAGATCACCAAGTGGGACGCCGCCGAGATCAAGGCGCTGAACCCGAACGCGCAGCTCCCCGGCACCGCGATCCAGACCGTGCACCGCTCCGAGGCCTCGGGCACCACCGAGAACTTCACCAAGTACCTCAAGGCCGCGGCCGGTGCCGACTGGACCTTCGACGCGGCCCAGGACTGGAAGGCCCCGGGCGGTCAGGGTGCCAAGGGCAGCGAGGGTGTCGCCTCCATCGTGAAGTCGACGCAGGGCGGCATCAGCTACATGGAGCAGTCCTACGCGGAGAACTCCGGCCTGGGCATCGCGCAGATCAACACGGGCGCGGCGGCACCGGTCAAGCTCACCCCCGAGGCCGCGGGCAAGGCCGTCGAGGCCGCCAAGATCGTCGGCACCGGCAACGACCTGAAGCTGTCGGTCGACTACGCGACCAAGGCCGAGGGTGCCTACCCGATCATCCTGGTCACCTACGAGATCGTCTGCGAGAAGGGCACCGCCGCGGACAAGCTCCCGCTGCTGAAGTCCTTCCTCAACTACACCTCCAGCGCCGAAGGCCAGAAGGTCCTCGCGGGCATCGGCTACGCGCCGCTCCCGACGACGGTCGCGGACAAGGTCCGCGCCGCCGTGGCCGGTCTGTCCTAGTCCGAGCCCGCTGAGCGACCGACTCGTACGGAGAGAGATGTCCACGACCACTCCCACCGCACCGGCGGACCCCGAACGCAAGGCCCCCGCGGCCAAGCGCACCAAGGTCCGACCAGGCGACCGGATCTTCTCCGGTGCCGCCCGCGGCGCCGGCATCAGCCTGCTTGCCATCATGGCCGCGATCGCGATCTTCCTCGTGGTCAAGGCGACGGACGCACTGTCGAAGAACCAGGGCAGCTTCCTGACCGACCAGGGTTGGGACCCGAACGCGGCGAAGCCCGCCTTCGGTGTCGTCACCCTGGTGTTCGGCACGGTTGTCAGCGCCACCATCGCGATGCTCATCGCGGTGCCGGTCGCGGTGGGGGTGGCGCTGTTCATCACGCACTACGCCCCCCGGCGGATCGCCCAGACACTCGGCTACATCGTCGACCTGCTGGCCGCGGTGCCCAGCGTGGTCTACGGCCTGTGGGGCTACATCTTCCTGGCCCCCAAACTGCTCGGCCTGCACTCGTGGTTGTCCGACTACCTCGGTTGGATCCCGCTGTTCGACAAGGAGCAGGCGGGCGTCACCGCCCGCACGTTGTTCACCGTCGGCATCGTGCTGGCCATCATGATCCTGCCGATCATCGCGGCGGTCACCCGTGAGGTCTTCCTCCAGGTGCCCCGCGCCCACGAGGAGGCCGCGCTCGCGCTCGGCGCGACCCGCTGGGAAATGATCCGGATGGCGGTGCTGCCCTACGGCAAGCCCGGCATGATCAGCGCGTCGATGCTCGGCCTGGGCCGCGCGGTCGGCGAGACCATCGCGGTCGCGATGGTGCTCTCGCCCAGCTTCGACGTCTCGATCCACATCCTGGACCCGGGCAACAACACGATCGCGGCGAACATCGCGAACCAGTTCGGCGAGTCCGGCGAGATCGGCCGCGGCGCGCTGATCGCCTCGGGCCTGGTCCTGTTCATCATGACGCTGCTCGTCAACGGCGCCGCGCGCGTCGTCATCAACCGGCGCAAGGCGTTCTCTGGAGCGAACTCATGACCGTCCTGGACACGGGCGACAAGCGCCCGGGCATCGGTACGGACGCGGTCGAGACCGGGCGCGCGGGTCTGCCGGATCCGCGGGCGGCGTCGCTGACCCGACGCACCCTGCCGCGTCAGGTGCCGTGGGCGATCGCCGGCGGCGGTGTGCTGCTGACGATCGTGTTCAAGCTGACCTTGGACAACTGGGCCCTCGCGGTCTTCCTCGGCGGGCTCGTCTTCATCCTGACGCTGTCCGCCGTCTCGTGGCGTTTCGAGGACAGCCGCCGGGCCCGGGACCGGTTCGCCACCAGCCTGATCACCACCACGTTCGTGCTCGCCGTGCTGCCGCTGATCTCGCTGCTCGGCTACACGATCCAGCGCGGCGCGGACAAGCTCACCCCGTACTTCCTCTCCCACTCGATGCGCGGCGTGGGCGCCCGGGACGACACCGGCGGCGTCTACCACGCGATCATCGGCACCCTGGAGCAGGTCGGCCTGGCCGCCCTGATCGCGGTCCCGATCGGTCTGCTCACCGCGATCTACCTGGTCGAGTACGGCCGCGGTCGCCTGGCCAAGACGGTGACCTTCTTCGTCGACGTGATGACGGGCCTGCCGTCGATCGTCGCGGGTCTGTTCATCTACGCCTTCTGGATCATGATGCTCGGCTTCGAGGCCTCCGGCTTCGCCGGGTCGCTCGCGCTGATGATCCTGATGTTGCCCACCGTGGTGCGCTCCGCCGAGGAGATGCTCAAGCTGGTCCCGAACGAGCTGCGCGAGGCCAGCCTGGCGCTGGGCATCCCGAAGTGGCGTACCGTGCTCAAGGTGGTGCTGCCCACCGCGTTCGGCGGCATCGTCACCGGCGTGATGCTCTCCATCGCCCGCGTGATCGGCGAGACCGCCCCGCTGCTGCTGCTCGTCGGACTCACCCAGTCGATCAACACCGACCCGTTCTCCGGCTGGCAGTCGGCGTTGCCGCTGTACGTGTTCGACCAGAACCACGCGGGCAATCAGTTCGCCGAGGAGCGGGCCTGGGCCGCGGCGCTCACGCTGATCGTCATCGTCATGATCCTCAACCTGGCGGCGCGGCTGATCGCCCGCTGGAAGGCACCGAAGGCGGGCTGATGAAGGCCACGACGACGACCCGAACGGCCGACCGCGGCACCGACATCCGCACCGATCCAGAGGCAGGAATGACCAAGCGCATCGAAGTTTCGGGACTCAACGCCTACTACGGCTCGCACAAGGCCGTCGAGGACATCTCGATGACCATGGAGCCGCGTTCGGTCACGGCCTTCATCGGTCCTTCCGGCTGTGGCAAGTCCACCTTCATCCGCACGCTGAACCGCATGCACGAGCTGATCCCGGGCGCCTCGGTGGACGGCTCGGTCTCGCTGGACGGGCAGGACCTGTACGGCAACGAGATCGACCCGGTCGCGGTCCGCCGCACGGTCGGCATGGTCTTCCAGCGGCCCAACCCGTTCCCGACCATGTCGATCTACGACAACGTCGCGGCCGGGCTCAAGCTCGCCGGGATCAAGCGCAAGGGCGACCTGGACGCGATCGTCGAGCGCTCGCTGCGCGGCGCGAACCTGTGGACCGAGGTCAAGGACCGGCTGAACAAGCCCGGCGCGGGCCTGTCCGGCGGCCAGCAGCAACGACTGTGCATCGCACGGGCGATCGCGGTCGAGCCGCAGGTGCTGCTGATGGACGAGCCGTGCTCGGCGCTCGACCCGATCTCCACGCTCGCGATCGAGGACCTGATCGCGCTGCTCAAGGAGCGGTACACGATCGTCATCGTGACCCACAACATGCAGCAGGCCGCGCGCGTCTCGGACAAGACCGCGTTCTTCAACCTCGCCGGTCCGGGCCAGCCCGGTCGGCTGGTGGAGATCGGCGACACCGAGACGATCTTCTCGGCGCCCACCGAGGAATCGACGGCGGACTACATCGCCGGCCGGTTCGGCTGACGGTCGAAGCGTCGACGGACGGTCGGGATGGACATACGAGAGGGCCCACACCGGGACAGGTGTGGGCCCTCTCGTGCGATATGTCGGTTACGAACCGGGTGCCCCGTACGTCCTGCATTACGTACGCGGGGTGCGGTCCGCGGATCAGCCCACGATCAGATGGGTGATCCCGTAGGTGCCCGCCGCGACCAGACCGGCGGCCGGCATCGTGGTGAACCAACCGATCAGGATGTTCTTGGCGACACCCCAGCGCACCGCCTTGACCCGCTTGGTCGCGCCCACGCCCATGATCGCCGAGGTGATGATGTGCGTGGTCGAGATCGGCGCCTTGAAGACGTAGGCCGTGGTGTACAGGATCGAGGCGGCCGTGGTCTCGGCCGCGAAGCCCTGCGGCGGGTCCAGCTCGATGATCTTGCGGCCGAGCGTGCGCATGATCCGCCACCCACCCGCATACGTGCCCAGCGACAGGGCCGTCGCGCACGCGAGCTTGACCCACACCGGAATGCCGTCGCCCTCGTGATGACCGCTGATCACCAGCGCCATCACCACGATGCCCATGGTCTTCTGGGCGTCCTGGATGCCGTGCCCGAGCGCCATGCCGGCCGCCGAGACGGTCTGCGCCAGGCGGAATCCGCGCTTGGCCTTGTGCGGGTTGGACTTACGGAACAGCCAGATGATCCCGACCATCACCAGGTAGCCGGCGACCAGGCCGACCACCGGCGACAGGAACATCGGGATGACGACTTTTTCGATCACACCGTCCCAGTAGACGGTGCTGGAACCCGCGAGCGCGGCGCCGACGAGGCCACCGAACAGCGCGTGCGACGAGGACGAGGGCAGTCCGAAGTACCAGGTCAGCAGATTCCAGAAGATCGCGCCGACCAGCGCCGCGAACAGGATGACCAGACCTTGATGGCCTTCGGGGGTGGAGATCAGCCCTTCGCTGACGGTCTTCGCGACACCTTCGCCGAGGAAGGCGCCCGCGAGGTTCATCACCGCGGCCATGGCCAGCGCCGCCCGCGGGGTCAGCGCCCGGGTGGACACCGAGGTCGCGATCGCGTTGGCCGAGTCGTGGAAGCCGTTGGTGTAGGTGAAGAAGAGCGCGACGCCGATGACGATGATCAGACCAGTGAGTTCCACTGGGTCAGGACTCCTTGACGGCGATCGTCTCGACCGTGTTCGCCACGTGCTCGAACCCGTCGGCGGCCTCTTCGAGCACGTCGACGATGCCCTTGAGCTTGAGCACGGTCAGCGCGTCGTAGGCACCACTGAACAGGTGGGCCAAGAGCTTGCGGTGGATCTGGTCGGCCTGGTTCTCGAGTCGGTTGATCTCGATCCAGTACTCGGTCAGGTCCTTCATCGTGCGCAGCCGGGGCATCGCCTCGGCGGTCAGTTCCGAGGCCCGGACCAGCACCTCGATCTGGTCCGCGACCTGCGGCGGGAGTTCGTCGAGCTGATACAGCACGACCAGGTCGACGGCCTCTTCCATGTAGTCCATGACATCGTCCAGTTGCGACGCGAGGGCGTAGATGTCCTCGCGGTCGAACGGGGTGATGAACGAGGCGTTGAGCTGGCGCATGATCGCATGCGTGGTGTCGTCACCCGCATGCTCGGCCGCGCGCATCCGTTCGGCGATCTCCGGACGAGCGGAGACCTCTGCGCCGAGCAACTCCGTCAGGAGCTTGGATGCGGTGACCAGGTTGCTCGCCGCTGCGGCGAACATGTCGTAGAAGCTCGTCTCCCTGGGGGTCAGACGCAATCGCACTGGAGGTCTCCGGGATAATGAAAGTGGTCGGCGTCGATGCTAGGCGCTCCGGCGGTCCGGCATGCAAACCGGGGAGTCGACGCGGACCGCGACCGTACCCGGCGGTAATGAGACGCGCGCTCACAGCGACGAACGGGCATGCGGAAGCACCCGTTCCGCCGCCTAGGACGCCCGTCACACGGCCAGAGTATGGGCCAGGGCGGCATTCGGGTGACAGTGCGGCCTACGCTCGATCCATGTCGCCCACATCACATGGACGGATCCGGCGGATGGCCGGCGGTTGTCCGCGAAGGAGCGGATCGGGGTGACCGACGCCGCCGGCGCATGATCGGAATGCTTGCCGGATATACCCCCCGGGGGTAAATTCGGGTAATGGACGGTCGCCCGATCGAGCCATGGACACGTGGGGAACGGCCGCAGAGATACGGGAGACGACGGTGGAACAGGACTCGCAGACTCCGGACGCGACGGCAACCGCGACGCACGAGGCGTCGGGGCACGGACACGGCTACAGCGGGCGCAAGGACGAGCACCTGAAGCGGCTGCGCCGGGTCGAGGGGCAGATCCGCGGGCTGCAGCGGATGGTCTCCGAGGACGAATACTGCATCGACATCCTTACGCAGGTCTCGGCGGCGACCAAGGCGCTGCAATCGTTCGCGCTCAGCCTGCTGGAGGAACATCTCGGGCACTGTGTCGCCAACGCGGTGGAAAAGGGTGGCCCGGAAGCGGAGGAAAAGGTCAAGGAGGCGTCCCAGGCGATCGCACGCCTGGTGCGCTCCTGAGGCCGCGGCGACGGGGGCCGGCCCGGGTGTGGGCCCCTGTCCCCCAGCCGCCGACGAGTCCGAGCACGGCGTCGATCTGGGCCTGCGTGAGCGGGCCCTCGCTGGCCGACGCCGCGATCATCAGGTCACTGTAGAGCTCGATCTCGTCGAGGACGACGTGGTCGTGTACACGGCGATCGGAGAACCGTGACACCCACATCACCTCCTCGTGCGCACCCCGGACGGGCCTCGGCCCATCCAGCGTAGGGGCGGCTCCGCAGCGCCGACATGGCACGCCTGGGTCATTTGGGGACCGCCCGGAACGACGCCGCGGGAGTGACTCAGCCGCGCCCCGCCGGGGTGCCGGACGGGTTCGGCGCGACGTAGAGATCCTTGGCCTCGGGCGGCTTGACGTCGACCACGACGCCGAAGTCGTACAGTTCCGCCGCCGAGAGCACCTTCGCGGTCGCCGTCTTGGCCTGGTCCGGGCCCATCACGAACGCGAACGACTCCTCGACCCTGCGCAGTCGGCCGGCGTCGTCGAGGTAGGCGTCGAACGGGATCGGCGCGCCGTCGAAGGTCTTGAGCGCGGCGGCCAGCGGGCCGCGCACCTCCGGCGCGGTCAGGTCGTGCGCCTTGCGGATGTCCAGCGTGCCCCGATAGTGCCGTACCGTGTCCGCGCCGAGCTTCTCGCTGCCCACGAGCACCACGTCGTCGTTGACCCCGCGCAGTATCTCGAAGGACGTCCCGGGGTCGGTGGCACCGCCGCTGACCAGGTTGCCGTCGGCCAGCCCGTCGATCGCCAACCGCACCCACTTGTCCTTGGGCACACCCGGCGACCCGTTCTTCATGTAGAGCGCGTCCGGGGTGAGGATCTCCTGGAGCGGTCCGACGATGCCGGAGTCCTTGGGCGCGTCGACCGTGAGCGAACCGATGTGCCGGACGTAGTCGAACATGCCCTGCCCGGTGAGTTTGACCACCCGGTCGGCGTTTTGCATCGTCATCGTGGTGCGGGTGCGCGAACTCTTCGCGCCGGTCGTGACATCGGCCGCCTTGCGGACCGCCAGGACCGCCTCGGACGGGCCGTTCGCGGGCCCGGCACTGCCCTTGGCCTGCGCTCCCTGAGGTTGCACGTCGTCACCCTGACAACCGGTGGCCCCGGCCAGGAGGAGGGCGCAGCAGGCACCCGTGAGCGCGGTGCGGACCAACATGTGGGGTTCTCCCGGATGCTCGGAATCCTCGCGTGACGGCCGGCCACGCGGCGGCGGCTCGACGGGACAACGAGCGAGGCGAGCCCGGGTTACGGCCGTTCGGGGGACGGCGGGTCGGCCGGTGCCGCCGCGGGCGGCAGGTCGGGGGCCGGGCGGCGCGAGCGGGCCAGGTGCCGCCGGGTCGACGCCTCGGCGCCGGCCCGATCGCCGGCCTCGATCAGGTCGAGCAACCGGTGATGCTCGGCGGCGATCAGGTTCCGGTCGGCCGGATCGGCCAACGGACGTGGGCCGTACAACCGTGCCTGGGCCCGTAGTTCGGCGGCCATCCGGACCAGGCGCGCGTTGCCCGCCAGGCCGAGCAGGTGGGCGTGGAAACGATCCTCGGCCTCCACGTAGGCCGGCGCGTCGACCCGGGCGACCGCGTCGGCGAGTTCGTCGACCAACGCCCGCAGGGCGGGCAGCGCGGCGACGCAACCGTCCTCGGCGAGCCGCCCGACGATCGGTATCTCCAGGAGCTCGCGCAGGTCGTGGATGTCGTCCAGGTCGGCGGCGGACAGGCCGCGAACCCGAAATCCCTTGTTGCGTACCGGCTCGACCAGGCCGTCCTTGGCCAGATCGAGCAGCGCCTCGCGAACCGGCGTCGCGGACACCCCGAATCGGGTGGCCAGGGCGGGCGCGGAGTAGACCACTCCGGGCTGCATCCGGCCCGCCAGCAGGGCGGCCCGGATCGCGCGCGCGACCTGTTCGCGCAGGCTCAGTCGCTCGCCCAGGCGTCCGGCGTCGCGGCCGTCCTCGGTGTCCGTGCCCATCGTGTCCGCCCCCTCGGCCGCGTCGCCGTCATCCGGCCGGGCGCGGCTCGGCCGCCACCAGCGGACGCAGCGGCCCGCGTTCGACCAGCCGCACCACCGGTTCCAGGACCCGACCCATGAACATCGACCCGACCAGCGCGACCAGCGCGCCGAGCGCGAACCCGGCGAGCACGTCGGTCGGATAGTGCACGCCCACGTACAGCCGGGAGAAACCGGTGAACACCGAGGCGAGCACCGCCAGGATCCCGATCCGGCGGTCCACCACCAGGATCCCGACCGCCAACGCCATCGTGGTCAGCGCGTGGTCGGAGGCGAAGGACGGGTCGGTCTTGCCTGCGACGAGCACGTGCAGCCCGTCGTGGCTCAGGAACGGACGCGGCCGGTTCACCCACTCGCGCAGCGGCGCGTTCGCCAGCTCCGCCACCAGGGCCGCGAGCGGGGCCCAGACGAGGCCGGCCATGGCCGCGGTGTGGTCGGGGCGGGAGCGGGCCCGCCACCACGCGAGCAGGGCGAGTACGGCGAGTACGGCGAACATGCCGTACTCGCCCATGAACTCCATGCCCCCGTGTGCCCATGAGGTGTGTTCGGTGAGTCCGTTGACGTCCCGCAGGATCTCGATGTCGAGGTTGTCGTCGGTACTCTCCGCCAGGACCTGCAAGGACACCGGTGAACCCCTTCGCGTGGTGCATTGTGGTGCGGGTGGTGCTGGTCGTACTGGTGGTGCGGACGTGCGGGTGGCGCGATGTCGCTACTTGCCCTCGTAGGCGTTGACGACCTGCTCCATCGGCCCGTCCATCTTGATCACGCCCTGGTCGAGCCAGATCACCCGGTCGCAGGTGTCCCGGATCGACTTCATGCTGTGGCTGACCAGGAAGACCGTGCCGGCCTCCTTGCGCAGCTCGCGGATCCGGGCCTCGCTCTTGAGCTGGAACTCGCGGTCGCCGGTGGCCAGCGCCTCGTCGATCATCAGCACGTCGTGCGTCCGCGCGGCGGCGATGGAGAACCGCAGGCGGGCCGCCATGCCGGACGAGTAGGTGCGCATCGGCAGCTTGGTGAAGTCCTTGCCGTTGTAGGCGTTGAGGCCGGAGAACGTGGCGATCTCGTCGTAGTTGGCCTCGGCCTCCTGCTGGGTCATGCCCATCGCCAGGCAACCCAGGATGATGTTCCGCTCACCGGTGAGGTCGTTCATCATCGCCGCGTTGACGCCGAGCAACGACGGCTGGCCGTCGCTGTAGATCTTGCCCGTGGTCGGCGGCAGCAGGCCGGCGATGCACTTGAGCAGCGTGCTCTTGCCGGAGCCGTTGCGGCCGATCAGGCCGATCGCCTGGCCCTTGTACGCGACGAAGCTGACGCCGCGCACCGCGTGCACCTCGGTGACGCCGGTGGCCTTCTTGCGCAGCGCCAGCCGGGACAGCGCGGAGGTCGCGCTGCCCTTGCCCGAGGAGGCCCCGTGCACCCGGTAGATCAGGTGCACGTCGTCGACCACGACGGTGGGCGGGATCTCCGCCGGCTCGGGGGCCTGCTTCGGTTCCTGCGGTTGGCTCTGTTCGGGCACCTCGACCTCGGACTGTTCGGTGACCTCGCTCCAACTCATGATTGCCGGCTGCTCAGCCACGGCCGTACCTCTCTTCCGCCTTCCAGAAGTACACGTAACCGCCGAAGCCCATCAGGATCGCCCAGCCGACCGCGTAGCCCCAGGTGTGCAGGGGGATGTCGGTGTGGCTGTCGATCAGCGCGTCACGCACCAGCTCGATGTAGACCGCGCCGGGGTTGGCCTCCAGCACCCGGGCCACCCAGGACGGTGCGTCCTTGGTGTAGTTGTCCAGGCTGTAGAAGACGCCGCTGACGTACAGCCAGGTGCGCAGGATGAACGGCAGCAACTGCTTGATGTCCACCATCACGGCGCCGATGCGGGCCAGCACCAGGCTCAGGCCGACGTTGAAGACGAACTGCAGCAGCAACGCGGGCACTATCAGCAGCCACTTCAGGCTGAGCGGCTCACCGGTGCCCAGCACGATCGCGCACAGCACGACCATGGAGAACAAGAGCTGCTGGAGCTGCACGATGGTGAACGAGATCGGCAGGCACGCGCGCGGGAAGTGCAGCGCGCGGATCAGGTTGAGTTGGTCGCTGATCGCCCGGCTGCCGGCGAGGACCGCGCTCTGCGTGAACGTGAACACGAAGACGCCGGTCACCAGGAAGGCGACGTAGTTTTCGATGCCGCCCTTGGTTTTCACCAGGTAGCCGAAGATCAGGTAGTACACGGCCGCGTTCAGCAGCGGGGTGAGCACCTGCCACACCTGGCCGAGCTTGGCGGTGCTGTAGGTCGCCCGGGTCTTGGCGTTGGCGAAGGCGACCACGAAGTGGCGCCGGGCCCAGAGCTGCTTCGTGTACGAGAACAGCCCCGGTCGGGCGCCGCTGACCGTCAGCTTGTAGCGGGCGGCGAGATCCGCCAGAGGTTCGGACGAACCGGGGGGCGCCGATGTCCCCTGTGGGCTCAGGGTGTCGGCCTGCGCGCTGTTGGCCACGTTGACACTTTCGTCTGCGTCGGATCGAAATCGAAACGGTACGAGAATTCCAGCCTGTCAGATGACGGGCGGACGGCCGAGCCTGGTCATTCGCCAGACGGTCCGCCAGGCCATCGGCTTGCGCGGGCCGCTCGGGGTCTTCCAGCCCTCGCGGAAGCCGGCCAGCCAGGCCTGGGCGTTCTCCTTGGACGGCCGGCGGGCGGCGGTGAGCACGACCCAGGTGCCCAGGTAGGCGGGCACGATCGGCCACGGCAGGTTGCGGCGGGCCAGGTAGACCCGGTTGCGCGCGTTCATCCGGAAGAACGCCGCGTGCCGCGCCGGGCTGGTCTTGGGGTGCTCCAGCACGATGTCCGCGCGGTACTCGATCTCCCAGTCGGCGTCGAGCGCGCGCCACGCGAGGTCGGTCTCCTCGTGTGCGTAGAAGAAGTCGTCGGGCAGTCCGCCGACCTCCTCCAGCACGGCCGCGCGCACCGCGCTGGCGCCGCCGAGGAAGGTGGTCACCGGCCCCGAGCGCAGCGGATCGCCGACCCGGATCCGGGGCACGTGCCGGCGCTGGGTCTCGCCGCTCTCCGGGTCCACGATCCGGAAGCTGACGATGCCCAGGCGCGGGTTCGCCGCGAACGCCTCGCGCAACAACCGACCGGCGTCGGTGCCGCCGAGGCGGCCGTCGTCGTCGAGGAAGAGCACCACGTCGGTGCCGGCCGGCAGCCCCGCGGTGCCCACGTTGCGGCCGGCGGGGATGCCGACGTTCTTCGGCAGCGGGATGCCCACCGTGCCCTCGGGCAGCTCCGGCAGCGGGCCGCCGTTGGCCACCACGACCACCGCCATCGGGTCGCCGACCTGGTCGGCGACCGAGCGCAGCAGCCGGTCCAGCTCGACCGGGCGGTCGCCCATGGTCAGCACGACCGCGCCGAGCGTGATGCGATCCGCCGCGGTGCCGTCGCCGGTGCGCTGCCCCTGGGCAGCCGCGGCGGTCACCGGAGCCTGCTCGACATGAGCACGCTGATCAGGTGCAGCACGGTCTGCAGGAGCGCGATGGCGGCGAGCGCGCCGACCGCGATCCTGCTGTACAGCAGGCCGCCGTCGTCGAGCACCAGGTCGAGCAGACCCGCCAGAAGCAGGAAGATCGACGCCTCGACGGCGCCGACCAGGCGGTGGAACTTGAGCGAGGCGACCAGCTTGCGGGCCGAGGCGGCCCCCGAGGAACGCGGCACGGCGGCCGCGTCCTGCACGGGCGGCAGGCCGCTCTTGGCCCGGGCGCCGTCGACCAGGTCGGTCTCCGACTTGATCAGGATCGCGCCCAGCGCGGCGACCACGCCCAGCGTCGCGTAGCCGTTGAAGCCACCGCCGTCCAGGACGCCGGCGGCGTGCAGGCCGGCGCCGGAGAGCAGCGCCGCCTCGGAGAGGTAGTGGCCGACCCGGTCGAGGTAGACACCGGTGACCGAGGTCTGCCGGCGCCAGCGGGCCACCTCGCCGTCGACGCAGTCGAGCAGGAGGTAGAGCTGCACCAGGATCAGCGCCGCGAGCGGGCCGGCGATCCCGGGCAGGATCAGCGCGGCGCCCGCGGCGATGCCCGCGAGGATCATCATGTAGGTGAGCCCGTTGGGCGTCACCCGGGTCCCGACGATGCGTCGGGTGACCTGGAGGGAGATCTGCCGCATGTAGATGCGCCCGGCCCAGTGTTCGCCACTGCGCCGGTCCAGCAGGCCCTCGGGGTGTACGACCGAGCGAAGCTCAGCCGCCGTAGGTGTGGACATATTCGGTCACCGAATCCCGGATGGCGTCATTGTCGAGGTCGAGATGTTCGAGGATGGTGAAGCGTCCCGGACGGGTCTGGGGCGCGTGACTCACCGCCGCCACGAATTCGTCGATGGTCAAGCCGAGATGCTCCGGCACGACCGGCAGCTTGTGCCGATCGAGAGTGCTCGTCAAGAGCTTGGTCAGCTCGACGTCGCCGCGCAGGTACGTGGCGAACGCGGCACCCAGGCCGACCTGTTCGCCGTGCAGCCCGTCGTGACCGTCGCGCTCGCCGTAGAGCAGGTCGATCGCGTGCGAGATCTCGTGGCAGGCCCCACTGCAGGGACGTGTGGTGCCGGCCACGGACATCGCGATGCCGGAGAGTACGAGGCCCTCGGCCAGGGCCACGAGAAAGTCGTCGTCCTCGATCCCGCCCGGGCGGTGCAGTATCGAGTCGCCGGAGGTGCGGGCCAGCGCGACCGCCAGGCCGTCCACCGGCTCGCCGGTCTCGCGCTGGGAGAGCTCCCAGTCGGCGACCGCGCACAGGTTGGACAACGACTCGCCGATGCCCGAGCGCACGAAGCGCTGCGGTGCGGCGCGGACCAGGTCCAGGTCCACCACCAGCGCGATCGGGGTGGGCACGCCGTAGGAGCCGCGGCCGGCGTCGTTGTCCAGGATGCTCACCGGCGACGCGATGCCGTCGTGGGCGAGGTTGGTGGCGACCGCGACCATGGGCAGGCCCACGCGCGCGGCGGCGTACTTGGTCGCGTCCAGGACCCGGCCGCCGCCGAGGCCGACCACCGCGTCGTAGGCCCCGCCGCGCATCCGGTCGGCCAGGTCGACGGCGGCGGTCAGGGTGCCGCCGGCGACGCTGTACCACTCGGCGCCCGGCAGTTGCGGCGCGAAGCGTTCGCGCAGTCGCGTGCCGGAGCCCTCGCTGACCACCACCGCTATCCGGCCGGAGGTCGAGACCCGGCGGTCGGCCAGGATGGCCGCCAGGTCGTCGACCGCGCCCGCGCGGATGTCGACGGTGAGCGGGGTGGGAACCAGTCGGGTCAGTACCGGCACGCGATCTCCCGCGCGACCGTGAGGTCCTCGGTGGTGTCGATCTCGGTCCACGGCACCCGGGTGTCCGGCGCGCTGATCGGCTGCACGTCGACCCGGCCGCCCCGGTTCACCAGCTCCTGGTAGCCGTCCTCGTAGTAGAGCTGCGGGTCGCGCTCGAAGGTCGCCTGGAGCGACTCGATCAGCGCGGGCGCCGCGTGGCCCTCGATCAGCGTGACGCCGATGTACTCGCCGGCCGCTTCGGCCGGGTCCATCAGCTTGGTGATCCGGCGCATCCGGCCGTCCTCGCCGAGGGTGACCTTCATTTCCTCGTCGGCGAGCGGCTTGGCGGTGTCCAGGGCCAGGATGATGCCCTTGGCGCCGGACCCGGAGGTGTCGCGCGCGGCGAGCATCGTCTCCTGCACCGAGACCGGGTGCAGCGTGTCGCCGTTGGCCAGCAGCACGCCGTCCGCGAGGTAGTCCCGCGCGCACCACAGGGAGTAGGCGTTGTTCCACTCCTCGGCCTTGTCGTTGTCGACCATGTGCAGCTTCAGGCCGTACCGGCTCTCCAGCACGCTCTGCCGGTCGCGGATCGCGTCGCCGCAGTAGCCGACCACGATCGCGGCCTCGGTCAGTCCGACCGAGGCGTAGTGCGACAGCGTGACCTCCAGGATCGACCGTTCGCTGTCCGGCGCACCGGGCGCGCCCACCGGCACCAGGGCCTTGGGCAGCGTGTCGGTATGCGGGCGCAGCCGGCGGCCGGCGCCGGCGGCGAGAACGAGGCCGATCATGAGAGGTCTCCAGTTCGATCGGAGGCAGCCGCGGCGGCGGCCTCCAGGGGGCGGTACGACGGCGTCGGGGCCGTGGGAGCCGGTCCCACCGGAGTGGCGTCCTCGATGTCCGGGCGCGCACCGCGCACCCAGAACGTGACGCTCTCGGTGAGCACGATCGCCGCGAGCACGACGGCCGTCACGATCAGGCCGGTGCGCAGGGTCCCCGAGCCCAGCGCGGCCAGCACGGTCACCAGGAGCACACGCCCCTCGTGACCCAGGACCAGCCACACCAGTGCCCGGGGCGGGGCCCCGTAGCCGCCACGCAGGCGGTACACCGTGTCGTAGTGATGGTAGGCCGTGGCCGCGACCAGGCCGAATGCCGCGCCCACCGCGGTGGGCGCCACCTTGGCAGCGAGGATGGTGATCGCGGCGTACTCCGCGGCGCGGAACACCGGCGGCACCACCCAGTCGAGCCGACGCACCAGCGGTCGGCCGATCGCCACCCCGGCGCACAGGGCGTACACCCCGGCACCGGCCAGGCCCCACCACTCGCCCGCACCGCCCGCGAGCAGGACGGCGAGCAGTGCCGCGGTACCCAGCAGCGCGGCGGCGGGGGCGGGCACGCGCAGTCGCAGTCGGGCCACCGCCTCGGCGAGCGGGCCGCTGTCGGCGAGCGCGGCGAGGTGTTCGCCCACCTGCGGGACGAACGCGGCGCGGCGCGGCAGCGAGCGCAGGATCCGGCCCAGCGAGGTGTAGCAGGCGGCCAGCACGCAGCCGACGATCAGCACGACGAAGGTGATCCGCGGCGTGGTGGTCGCGGTGAGCACGGCGATCAGCGCCCAGCGCTCGCCGATCGGCAGGATGATCATCCGCCGGGCCCACACGGTCCAGCCGACCGAGTTCAACTTGCCGGAGAGCTTGGCGCCGGCGCCGCCGTCGGCGCTGTCGTCGTCCCCGCCGCCGATGCCGCGCCGGGTCTCGTTGAAGGCGAAGTCGACGATGTGTCGGGTGGTCATCACGACCATGGCGACCAGCGCGAGAGTCCACACGTCGTCGTCGTGCCGGGCCGCGCCCATGGCCAGGCCCGCGTAGACCGCGTACTCCTTGGCCCGGTCGAAGGTGGCGTCCAGCCAGGAGCCGATCCGCGAGTAACTCACCGCGTAGCGGGCGAGTTGGCCGTCGGTGCAGTCCAACACGAAGGACAGGTACAGGCCGAGCGCGGCACCGATGTAGCCGGCGCGGGTGCCGGTGGCGGCACCGGCCGCGGCGGCCAGCGCGACGAACAGCGAGGCGACGGTGACCTGGTTGGGCGTCAGCCCCCGGCCGGCGCACCAACGCGCGAGGTAGCGCGACCAGGTGCTCACCGCGAAGGTGGTGAAGAAGCCGTCGCGGGCCTTGACCGCCGAGTTCAGCCGGATGCGTTCCTCGTCCACGGCCGCCACCGCGGCCAGGGCCTGCTCGCGTTCGACGGGCCCGTGCGGGACGGCGGCGACCAGGTCGCCCAGCGGCACGACCCGTACCGACACGCGGCCGTCCGCGATCATGCGTTCGGCGATCGCGTCCGGCACGCTGATGTCGGCGGGCAGTCGGCCGAGTTCGGCGAGCACGCGGCCGGCCTCGGCCCGCGCGTCGCCCTCGACGACGAGCACGCCGGGCACGTGCGTGGCCGGGAAGCGGGTGTCCGCGATCGCCAGTCGCAGTGCGTGCCGATGCCCGACGAAGCGCTGATCGACCAGCGCGATGCGGTCGGTGTCGGCCGCGATCCGCGGGTCGAGCCCGGCCGCGGGCACGACCTGCACGTCGGGCACCGCCCGGGTCAGCGCGGCGAGTTCGGCGAGCAGCGCGGCCGGATCGATTCCGGCCGGGGAGGGCAACGATGTTGACGCCGTGATGACCAGTGCCGTGGACAGGCGCCATCACTCCTTACGAGCGGTCGCCGGAGCAACTTTGATGTCAAAGAGGTCGACGGGGCGCAGCCCCGGTCGAAACAACGAGACAGGCTAGCCGATCACGGGGAGCCTCGATACCGTCCGATCCGCCCCGCTCCATCCTGGCAGGCTCGCCCGCCGGGCCCGGCGCCGGGCCCGGGAAAAGCGGCCGCGCCGATGGAACCGGAATGCGAGTTCGACGCGTCTCCACCACGAGGCGCAGCGCTACCCGCCGGTGGGCGACATTCGCCCGGTGATCCGCCCGTTGGCTAGGATCCAGGCAACTCGTGCGTACATTTTTCAGGTACTTCCCCCCACTTCGTCACGATCGACCACCGCACCGGTCGGTCGACGAAGCGCCCTCAAGGCACAGCTCGAGTCGTTCGCACAACCCGGAGGCAGCCGCAATGTCATCACCCTCCACGCCAGACGTGAGCGTGGTCGTCATCGTTTACAACGACGCAGAACGGCTGCCCCGCGCAGTGCGTTCCGTGCTCGCGCAGACGTTGAACAGCCTGGAGGTGATCATTGCGGACGACTGCTCCACGGACACGACACCGGATGTGGCCCGGGAGCTCGAGGCGGCCGACCCGCGCGTGCGCTACGTCCGCCTGGAGCACAACAGTGGTGGCTGCAGCGCGCCGCGCAACCGGGGCATCGAGGTTTCCCGCGCGCCGTACGTGATGTTTTTGGACAGCGACGACGAACTGCCTCCGCACGCGTGCAAGAGCCTGCTGCTCACCCTGGAGAAGAGCGGCGCGGATTTCGCGACCGGCGATGTCGAACGTTACTTCGAGGCGACCGGGCGGACCGCCCTCTGGTATCCCGATCTCTTCCTCGAGGAAGAGGTGGTGCACGGGCTCCAGGAAAAGCCCGAGATGCTCTTCGACCACCTCTCCACGAACAAGATGTATCGCCGGGAATTCATCGAAGAGCACGGCCTTCGATTCCCGGTGGGAATCCACTACGAGGACCAGCTCTTCTCCGCGCAGGCGTTCTCCCTCGCCAAGAGCTTCGTCGTGGTCCCCTGGGTCGTCTATCGCTGGTACCTGGCCGCGGCGAACGAGAAGCTCTCGATCTCCAGCAGTCGACACAAGATGCAGAACGTCGTCGACCGGATGACGGTGGCCCGGCTGGTGGACGAGTTCTTCGTGCAGGCCGGGCAGAGCCGGGCGCTGAAGACCGCCAAGGACCACAAGTTCCTGCGCCACGATTTCCGGCTCTACCTGGGCGACCTCCCGCATCGGCCCAAGGAGTGGGTGGCCGGGTTCGCCGAGGCCACGGTGCCCTACCTGGCCACGCTCAACGACGAGGCGTACGCGCTGCTGCCGCCCGACGAGCGGATCTGCCTGTATCTGCTGCGGGCCGGGCGCCTGGAGGAGACCGTCGAGCAGGCCCGCATCCTGGGTCGCCCCAAGGTCGCCCCCCGCTATGTGACCCGGGCGGACGACCGCGCGTACTGGGGTCGCGTCGTGCCGGAGACGGCCGAGGCCCGGGAAAACCTGGACGTGACGGAACGCCACTACGAGAACCAGGTCTTCGAGACCGCGATTCTCCGGCACGAGGTCGAATCGTTCCGCACCGAGGGCACGGCTCTCGTCCTGCGCCTGCGCACCTACGACCCGGGCCTGCTCCTGGGCGATGAACCGGTGGAAGCCCGGGTGAACCTCGGGACCACCGGGCGCATCATGCGCACTCCGTTCCGGTTGCTCCCGGACGGTCCCGGCGAGTTCGCCGGCGAGGTCACCCTCGAACTGGCCGATGTGCCGCTGGGCATCAACGGTTTCGTGGGCCGGCGCCACCCCACCGTCACCCTTCGCCAGGGCGACCTGACGAACACGAACATCCTGCTCGGGCAGCTCGGGTTCACGCCGCTCGCCCGCCGGATCACCTACCGCCGGATCGAGCGGCATTCGGTCCGGATCGAGTGCGAGCCGGCCGGTGCGGGGCGCTTCCAGATCACCTGGGACCGGACGGGGGCCTTCAAGGAGGTCAAGCGGCTGGGTCCGATCCAGCGTCGGATCAAGCGCAAGGTCAAGGCCGCGCGCAAGAAGCTCAACAGCCACGAGAACAAGGCCACGATCTACCGGGCGCTGACGCGGCTGCCCGTGCGCAAAGGGCTCGTGCTCTTCGAATCGGTCGAGGGCAAGGGCTACTTGGACAACCCGCGCTACATCCACGAGGAGCTGGTGCGCCAGGGGCGCCCGGTCGACGTGGTGTGGTCGTACGCGGGCGACACCTCGACCTTCCCCGAGGGCGTCAAGCTCGTGCGGCGCGGAAGCTGGCAGTACGTGCACACGATGGCGCGCGCGCAGTTCTGGGTCGACAGCCACAATCTCCCGTCGATCTACGCCAAGCGGCCCGAGACGCACTACCTGCAGACCTGGCACGGCCAGACCATGAAGACGATGGGCTTCGACGTCCCCTCGCTGCGCAACGCGGCGGACGACGCGCAGTCCAAGCACCAGGCGATGGTGGATCGCTGGGACCTGTTGGTCTCGCCCAGCGAGGAGTTCGAGCGCACCTTCGTGCCGGCCAACAAGTACACCGGCGACCTGCTGCGCACCGGATACCCCCGGAACGACGTGCTGGTGCGCTGGGAGGAACCGGAGCAGTTGGAGCGGGCCCAGGAGGCCCGGAACCGGCTCGGCGTCCCGGACGGCGCGCGGGTGCTGCTGTACGCGCCCACCTTCCGCGACGGCGGACGCAACACCGGCTCCTCCATCCGCGTCGACCTGCGCGAACTGGTCGACAACCTGGACGACGACTGGATCATCGTGGTGCGCGCGCACTACTACGACCGATTCACCGTCCCGGCGGAACTGGCGCACGTGGTGCGCAACGGTTCCAATTTCCCGGATGTCAACGACCTGCTGCTGGCCTCGGACGCGCTCCTCACCGACTACTCGTCGCTGATGTTCGACTACGCCAACCTGCGCCGCCCGATCCTGCTCTTCGTCGACGACTACGAGAACTACAAGCACGGCGAGCGGGGCACGTACTACGACCTGGAGGAGATCGCTCCGGGCCCGATGCTCCGCGAGACGTCGGAGCTGGTCGACGTATTGCGTGATCTCGACCCTGTGGTCGAGGAATACGCGGAGCGTTACGAGAAATTCCACACGATGTTCTGTTCTTATGAGACCGGTCATGCCAGTCGGACCGTCGTGGACGCCTTCTTCGGTGAGGAACAGCAGTGAGGACCACCCGGACACGCCACGTCTTCTTCGTGGGCATCGACGTCGACTCGCTCGGAGGGTCCCAGCGGGTCATCCACACCCTGGCGCAGGGTCTGGGCGGACGCGGACATCGCGTCGAGGTGGTCGGCATCCGTACCGCCCCGGAGCCCTTCCGCTATCACGACGAGCCCACCTACGAGCACACCACGCTCTATCCGGACACTCCGGCGGCGGCCTGGCACGCCAAGTCGCTGACCGAGCGGCTCAGCCCGACCCGGAACCTGAGCGCCCGGCGCAACAAGGCGGCGCGCACCGAGGCCCGGGCCAAGCTCCAGGCACGCTTCGACGCCGTGCCCGAGGGCTTCGTCGTCTTCGGCTCGCCGTGGGCCGCGGACTGGGTCCTGCCGCTGCACTGGCCGCAGCTCAAGGGCATCGGCCAGTACCACGAGTCCTTCCTCCAGGCCCGCACCTCGGAGAACAAGGACCTGATCCTGCGGCACTACCCGCTGATGAGCAAGGCACTGTTCCTCAGCCAGGGCGACGCCGACGAGTTCACCCGGCTACGGCTGCCCAACGCGGGCGTGATGCCGAACCCGCTGTCGTTCTACCCGGACGCGGTGGCACCGGCGGGGACCCGGCGGGTGGCCGCGGTCGGCCGGCTGGAGGGCATCAAGCGCCTGGAACGGCTGCTGTGGGCCTTCGCCGAGGCCACCCGTGATGCGCACCAGGACTGGGAACTGCATCTGATGGGCGACGGGCCGCAGGAGGACTACCTGCGGGAAACCGCCGTCGAGCTGGGCATCGCCGATCGGGTGATCTTCCGCGGCCGGGTCTCGGACATGAGCCGGGCGCTGCGCGAGGTCGACATCGTCGCCCTCAGCAGCGAGAAGGAGGGGCGCCCGATGGCGCTGGCCGAGGCCGCCGCGTGCGGGGTGCCGGTGGTCAGCTTCGACCTCTCGGCCGGTGTCCGCGAACTCGTCGACGACGGTGTGACCGGCGTGCTCGTCCCGTCCGGGGACATGCCGGCGCTGGCCAGGGCGCTCGAACGGCTGATCGCGGATCCCGAACTGCGCTGCACCTACGGCAAGGCCGCACGCGAACACGTGCGGCCCTATGCCCTGGAAGCGGTGCTGGACCGCTGGGAAGACCTCTTCGACGAGATCGACCGCTGACGGATCGACGCCCGCTCGTGCGGTCCCGGAGTCACTTCCGGGGCCGCACGACCTCGTCCACCCGGTAGTAGCGGGCCACGCATCCCGCGGCCCAGTCCTTGGCCCGAGGCACCATGAAGGCTTCGGCCAGGCCACCGATCCGATGCGGATCGTAGGTCACCACCGTCGCCCCGCCCCGCACCTGGGCCCGAGTGCGCGCGTCCTCGGCGTCCCACTGTTGTGCCCGGGTGACCGTGGTCCTGGTCAGGTCCCGCATGACCCCGGCCCACTCGACCAGGGACACGGCGCTGAAGACCGCCGCCGCCAGGGCGATCACCGCCAGGCCGGCGCGTCCGGCGTTGCCCCGTCGGGCCGCCAACGCCCGCAGCGCCACGCCCAGGCACACGCCCCACAGGCCGAGCACGACCAGGGTGGGGCCGAGGAAGTTGAGCCACGTACGGCTGTAGGACCACCCGCCGGGGCCGTAGCCCAGGCGCAGCGACAGGGTGACGCCGAAGCTGATCACCAGGAACATCGGCGCCGGCAGCACCAGGACCACGGCCTTGAGCCAGGTCGGCCCCGGCAGCAGGGGCCCGTCCGCGACCAGCCGTCGCGTCACCAGGCCCAGCAGGACGCCGATCGCGACCACGGCCAGATACGTCCACGTCGAGGTGATCGTGTCCAGCACCTTGAGCCACTCGTGATACCCGGACTTGAGCACCTTCGGGTCGAGCGCCGACTCCCCCGTGCCGGTCGCGGCCCGGCGCAGCTTGGCCCCGGGGGAGGTGTAGAGCAGACCCAGCCCGACCACGAGACCGACCAGGGCGGACACGTTCCACAGCAGTGCGAAGCGTTCCTTGCGGCGGATCGCGGCGGGCAGTGCCACCAGCGCGGCCACACCACACATGGCCAGCGAGACGACGGTGAACGGCTCACTGAGCATGCCGATGAACAGACCGACGACCCCGATCCCGATCACGGCCACCTGCCGGCGCTTGGGCGTCGTGGCGGTCAGGCACCAGAACAGGCTCCAGACACCGATCACGAACGGCAGGGTGTGCGAGATGGTGGCCGGCGCCCACAGCAGGGCCTGGTACGGGATCGGCATGGACAGGAAGACCGCGCACGTGGTGATCAGCGCGAGCAGCAGGTACACCGACGCGGGCGCCTCCCAGCCGAGCCGCGCCCACAGGGTGCGGTAGAGCAGGAACAGACCCGCTGCCAGGAACACCAACAGCAGCAGTGGCAGCACCTTGACGCCGGCGAGACCGTCGCCGTAGACCAGGCCGGAGACGAAGGCGTTGGAGACGCGGCCGTTCTGGGTGTTCCAGAAGTCGTCCATCAGGCCCCAGGTGCCCATGTCCCGGGCCTTCCACAGGACGCACCAGTCGTCCGAGCTGGGCCGCACGAAGAGTCCCAGGAACGCGCCGACCGACAACAGGATCCCGGCGACCGCCGCCCCCGTCAGAGCCCCGGCCCGAATCAACGTGGCGGTTGGGACGTGGGTTCCCGACGAGGATAGACCGAGACGGCGCACCAGCGACCCTTCCGAGGCGAACTACGATGATCGAGAGCGGGCCCAGGATACGGGCGGTCCGGGGGCCCGGCCGATTCGACGGGGGCCGCTGCGCCGGCTGCGGCGAAGCGGGCCACGGCTCGGCTCGTGCCAGACTAGCCATCGCCGCCAGGCGCTGGACCTTCGGACCCTGTGGAACCACGAACGCAGATTTCGAATCTGGTCATATAACCATGCCTCGATCGCCATACCTGCTCCGCACGCCGATCCGCCTGCGGTCTCTACCTCCACTGGAAGGCGCCGGTACGTGTCTCTCCCACGTCGTCTGAGCCGCGGATGGACGTTGGTCCCGATAGCCCTGGCCGTCCTGATCGGCATCGTGTTCCTGGTCCGTTCGCCCGGATCGTCGACCCCGTCGAAGGACGCTGCGGCCGCGCCCTTCCCCGAGGTCTACTCGCCGGACTTCCCGGGTGCGTACGTGCAGGTGGTGGCCCATCCCGATGACGACCTGTACTTCATCAACCCGGAGATCGAGAAGTCGATAGACCACGGCAGCGCGTCCACGACCATCTATCTGACCGCCGGCGAGGCCGACGGCTGGCGGGCGCCGTCGGGTTCGAAGCAGAAGTCGTTGGACCGCTCGCAGTACGCGACGGCCCGGCAGAACGGCCTGCGCCAGGCGTACGCGGAGATGGCGGCCGGCAACCGCAACGCCAAGTGGGAGCGCTCGACCCTGAAGACCCGGGTCGGCCTCGCCGAGGTGGACACGCTCGTGGCCAAGCCGCGCGTGCGCCTGGTGTTCCTGAACATGCTCGACGGCGGCGGGCATGTCGCGAAGGAGAAGCAGGTCGGTCTGCGGCAACTGTGGGAGGGCTCGATCCCGAGCATGCCCACCTTGATCCCGGCCGGCGGCCCGGTCAAGAACACCTACGCCTATACGAAGGACGCCCTGGTCGGCACGCTCACCGACCTGTACGCCCAGTTCGCGCCGACCAGTGTCCGCACCCTGGACCCGGATCCCGAGCCGCACGTCTACTCGCCCGAACCCGGCAAGGGTTACGTGGACCACCCGGACCACACCGCCGCGGCGCTCTTCGCCCAGGCGTCCCTGGCCGACTATCAGGGCCCGGGCAACTCGCGCCGCATCGTGGTCACCAGCTTCCGCGGCTACGGCAACGCCTTCTGGCCGAGCAACCTGGCCGCCGACGAGTTCAAGCGCAAGAAGTCGATCCTGGACATCTACGGCGGCGGCAACCCCGACCGCTGTTCGCTCGAATTCGGGTGTGGGGACCGGAACGTGGGCACGACCGCCGAGAAGTCGCTGTGGCCGCAGACCACCTACGCGCGCTACCCGGTCACGCCGACCTGGGCGGGCACCCTGCCGGACGGCCGGCTGACCGCGTTCGCGGTGCTGGACGGGCAGGTCAGCCAGTGGACCGAGAAGAAGGCGGGCAGCGGCACCTGGGGCAGCCCGGCCTATGTCGGCGGCGGCTGGCTGGCGCCCACGCTGAGCGTGGCCAAGACACCCGACGGCAAGCTGCGGCTGGTGGGTCTGCGGACCACCTTCGGCCCCACCGCGCCGACCCAGAAGCGTGAGATCGTGACCGCGACGCAGACCGAGCCGGGCGGCAAGTTCGGCCCGTGGTCGGTGATCGGCAACCCGGACGCGGCCGACCCGCAGCTCGCCCGCAACGTCGGGGTGCCCGCCGTGGCGGTGAACCAGGACGGCCGCATGTCGGTGTTCGTACGCAACGGCGGCCGCGGTTTGAGCAGCAGCACCGAACTGGCCAACGGCACCTGGGGCCCGTGGGCCAACCTGGGCGGCGCCGACCTCCAGGACGGCCTGGCCACCGTGACCACCCGCGCCGGCCGGATCGAGGTCTTCGCGTCGACCAGGGCCGGCATGGCGCGCTGGGCCCAGCCCAAGCCCAACACGGCGCTCGTGGCCGACCCGAGGTTCCGGGGTCCGGCGGTCTCCTCCGCCCCGACCGCGGTGATCGAGGCCGACGGCCGGATCGGCGTCTACGTCCGCAGGTCGCCCGACGGGGCGGTGATCGCGCTGCGCCAGACCGCGCCCGAGGGCGGGTGGGCGGCCGAGCCGCGCGACCTCGGTGTGCCGGGCGGCACCGGGACGGTCGCGGTGACACCGCGCGCCGACGGCAAGGTGGCCCTGGTCGTGCGCAACAACGGCGGCGGGGTGAGCAGCGCGGTGGCCGCGCCGGACCGGGACGCGCTGCCGCTGCGCTGGAACGACGACGGTCGCTACGTTCCGTACACCCCGCTGGCCGCGACGGACTCGACCGGTCGCACCGTATTGCTGGCCCTGGGTCAGGACGGGCGCATGCTGGTCACCAGGCAGCAGGACCCCGTCGCCGCCGCACCGTTCGGCAATTGGCTGCCGATCGGCAACTAGCGGCGCGGTCGGTGTCGTGCGCACGGAAAGGCCCGTGCGCACGACACCGACCGACCCGCGAACCACCCATGTGGAATCGCCGGTGGACGGAGCTTTTCACCGTGGGCGCCATCGGGTACCCGAAGCCGAAGTGCCGGAGCATAGGCTGATTGCCGCCGCACCGGTCGGCGCCGCCGCAACGAGAATGGGTGAAGAGATGACTCGCACTGACGGGGTGAGCGTCGTCGTCATCACGTACAACGACGCGACTCACCTGCCGGCCGCCATCGAGTCGGCCCTGGCCCAGGGTGATGTGGTCTCGGAGATCGTGGTGGTGGACGACGCGTCGACGGACGAGACCGGCCAGGTGTTGTCCCGCTGGCCGCGCGATCGGGTCCGGGTGGTGCGGCGTACCACCAACAGCGGTGGTTGCGGCGAGCCGCGCAACGACGGCACCGCCTTCGCGCAGTCCGGCTGGATCTGTTACCTCGACAGCGACGACGTGCTCCCGCCCGGCGCGGTCGAGGCGATGTATCGGGCCGCGGTCGACAACGACGTGGACTTCGTGGCCGGGCGGTGCGTGCGCCGCGAGTTGCCCGAGGAACGCGATGTGGCCTGGCATCCGCACCTGTTCGCGAAGCCGGGCGTGTACTCGATCGCCGAACGCCCGGAATCGTTGTGGGACACGCTCGCGGTGAACAAGCTCTACCGCCGCTCGTTCCTGACCGAGAATCACATCCAGTTCCCCGACGGCGCGGCCCACTACGAGGACTTCCCGTTCACCGCGAAGGTCTACGCGGCGGCCCGTCGCTTCGCGGTGATCGACGCGCCCGTCTACACCTGGAACGTGCGGCGCCGCACCTCCAAGCCGTCCATCTCGCTGCGTCGCGACCGCATCCGCAACTGGCAGGACCGGGTCCGGGCGCACGCCGATGTCGTAGAGATCATGCGCGACACCGGTGACGAGCACCTGGTGGACGCGGCCGAGCGCAAATTCCTGGAGCACGATCTCTCGCTCTACCTGCGTGACCTGCACCGGCAGGAGGAGGAGTACCGCAACGAGTGGTGGGAGATCGCCCGGCAACATCTGTCCACGTTCGGCGTGCGGGCCTTCGTGGACGCGACGCCGTCCGCGCGCTGGGCCGCCGACGTGGTGCGCACCCGGGAGCGGCCGACCGCCGCCGCCCGGCTCGCCGAGCTGGCCGCGGATCCGCCGCGGCTGGTGCCGCCGTACTTCGGCGGTCCCGAGACCCCGACCTGGGACGACGAGCGCCCGGCGGTCCCGCTCAGCGGTTTCCGCTCGGTGCCCACCGCCGGGCTGCCGATCGACGTCGAGGCGTCGGTGTCGGTCACCGGGGCCCGGCTCGCGCTGGACCTGCGGATCGCCGATCTGTACGGCCGGATCAGCGCCTCCGGGATCGCGCACGTCGAGATCGAACTGCGCGATCGACTCGGCACCACCAATCGGTCCCGGCCCGCGACGGTGACCGCCACCGCCGAGGACGGGTTCCTGCACGGGCGCGCGGTGCTGGACGGCGGCGCGCTGCGCGGCCTCGGCGCGTTCGCGACGTGGGACATCTGGGCGCAGGTGAGCTTTTGGGACGGGTCGGCCACCCATGTGCGAGTTCGCGCCGCCGGTGGCTCGGGGCTGACCCGGCACATGGTCCCGGACCTGCGTCGGGCTCTGCTGCTCGTGCAGCCCTACCGCACGGCCAACCACTCGCTCGGCGTGCGGGTCGCGGACGGCCCGCGCGGTGCGGCGGCCGTGGCCACCGCCCGATTCCGCCGCCGGTCCGGCTCCAAGACCTGACCCGTCGAGTGCTCTCGGGTGCGACCGGGTCGACGGTCGCACCCGTCGTCGACGACGCCGGGCGCCGGGGCCGGCCGTGGAACCGCTGCGGAGCCGGCCGCGTCCCTCCCAACGAACCTTCCAGGAGCCCCGTCCGAGGCCCGCGCGGTCGCTCTCCGGGCTGTGGATCCGGGTCGGCGCAGTGATTCGGGACAGGCTTTTCGTGCAAGAATGATCGGCGCTCGGGCTGCCGACCGTCTTCGACCAGGTCTGTGGAACCTCTTCGGCGACGCGGGTCGGACAGAACGCCTGCCAACGCGGCTGTGGCCTTGGGCCTGGTCCTGTCTTCAGACGAGAAACCGGTGAAGTCGATGCTCTTGTCTCTCGTGGTGCCGTGCTTCAACGAAGAAGCCGTACTGTCCACCTTCCACGAGACGATCCGCGCGGAGCTCAAGGACATCGGGGCCGACGTCGAGATCTGCTACGTCGACGACGGCAGCTCCGACGGAACGCTGCGGATCCTGCGCGAGCTGGCGGCCAAGGACCCGGCCGCCAAGTACACCTCCTTCAGCCGCAACTTCGGCAAGGAGGCCGCCATGTTGGCCGGCCTGGAGCAGGCCACCGGCGACGCCGTGGTGATCATGGACGCGGACCTCCAGCATCCGCCGGAGTTGATCCCGCGCATGCTGGATCTCCACCTCAAGGGCCACGATCAGGTGATCGCGCGGCGCAGCCGTGAGGGCGACAAGCGGTTCCGCAGTTTCCTCAGCAGCTCGTACTACAAGCTCGTCAACAAGTGGGTCGACGTCGAACTCGTCGACGGTGTCGGCGACTTCCGATTGTTGTCGCGGCAGGCACTGAATGCGCTGCTGTCGATGCGCGAATACAACAGGTTTTCCAAGGGCCTGTATTCGTGGATCGGATACGACTCGGTTCTCTTCGAATACAAGAATGTCACCCGCGAACTCGGACAGACCAAGTGGAGTTTCGGCAAGCTCCTCAATTACGGCCTGGACGGTTTGATCTCGTTCAACAACCGGCCGTTGCGGGTGGCCATCTACTTCGGCCTCGTGTTGTCCGCGCTGTCGCTCGCGTACACCATGATTCTGATCGGCATCGCGATCTTCCAGGGCATCCAGACGCCCGGTTACATCACCATCATCGCGGCGGTGACCGGTCTGGGCGGGCTCCAGATGACGATGCTCGGTCTGATCGGCGAGTACATCGGCCGTATCTACTACGAGACCAAGAACCGCCCGCACTACCTGGTCCGCGAGAGCACGGAGACGCGGGTGCCCGCGCCGCAGATGGCCGCCGCCATCCGGGAGACCTCGGCGAACGCCGCGCCCCGAGGGGTCGGCCGCTGATGCTGCGTCAGGCCATTCGCTTCGCGCTCGTGGGTGTGGTGAACACCGGCACCTACTACCTGCTCTACCTCGGGTTGCGTCATGTGGTGCCGTATCTGGCGGCCCACGTCACCGCCTTCATCCTGAGCATGATCGGCTCGTTCTTCATGAACACGTACTTCACCTACAAGGTGCGGCCCACGTGGAAGAAGTTCCTGCTGTTCCCGCTGACCAACGTGACGAACTTCGTGATCACCACGGTGGGCGTCTACGCGCTGGTGTCGTGGGCGTCGATGGACGAGCGGATCGCGCCGCTCGTCGCCGCCGCCGCCGCGATCCCGGTGACGTTCGTGGTCTCGCGCAAGGTGATGATCCCCGGAACCGAACCGCAGCACCGCGTCACCGAGTCGGACTCGACGCCGGTGTCGTGAAGCGGACCGGCCCGCGTCGCCCCGGCCCGGCCTGAGCCGGGGCGAACGGCTCGGCGGTTACGCTGAAGTCATGAAGTGGCTTGTCACCGGCGGTGCCGGATACATCGGGACACATGTCGTGCGGGCGCTGCTCGCGGTCGGCGAGGACGTGGTCGTGGTCGACGACCTGTCCTCGGGCACCCGCGAGTTGGTCCCGGAGAAGGTGCCACTGGTGGTCGGCTCGGTGCTGGATCGGGCACTGCTCGACGGGGTCTTCCGGGCGCACGCCGTGGACGGTGTGGTGCACATCGCGGGCCGCAAGCAGGTGCCCGAATCGGTCGCGCGCCCCCTCTACTACTACGAGGAGAACGTCGAGGGTCTGCGCACCCTGCTGGCGGCCATGGTCGAGGCCGAGGTCACCCGGATCGTGTTCTCCTCCAGCGCCGCCGTCTACGGCATGCCCGACGTCGACCTCGTCGACGAGGACACCCCGTGCGTGCCGATCAACCCGTACGGCGAGAGCAAGCTCGTCGGCGAGTGGATGATCAAGGCCACGGCGCGCGCGCACAAGATCTCGTACGCCTCGTTGCGCTACTTCAACGTCGCGGGCGCGGGCGCGCCGGAGCTCGCGGACAAGGGCGTGTTCAACCTGGTGCCGATGGTGCTGGAGAAGTTGACGGCGGATCAGGCGCCGATGATCTTCGGGGACGACTACGACACCCCGGACGGCACCTGCGTGCGCGACTTCATCCACGTGGTGGACCTGGCCGAGGCGCACGTGGCCGCCACCCGTCGGCTCGCGAGCGATCCGGACGCGCGCCTGGTGCTGAACGTGGGTCGCGGCGAGGGCACGTCGGTGCGCGAGATGGTGGAACTCATCGGCGAGGTCACCGGTTTGCGCGACTTGGCTCCGGAGGTCCGGCCGCGGCGTGCGGGCGACCCGGCCCGGGTGGTGGCGAGCGCCGACCTGATCACCACCGAGTTGGGCTGGAAGGCCCGGCACGACACGTCGGACATGGTGCGCAGCGCGTGGGCCGGTTGGCGGACGCCCCGCGGCTGAGCCGCGGGACGGGTGGCGTCGCGCCGGGGCCGTCGGCCGCCGGGAGGTGGGTGGTGAACGCGCTCGCGGTCTCGCCGCTGCGCTGGGAGACGACGGTGGTGATGCCGTGCCGGGGCCCGG
>NZ_JBEXUX010000054.1:0-71894 GCF_040629175.1 Embleya sp. NPDC005971 | reverse complement strand
CGGGAGACCCAGGGCTCCCGGCCGCCGGCGACCACGGGACCGGGCCCATCTCCACCGATCCACGCCGACCGTTTAGCCCTGAGCCTCCCGCTGCCGACCAAAACGCGACCGCCGGCCACACACGCCCGGCCCACTCGGAAAGGCTCCCCGGCGGACCTGACCGGGCTCCCCTCCCGCTCCGCCGTTGCCGGCGCCTTTCCCCGCAGGCAACGCCCGCGTCTCGGCGGGGAACCCAGGGCTCCTGACCGCCGGTGACCGTGGGACCGGGCTGATCTCCACCAGCCCACGCCGACCGTTTAGCACTGAGCCACCCGCCGCCCACCAAGACGCGACCGCCGGCCACAAACCACCCGACCCACTCGAGAAGGCTCCCCGGCGAACCTCACCGGGCCGCCCCACCCGCTCCGCCGTTGCCAGCGCCTTTCCCCGCAGGCAACGCCCGCGTCTCGGCGGGGAACCCAGGGCTCCTGACCGCCGGTGACCGTGGGACCGGGCTGATCTCCACCAGCCCACGCCGACCGTTTAGCACTGAGCCACCCGCCGCCCACCAAGACGCGACCGCCGGCCACAAACCACCCGACCCACTCGAGAAGGCTCCCCGGCGAACCTCACCGGGCCGCCCCACCCGCTCCGCCGTTGCCAGCGCCTTTCCCGCCGAGCAACACCCACGTCTCGCCGGGGAACCCAGGGCTCCTGACCGCCGGCGACCCTGGGACCAGGCCCACCTCCACCGGCCCACGCCGACCGTTTAGCCCTGAGCCACCCGCTGCCGACCAAGACGCGACCGCCGGCCACAAAGCACCCGACCCACTCGAGAAGGCTCCCCGGCGGACCTGACCGGGCTCCCCTCCTGCTCCGCCGTTGCCGGCGCCTTTCCCGCCGAGCAACACCCGCCTCTCGCCGGGGATCTCAGGGCTCCTGACCGCCGGTGACCGTGGGACCGGGCTGATCTCCACCGGCCCACGCCGACCGTTCAGCACAAAGCCACCCGCTGCCCACCAAGACGCGACCGCCGGCCGCGAACACACAAAGCCACCCGCACCCCAGCCCACTCCACCCCACCAACACCCAACCCCATAAGCCGAATTCGATCACCACACATCCGATCACCAGGCATCCGATCGCCGCGCCCGTCCGTCGGATGCCGTGCGCTCTGCGTATAGACCAAGGCCGTCGCCCTCGTGTGATCCACCGGGAGCCGTGCTCGGCGCAGACCCGGTCCGTTCGGCCCTCGCACCGGAACCGTGCCCGCTTCGCGCGCGAGCAGAAGGCCGCCTCTCACGCCGACCCGATTCGGTCGACCGGCAACAGACCAAGACCCCGTTCCCAATCGGCCTCCGCGCGCCCGGCGACCGTGGACACAACGCGGTCTGCTCACCGGCGGGATAGTGGGTGTAGTCGTACGCGCGCCCGGTGTCGGCGAGGTCGGACACCGGGCCGGCGGCGCGCTCGGCCGCTCCGCACAGTACGTAAGGGATGCACCGTCTGGGGCTGTGGAAGCGGAAGAAGTTTGTTGACGAACCATCCCGAATCGGCCGCAGGCGATCAGTCCAGGTCGTGCAGCACCACGTCGGTGATCTTGCCCGCGTCGGCCGTCAGGGTCATGTACGTGTGATGTGGTTGGCGGCGTCGGTCGGTGGGTGAGCCGGGGTTGAGCAGGCGCAGTCCGGAGTTGGTGACGGTGTCCCAGGGGATGTGGCTGTGGCCGAACACCAGGACGTCCACGTCCGGATACCGGGCCGCGCACCGGCGTTCCCGGCCCTCCGCCGGGCCCGTTTCGTGCACGACGGCGAATCGCACGCCGCCCAGTTCGACCCGGGCCACCTCGGGCAACCGGCTGCGCAGATCCGGGCCGTCGTTGTTGCCGTAGACGCCGATCACGCGACGCGAGTGCGCCTCGAACAAGTCCAGCGCGGCCCCGTCGACCCAGTCCCCCGCGTGGATCACCACGTCGACCGTCGCCAACTCGGCGAGCAGGCGCTCGGGAACGGCCTTGGCGCGTTGGGGTACGTGCGTGTCGGACGTGAGAAGAACTCGCATACCGCCCACACTACGAGCCGCCCCCGGTCCTGGGGCGGCATCGAGCGCAAGTCCCGCGCACGTCCCGCACAAGTCCCGCGCAGTTTCCGCGCAAGCCCCGCACGATTCCGGCCGGTGTGCGGCCGCGCCCCAGGACCGCGAAACGGCCCCGCCGCCCGCGTCGGCGCAAGCCGACACGGGCGGCGGGGCCGCCGAAAGCCCGGATCAGGTGGTCGGCGTGACCTTGGCCAGGCCGATCGGGGCGTCCGGGTTGGCGCCGCGGTGCAGGGCGAAGGTGCGGGCGAGGCCCTGGAGATGCACCGTGGTGGCGATCGCCCGGGCGGATTCCGAACGCAGGTCGCCCAGTTCGGGTGCCACCATCGCGTGCGGTATCCCGTCGGCGACCAACCGCGCCCGCAGGGCGGCGATGTCCGGCGCGGTCGGGCCGCCGAGGTCGATCAGCAGCACCGGTACCCGAGCGCCCAGTGCGGCGATCGGCCCGTGCAGCAGGTCGGCGACCGAGATGCCCTCGGCGAACACCCCCGACGTCTCCCGGATCTTGAGCGCGCCCTCCAATGCCACCGCGCCACCGAGCCCCCGGCCGGCGACCACCAGGCGATCGTGGTGCGCCCAGTCCGCGGCCAGCGCCTCGCATTCGTCGACGCCGGCCAGTACCCGGGCCACCGCGTCCGGCAGCCCGGCCAGATCGGCCGGATCGGCCACCGTCGACGGCAACGGCCCGAGCGCGAGCGCGATCCCGACCATGGCCAGCAACTGGGCGGTGACCGTCTTCGTGGCCGGCACCGCGATCTCCGTGCCCGCGTCGGTCGCGGCCAGCACATCCGCCTCCGCCGCGAGCACACTGTCCGCCTCGTTGGTGACCGCCACCACCCGGGCACCTCGCGCCCGCGCGGCCCGCACCGCCGTGACGATCTCGGGCGTGCGCCCGGACTGGCTCAACGCGGTGACCAGGTAGCCGGTGTAGTCGGTGCGCGCGTCGTACCTGGTCACCAGGCTCGGCGCGGCCAACCCGGCGGGCCGCCCGGACGCCAACTCGTACAGGTAGCGGCCGAACACCGCCGCGTTGTCCGAGGACCCCCGCGCGATCGACACGGACCCGTGCAGCGGCGCCGGCAACGCATCCCGAATCGCCGCCGCCAACTCCGGCAGCCGACCCACCAACCGCCGCAACACCTCCGGCTGTTCGGCCATCTCGGCGGCCATCACGGCACCGGGAGCGGGAAGCGCGGGAGAAGCCGTGTTCGTCGTCATGTTCATCCCATCGATCGAGGTCGGACCGGAACCGAAAACCAAACCGCAACACGCGACCGGCCGGCGCAGCGCCGACCGAGGGAACAACTCACGTCACCAGGGCCCACCCCGGCCGCTCACCCCCCGCCACGTCCCACGCGAGCGCCGCCGCGCCCCGCAGCGCCCCGTCGTGGATGTACCGGGCCGCCACGATCACCTCGCCCGGATCGACCGGGCTCGGAGCGTGCTTCGCGAGGAACGTGCGCAGCACGTCGAGCACCCGCTCGGACACGGCCATCAGGCCACCGCCCACGGCGATCCTGGTCGGATCCAGCGCCAGATACAGGTTGAGCACGTGGCCCGCCAGCACCGCCAGGGCCTGCTCGGCGACGGCCCGCAGACGCGGGTCGGTGGAGGTCAGAATCGCTGCCGCGTCCGGCGGCGGGCCGTTGCCGGCGAGGGCGTACAGGGACTGCGTCCGGGCCACCAGCGGGCCGCCGCCGATCAGCGACTCCAGGTCCGGCTCGTCCGGCCGGCCCGGCACCAGCGAATACCCGATCTCGCCGGCCACGCCCCGGGCGCCGCCCACGACCCGGCCGCCGACCGTGAGCGCGGCGGCGACTCCGGTACCCAGATTGACGAACAGCCCCGGGTCGGCGGCCACCAGCGCGCCCGAGCGCAGCTCGGCCAGCCCGGCCGCCTTGACGTCGTTGGCCACCACCACCGGCACCGCCCCGAACGCCTCGCGTGCCAGGCCGAGGACGTCCACCCGCTCGATCCCGGGCAGGTTCGGCGACAGCTCCACCCCGGCCGAGGTCACCGTGCCGGGACAGACCAGGCCCACCGCCACGATCTCGCGCCGCCCGTCCCGGGTCGCCGCCGCGACCTGTTCCCGGGCCGACCGCAGCAGCCGATCCAGCGCGTGCGCCATGTCCTCGCCCGGCTCGCGGGTGGCTACCCGACGCTCCGCGAGCACGGTGCCGGCCGCATCGACGGCGGCCATCGCCGTCTTGGTCCCGCCGATGTCGAGCGCGACTATCCCGAGGGAGTCGCGCGGCAGCGGCTGGTCGAGCAGGTCGGCGGAGTCGAACACGATCGTCACATTCCTCGAATCGGGCGGCGGCAACGGCAAGAACACGGACGGCGACCGGCGCGGTCAGGACGGGTCGCCCACCACCCGCGCCTCCGCGTCGTACCGCTCGCCCCACACCGGCGCGCCCGCATCGGCCCGGTGCAGGCCGGCCACCGACTGCGTGCGCCCGCGGGTCACGAACGCCTGCGGCCGGAAGCACATCACCACCGTGTCGCCCGGCCGGATCCCCAGCCGGCGCGCGTCCCGCAGCACCGTGTAGTAGTGGATCGCGCCGTCCGGAGCGGTATCCACCCGCGCCCGACGCTCGACCGCGGTCGCCGCGTCCCGGCCCACCAGCGCGGTGAGCGGGAACTCGCCCAGCACCTTGTCGAGGTAGTGCCCGGCGGCGAACGCGTACGCGTCGTCCCCGTCCACGTGCGACACCTCGGTCACGTACACGATCGCCGGCTGCTCCGGCGCGTCCGCGGCGAACACGTGCAGCGGCGTCGTCCCGTGGATCGCGTTGCCCGGCTCGACATGCGTGGCCCCCGCGTCGGCGGCGATCGTCAACGAGTGTGCCGACGTGGTCCCGGGCGCGTTCACCTGACGGATCTCGAACCCGGCCGCCCGCAGCCGCTCGGCCGCCGCAACGACCGTGCCCAGATTGGGTGTTGCCACGATCCGCCGCTGCTCCGGGTCGGCCAGCAGGCACGGGAACGTGGTCACGCCGTGCACCGCGACGCCCTCCACCGCGTCGACCTCGCGCGCTGCGGCCACCACGTCGGCGGCCGGGAAGCCGCCGCCGTGGCCGAAGTAGAACCGGTCCCCCTCGCCGTGCACCCGCAGCAGCACCGACACGGGCGCGCCGCCGCGCCGTACCGCCGCCGCCCCGATCCGGCGGGCCGCGTCCACGGAGAACACAGTGACCACCTCGGGGTCGGCGCCGACCACGAAGTCCTCGCTGCCCCGATGCGGCTGCACCAAGTGCCCGACGTGCCCGACCGGCAGGCCGTGCCGGACCGCGGCCGACACACAGGCGGTGTCCACCGCGACGACCGGACCGAGGCCCGCGTCGATCGCGGTGCGGGTGACGTCGGGGTTGCGCCCGTACTGCTTGGCCATCACGTACGTGGACAACCCCCGCGAGCGCGCGGCCTCGGCGATCGTGGCGGCGTTGCGTGCCACCGTGTCCAGGTCCGCGACGTACGTGTTGGCGAGCAGGCGGCCCTCCTGATGTGCCGTCACGACGGCCTCGATCAGCGGGCGGTTGTGGGCGAGGAGTCGGTCGAGGAACATCGCGAGGCTCTCCTTGGGAGGAGCGGACGAAAGGACTGCACGGAGTCGGTCGGGGCGGGCGGTTCGCCCGAGCCGGCGCGCGAAGGCCGGCCGGGCGTCGGCCGTTGCCCCACCGGATCAGGTCCGGCCGAGCGGCACGGGTATCGCCCCCTCCCCCGACCCGGCGGCCGGCTCACCCGCCTGGCCCGGTTCCGATTCGTCCTCGAACACCCGACCCATCGCGGCCAGCACCTGTGGACGCGAGCGGTGCGCCCAGACCAGATACGCGGTGCCCAGCACCATCCAGCCGACGATCACGTACGGCACGAGGTTGTTCGGATGATCGGGCACCGGCCACAGCTGGCCGTATATCGGCAACAGCATCAGCAGCACGGTCGCGCCCGGCAGGATCCCGTGCCGCAGCACGGAGAACTCGGCGCGGTGCTCGCGCAGGTAGAACCGGATCACCGCGACGCTCATCAGGATGTAGATGATCACCATCCCGAGCCCGAGGATGGTACCCGCGAACCCGTAGACGCCCAGCGGCCCCAGGTCACCGCCGAAGCCGCTGCCCAGCACCAGCGCGAAGACGAGCGAGAAGCCCAGGTAGGCGGTGATCGCCGACTGCGGCACGTGGCGTTCGTTGGTGCGGCCCAGAAAGCGCGGGAGCACGCCCTCGCGGCCCATCGAGAACAACACCCGCACGGCCGCGTTCGAACCGGAGACCACGTTGGCGAACTGGCTGACGATCACGGTCAGTGCGAGGACCCAGGTGACACCCCAGTAGCGATCCACCAGGGTGGTCAACGGCGCGGCGTCCCCGGCGAGTTGGGAACCGTGCGCGGAGCCGAAGCCGATCGAGGTGGAGTACGCCATCAGCACGTAGAAGGTGCCGATCACCGCGACCGCGGTGAACAGCGCGAGCGGGATGCTGCGCTTGGCGCCGCGCGCCTCCTCACCCAGGGTGGCCACCGACTCGAAGCCGATGAACATCAGGATGCCCCACAACATGCCGGTACCCAGGCCGCTGAACCCGTCGATCGAGTTCGCCGGATCGAACGGCGCCGTCGACAGCCCCGAGTCGCCCCCGTCGCCGAGGATCACCCCGGCCAGCCCGAGCAGTACGCCGACCTCCAGGACCAGGAAGATCAACGCGGTCTTGGCCGAACTGGAGACGCCGAGCGAGTTGACGCCCCATACCACGGCCGCGAACGCGAGCGACATCACCTGCCACGGCACCCGGATGTCGAACTGACTGTCCAGGAAGTCGTGGCTGTATCCGCCGAGCGCGGCGAACAACATCGGCCCGACCATGCCGTAGGTGAGCAGCAGCAGCCACCCGGAGAGGAAGCCGCCGGACTTGCCGAAGCCGTGGCTGTTGTAGGTGTACGCGAAACCCGCCGCCGGCAGCTTGCGGGCGAACGCGGCAATGGTGTTGGCGACCAGAAGGCTGGCCACCATGGCCAACACGATGGCCAGCGGCAGCGCGTAGCCCGCTCCCGCCGCGGCGGGCGGCGTGTTGAACGCGACGCTGGTCGCGGGGCCCATGAAGGCCATGCACATGGCGACGGCACCGAACACGGACAACGTGTTCCGGCGCAGGGACCCGCCTTTCGACGGCAGTGGGGTGGACATGGGTGGTACTCCAGGCGGTTCGGTGGGGTGGGACGGACCCCTGAGGGTGCGCGGGCCGCCGGCCGCGGCGGCGCGGTGTGCCTTGTGTCTGTGGGTGGGCGCGGCCCGGTGTCAGTGCGCGGCCGGGGCGAGCAGCGCGGACAGCTCCAAGTCGGCCCGGACCGCCGCCGCCGCGTCCGGCGCCACGTCGAAGCGGACCCGCAGCGCGGTCAGTCCGCGCGACACCGCGCCCAACGCGCCCGCGAGGTCGGCCAGTTCGGAGTGCACGAGCTCGGGGCACGCGGGCAATCGTCGGCGTACCCGCTCGCACAGCCGGGTGGTCATCGCCGCATCGATCGAGGCCGAGACCCGGCCGCCGAGCACGACCAGTTCGGGTTCGTAGGCGATCGTCACCGCGATCAACGCCACGCCGAGCGCGCGTTCGAACCGGTCGATCACGGCCCGGGCCGCCGGCGAGGAGTCGACGAACAGGTCGGCTGCGGTGACTACTTCGATCCCCGCGTCCCGAGCGGCCCGCATCAGGCCCTCGGCGCCGACCAGTTCCTCCACGGTGTGGTCGTCGGAGTCCACCGGCAGGAAGCCGAACTCGCCGACCAGACCGGTCGGGCCGCCCCGGATGTGCCGGTCCACGGCGACACCGGCACCGAAGCCGGCGCCGACGGTGAACATCACGGCGGTCTCGGCGGTCCGGGCGGCGCCGTGTCGCAGTTCGCCCTCCAGGGCCAGATCGGCGTCGTTGCCGAACGCGACGGTGCCCTCCAGCGCGCGGCGCACCCGGCGGGTGAACAGGTCGCCCTCGATCTGCGGGAGGTTGGTCGCGCCGCGCACGCCCAATCCGTCGGCCGCGACCGCGCCGGGCAGACCTATCACGCCCGCCCGCAGCACGTCGGGCGCGGCCGAGTCGGCGTAGAGCGCGCGGACCCGCTCGGCGAGCCAGTCCGCGAGGTCGTCGGCCGCCAGGTGTCGGGGTGTGGGCTCCTCGCGGTAGCGCGGCGCGTGGCCCAGCAGGTCGGTGGCCAGGAACCGGCAGGTGGTGCCGCCGAGGTCGACGCCGACCGCGATCCCACGCTCGGCCGCCACCTCGATCACCACCCCCTGCCGCCCACGCCGGCCGGTCTGGAGCACGGCGCCCTCGCGGACCAGGCCCTCGTCGAGCAGGCCCTCGACCACGCGCGAGACGGTGGCCGCGCTGAGCCCGGTCTGCTGGGTGAGACCCGCGCGACTGTGCTGCCCACCGGCCAACAGCACCGCGAGCAGGCTGGAGCGGTTGGCCCATCGGGCATCGGCCGTCTCCGCCATGTTCACCTCTCAGAGTGAAAATATTTCAGAGTGAGAGAAAATTAAGCCCGTGGGCAGGAGGTGTCAAGGGTTCGTCAAGACCCGGTCGCCGAGACAGGGGCGCCGGGACCCCCGCGGCCGGGCCGGAACATGAGCGCACCCCGAGCGACGGCCGGCGGGCGGCGGGTCGATCGGGGTGCTGGGCGGGGTGCGTGGGCGGGGGCGGGTAGCCCGGGGTGGGTGCGTGGGCCGGATTTCAGCCCTGACGTCCACCGCCGGACGCGACATAGGCGCGGAGGTGGTCGAGGCCGCGTTCGAGGATGTCGCCGACGGCCAGGTCGGCATCGGTACCCGCCTCGCGGTGTCGGGTCAGCGCGTCCACGGGCAGTGCCTCGCGGCCCTCGCTGCCGCCGAACTGGCCCGCGTCGTGCACCCGCTCGCGCTCGACCGCGCCGTAGTCGTCCGGATCCCGGCCGTCGTCGACCATGACGGTGACGATGCTGTCCACATCGCTCGGGCCGTCCTGGACGATCACGATGCCGGTGTACGAGGTGCCGCGCACGACCCATTCGATCCGGGTGCCGGGACCGTCCCGATCCAGCTCGACCTCGGCCGCGACGGACTGCGCCGACTCGCCGGCGGTCACCACCACCGCGCGGCCCGAGCCGGCCCGGACGGCGGTCACCGGAGGGAAGTATTCGGGAAGCTTGTCCAGGTCGGACAGGAGCATGTACACCCGGTCGGTGGACGCGGCGACCTGCACGGAACGCGTGTGAAGAACCATGCGCGTACTGCTATCCGTTCGAGGGCCGTTCCATTCTCGATCCGGATGCGGCCCGCGCGGGTCGGCCGCCCCGCGTACCGGCTCGTCAATCCGTCGCGTCGCCCAGGGATTCCAGCAGGGTGCGCAGCCCGTCGGCGAGCGCGGCCCGCTGCCGGGGACCCAGCGCGGCGAGCACCCGGCGCTCGGTGGCCAGGTGCGCGGGCAGCACCACGTCGATCAGTTCGCGGCCCTGGTCGGTGAGCGCGACCAGCACGCTGCGGCCGTCGGACGCACTGGTGCTCCGGGAGACCAGGCCGCGCGCCTCCAGTCGATCCAGGCGCTGGGTGATGGCGCCCGAGGTGACCATCGACGCCCGCATCAGCTCGGTGGGGCTCAGCCGGTGCGGGGGCGGATGCCGGCGCAGCGTGGCGAGTACGTCGAACGACGAGGCGTCGAGCCCGTGTTCGCCGAAGGTGCGGGCCAGTTCGGCACTGACCAGGCGGGCGGCGCGGGACAGCCGGGCGAGGACCGCCATCGGCGACGCGTCCAGGTCGGGGCGCTGCGTACCCCATTGCTCCAGCACAAGGTCGACGTGATCTGCCACGGCGTCAGGTTAGCCGAGTCGATGCGGCGATCCGGGCCGCCTCCCTCTTCCCAACTATCTTAGCGTTGAGGTATCTTTCTCTTAGCACTAAGGGATCAACCACTCGGTCGACAGCCCGGTCGAGGCATTCACCCACGCAGCGAGACCACCCGAGAGGGGCACACCACCATGCGCATCACCGTGTTCGGAGCAGCCGGAAACGTGGGCAGCCGAGTCGTCTCCGAGGCACTGTCCCGAGGCCACGAGGTCACCGCCGTGGTCCGCGACGCGGCCCGCTTCCCCGAGTTGCACCCCGAGGCCGAGGCCCGCGTCGGCGACGCCGCCCGGATCGAGGACGTGGCCGCCCTGAGCACCGGCCGGGACCTGGTGATCAGCGCCACCCGACCGGCGCACGGCAACGAACAGGCGCTGGCCGACACCGCCGAGGCACTGCTGGCCGGGCTCGCCGGCACGGGCGTACGCCTGCTGACCGTCGGCGGCGCGGGCAGCCTGACCGTGCCCGGCACCGGCGACACGATGGCCGTGGACGACCCGCGGTTCGTGCCCACCGCGTGGCGCGGCATCGCCCTGGCCTGCAACGCCCAGCTCGACGTCTTCCGGACCGACACCGAGGTCGACTGGACCTACCTGAGCCCGCCCGCCAACCTGGAGCCCGGCACCCGCACCGGCAGCTTCCGGCTCGGTACCGACGAACTCCTCGTCGACCCCGACGGCGTCTCGGCGATCTCCATGGAGGACCTCGCGGTCGCCCTGATCGACGAGGCGGAGCAGCCGCGCCACCACCGCGCCCGCTTCACGGTCGCGTACTGAGCGACGGGCCCGATGAGGTCCGCTCCCGCTCCGGCCACGACGGAGATCGGGTCGGGGATCCCGTCGCGGATCCCCGACCCGACGCTCCCCGGGGAGCCGGAAATCGATGGACGCGGCAACCCGACGGATGGCATAGTCCGGCCGTGACCGCCCCCACGCCTTCCACCGCACCGATCCCCCTGGCCGACGGCCTTGTACTGCGCCAAGCCCGGCCCTCGGACCTCGACCGGATCGGCGCGCTGCTCGCCGAACGCGGCGACGCGGGCGACGCCCTCGACCATCGACTCGTCGTCACCGACCCCGACGCCGGCCCGGCCGCGTGCGCCGTGGTCGTCCACGGCGACCGGGTCGTCTCCACCGCGACACTGCTGGACGAGGAACTGCGCGTCGGCGATCTGCGCCTGCCCGCCGGCCAGGTCGAACTGGTCGCCACCGACCCCGAGTTCGAGGGTCGCGGCCTGGTACGGGCACTCATGCGGTGGGCACATGAACGCTCCGCCGCGCGCGGTCACGTGGTCCAGGTGATGATCGGCATCCCGTACTTCTACCGGCTGTTCGGCTACGAGTACGCCATCGACATCCCACCGGCGCCGACCGTGCACAGCACGCCGCCGGCCGAACCCACCGATGGCGCCGGGCTCCTCGGGGAAACCGCGCCCGTCCTCCGCATCGCCCGCCCCGCCGACTTCCCGGCCATGGCCGCCCTCCAGGACGCCGCCCAAAGCCGGTTCGACGTGGCCATGCCGCACTCGGCGGCGTGTTGGCGCTGGTTGTCGGCGCACGACGCGAGCACGCTGCGGGTGCTCGAACGGGCCGGCACCATCGTCGCCACCGCACGCACCACGCCTCCCGACGAGAACGGCGACGTGCTCCTGGCCGAGGCGGCGGCACGCGACGAGCGGGCAGCCCGGGACCTGCTCCGCGCCGTCGCCGCCCTGCGTCCCGAAGGCACCGACGGCACGCTGCGCGTCGTGCATCGCGCCGGCACCGTCACCGCCGACGCCTGGCGGGAGTTCGTCGACCACGAACCCCGCACACAGGCGGAGCAGTACTACGTCCGCATCCCGGATGTCGCCGTCCTGCTCGACCGCCTGCGGCCACTGTTCCGGCAGCGGCTCGACGCGGCGGGCATCGACCACACCGACCGCGACATCGTGATCTCCACGTTCGGCGCCCACTACCGGATCCCGGTCCGGGCCGACGGCCTCGGCGGCGTCGTCACCGGCGGCGCGATGCAGTCGCCCGGAGCCGCGAACGGCATCGGCGTGGCCCCCGACCAACTGCCCGCCCTGCTCTTCGGCCCCTTGGGCGTCGAGGGCCTGACCCGGGTCCGCCCCGACGTCTACACCTCCGAAGAGGCCCTGTTCCAGGCCCTCTTCCCGGCACTGACCGCCGACCTCCTGAGCTACTACCTGCCGTACTGACGTCGACGCGTCCGCGGGCAACCCGAGCGATCGTCCCCACGTGAGCGAGGTCTCCCCCGCCCGGTGGTCGCCACGACGGCGACCGCGGCGGGCACCGGGACGCCGAGCACGCCGTGGGTGCGCTCGCGAAAACGGATGCCGACGGAGCGATGAGTTTGCGGACCGGGCCCGGTCATACAGAGCACAACCGTTCGCGAGGAACGACAACGGCGAGCGGCACCGGCGCACGGACTCGCAAGGGCATGGGAGCACTCATGAGCACAACGCACACCGTCACGTCCACCGATGGCACCGACATCGTCTACGACCGGTACGAGCCGGCGGGCGAGAGCCGCGGGACGGTGATCCTCGTCGGCGGCGCGTTCAGCTACCGGAAGTTCCCGAAGATGGTGGAGCTGGCCGAACTGCTCGCCGAAGCCTACGGGTTGACCGCGGTGAACTACGACCGACGCGGGCGGGGCGACAGCGGTGACACCCCCGGCCGCTACGACGTGGCGCGCGAGATCGAGGACGTGGCCGCGGTGATCGCCGCCGAGGGCGGGTCGGCGGCGCTGTTCGGCTGGTCCTCCGGCGCCGGACTGGCGCTGCGGGCCGCCGCCTCCGGGCAGGTTGTCGGGATCAGCCGGGTGGTCGCCTTCGAGCCGCCGTTCGTCGTCGACCGCACCCGCCACGTACCGCCGCCGGACCTGACCGCGACGCTGCACGAGCTGATCGCCGCCGACCGGCCCGCCAAGACCGTGCAGTACTTCATGACCAAGGCGATCGGCATCCCGGCCCCGTTCGTGGGCCTGATGCGGCTCACCCCGATGTGGTCCAAGCTCAAGGCGGTGGCCGGCTCGACCGGGCACGACTGGGCGGTGATGGGCGAGTACATGCGCGGCGAGCCGCTGAACCCGGCCGACTGGGCCGGGGTGGACATGCCGGTACTGGTGCTGTCCGGTGGGCGCAGCGACGCACTGCTGCGCACCGCGGCCCGCGCCGCGACCGCGGTGCTCCCGAACGCTCGACTCGTCGAGATCGCCAAGCTCAGCCACAATCCGAATGTGGGGCTGCTGGCGCCGCCGGCGGGCGAGTTCCTGACCGAGCAGCCGGCCCCGAGCAGCTGACCTGCGGGGTCGGGTGGGTGGGGAACGAGGGGGCGAGGAGGCGGGGTTCGGCGCATGAGGGTGCGCCCCCTGCGCCGGGTAGGACATCGTCGGTCGCCACCGTCGATTCCGTCGCCCGCAGGCAAGGAGCCACACCGTTGAGCCACCCGCCGACCGACCCGCGCCCGCTCGCCGTCTTCGATTTGGACGGCACCCTCGTCCGAGGCGATTCGTTCGGCCACTTCACCCGGGTACTGCTGCGCCGCGCCCACTGGCGCCTGGTGGCGGTGGCACTGTGCCTGCCGATCATCGGCCCGATGTACGCCGTGCCCGCGACCCGTCGGCACGCCCTGGCCCTCGTCCTCCGGCTCGCCACGATCGGCCTGCCCGCGGCTCGATTCGAGGAGCTGGCCCACGACTTCGCGGCCGTGCGCGCGGTCGAGGGCAATCGGATCACGATCACCCTCGCCCGAGCCCGGGCCCATCTCGCCGCCGGGGACCGGGTGGTGATCGCGACCTCGTGCGCGGATCCCCTGGCCGGCGCCATCTGTCGGGAGCTCGGGCTCGCTCCGGTGCAGGTGATCGCCTCGTGCCTCGCCCCGAGCCGCACCGGCATGCGCGCGCTCCCCGCCTGCCGGGGCCCGCGCAAGGTCGCCCGCATCCGCGCGGCCGGCATCACCGACCCCATCACCCATGCCTACAGCGACAGTTCCGTCGACCTACCGCTGCTGACCGAGGCCACCCACCGCTACCTGATCGACCCCACCCCGAGCCACCTCACCCGAATCCACACCCGCCTGGGGCCGACCTACCAGGTGTTGCGCGACGACCCCGGGTCGGCCGATCGGCCATAGCGCCCCACCCGCTCCGGCGGGTGTGCCGGGTGCGACACCCGGCCTCTACGCTGCCTGGATGGACATCAGGGAGCGTGCCGTCGGTGCCGTCGTCGGCTCGGCCGTCGGGGACGCGTTGGGCGCGCCGTTCGAGTTCGGGCCGGCCGGCGCCTTCGGTACCCGGTTCCCCCCGGCGCCGCCCGGGAGTTCGCGAGCCGAGAAGCCCTATGCGAACGAGATGTGCGGCGGCGGCGGGTGGGACGCCGGCGAGGCGACGGACGATACCCAGATGGCCGTGCACGTGGCGTACTCGCTGCTGGAGGCCGGCGGCTTGGACCTGCCCGACATGTTCGCCCGGTTCCAACGCTGGGCCCGATCCGAGCCCAAGGACATCGGCCTGCAGACCGAGGACGTGCTGACCAACCACCTGCCCTGGGACCTCGCGGCCGGTGTGCACTTCCAGACCACCGGGCGCGCGGCCGGCAACGGATCCCTGATGCGCGCCACCACCCCCGCCGTGTACTTCGCGCCCGACGGCCGCGCCGGCACCATGGCCGCCGCGCATCGGATCGCCGCGCTCACCCACGGCGACCGGGCCGCGTGGGAAGGCACCGCGATCTTCCACGAGTTGCTGCGGGTGACGCTGACCGGCGACGACCCCTTGGCCGCGCTTGCGCAGACGCTCGCCGAGGTGCACCCCGGGCACCGCGAGCGCTACGCCACCGTGCTGGATCCGGCCTGGCACCCCACCGACGCGACCGAGTTCAACGGAGCCGTCTGGCCCTGCCTCGGCTCGGCGGTCTGGGCGCTGCGCACCACGTCGTCGTACGAGGACGCCGTGCGGGCCGCGATCGACCTCGGCGGCGACACCGACACCGTCGCCGCGGTGACCGGCGCCCTGGCCGGCGCCCGATACGGCCGGGCCGGCATCCCCACCCGCTGGATCGACCGCCTGCACGTACCGCTGCCCGGCTCGAACGGCGAGATCCTGCGACTCCCGGACCTGGTACGGCTGACCGACCGGCTCCTCGGCCGCACGGCGCGCCCCGCCGGCGCGACGACCGACGACTGAGTTTCGGCGCGCCCCGAAACGCCTCCGCCCTCGGCGGTCCGCCCGGGACGAGGCGTGGTCTCAGTCCGCGGGTGCCTTCGGCTGCGTTCGCCGTGCGTAGGCGCGGGCCGCGCGCACTCGGTCGCCGCAGCGGGTCGAGCACCACTGCCGGGAGGCGTGGGTGCGGACGAGGAAGCGCCGGCAGGAGGGGGCGCCGCAGGGAGCCAGGCGTTCGGCGTCCGCGCCGGTGATCAGGTCGGCGGCGTCGGCGGCCAGGATCGCGATGGCGTGGTTGACGATCCGGTCGGTGGGGTGTGCCTGGGCCCGGTAGGGGCCTCGGACCTCGTCCCAGTGCAGGAGTGCGGCCGACGGTGCGCTGGTGAGCGCGTCGTTGATGGCCTGTACCGCTGCGTCCGGCGCGGGGGCATCGGCGATCCGCGATGCGAGCAGTACCCGCACCACGTCGCGGACGGCGCGTAGTCGGCCCGCGCACAGGTCGTACAACCGGGTGTCCGGCGGCGCGAGTTCGCGCTCGACCAGCCATGCCTTCGCGGACGCCGGCGAGCCCAGCAGGTCGACCTCCTGACCGCCGGGCAGCGCGAGGTCGGTATTGGCCAGGTCCAGGGCGAGGTAGCGGTCCGCCCCGGGTGCGGGCGGAGGGACGACAGGCGCGGGGTGAGCGAGTGCGCCCGACACGTTCTCCTTCATGACTCTCATGTTAAGGCTTGCCGTTCTCCGTGAGAATCCGCTAGCTTTTCTCACGGCAAACACGACCTTTACCCGTGAGGTGTGCAGTGACCGGCAGCAGCACGACCCCTGAGCAGATCGACATCCGCGTCTTCGGTGGCCCCTCCGCCCTGATCGAGTTCGGCGGCCTCCGGTTCCTCACCGATCCCACCTTCGACGCGCCGGGCGAATACCCGATCGGCGCCCGCGCCCTGGTCAAGACCGCTCCTGCGGCCATCGACCCGGCCGAACTCGGCCCCATCGACGCGGTCCTGCTCTCGCACGACGAACACCCGGACAACCTCGACCACTCCGGTCGGGCCCTCCTCGCCGGCATCCCGCTGGTCCTCACCACCCTCAGCGGCGCCGGCCGACTCGGCGGCACCGCCCAGGGGTTGGCCCCCTGGGAGTCGGTGGACCTGCCCCGCCCCGACGGCGGCACCGTCACCGTGACGGCCACTCCGGCCCAGCACGGCCCGGAGGGCTGCGAACCGGTCACGGGCGAGGTCGTCGGCTTCGTACTGACCGCGTCCGACCTGCCCACGGTCTACGTCAGCGGCGACAACGCCTCGCTGGCCGTGGTCGAGAAGATCGCCGCGCAGGTCGGCCCGGTCGACACCGCGGTCCTGTTCGCCGGCGCGGCCCGCACCCCACTCTTCGACGGCGCGCTGCTCACCCTCGACAGCGCCCAGGCCGCCGAGGCCGCCGCCATCCTCGGCGCACGCCGCGTGGTCCCGGTGCACTTCGACAGCTGGGGCCACTTCACCGAGGGCCGCACCGCCCTGGTCGCCGCCTTCACCGCGGCCGGCCTGATCGACCGGCTGGACCTGGGCTGATTCGGCAACGGGTGCTCGTCGGGCGGCCGTTCCCGCGGACCCGGTGTCGTAGGATCGCCTGATCATGGGCACGGACGCGGGTTTTGCGATGGTCGCCGTCCCGGCCGGACAGGTGACCCTGGCCGACCGACGGACTCGGCGCAGTTGGTCGGTCGAACTCGCCCCCTACCGGCTCGCGTCGGTCCCGGTCACCCAGGCGCTGTACGCGGAGGTCACCGGACTGCGCCCGAGCGGCCCGCACGGCGATCGGCTCCCGGTCGAGGGGGTGTCCTGGTGGGACGCGGCGCGGTTCTGCAACGCCCTGTCCCGACGGGACGGATGCACACCGGCCTACCGCTTCGAAGCCGGCGACGACGCCGGTGCCGACCGCGGCGACGGCCGGCAGGTCGAATGGGATGCGTCGGCCGACGGATATCGGCTGCCGACCGAGGCCGAGTGGGAGCATGCCTGCCGAGCCGGTACGGCGGGAGCGCACTACGGGCCGCTGGACGACATCGCGTGGTATCGCGCGAACTCGGACGAGCGGATCCACCCGGTGGGTGGCAAGCAGCCCAACGCATGGGGCCTGTACGACATGCTCGGCAATGTGTGGGACTGGTGCTGGGACGTCTACGACGCCGAAGTCTACGGGAGCTACCGGGTGCTGCGCGGCGGCGGCTGGTTCGACGAACACTGGAGTTGCCGGGCCTCCGCCCGCCGCCGCAGCCACCCGACCTACCGGGTCGACGACGTCGGATTCCGCCTCGCCCGGTCCGGCACGGCCTGACCCACAGCCGTACCCGGCAACCCCTTCGGCGGCCGTGCCCTGGTCCGCCGACACCCCCGTACCGCGTGCCCTGCCCCGGCCCGAGCGAGCCGCTCCGGTGATCCGGGGTCAGGGTTGCGGTGTCGGGGAGTCGAGGATTCGGGCGCAGTGGCTCGTCAGGTCGGCGCGAAGTTGTTCGCGGGTCGCGTGGCGGCGGGTGACCAGGTATTCGACCAGGTCGGCGCGGGTCGCGGCGAGCAGGGCGTGGGCGGTGAAGTCGGGGTTGGCGAGCCCGGGGATCCCGTCCAGCGCGGTGCGCAGGGTGTGGTGCCGGCGGTCGTAGCGGCGTCGTGCATCGCCGATCGACCCGCGAGCAGATGTACCGACGCCTGACCACCGAGGTCCCCGCCGAGTTCGCCGCCACGCTCGTCGACCTGGACCAGGCCATCGCCGAAGGCGCCGAGGACCGCACCACGGATACCGTGCAGCGCCTCCTCGGCCGCCCACCCCATGGCTTCGAGGCCGTCGAGGCACGGGAGTCGGCCGGACTCGGGGGCTGAGGACCGGGCACAGCGCGGGCCGGGGCGGGCTCGGGGTGCGGCGGCCCGCCCGGTGACGGCACGTGTTCGTCGGCGTCTCGCGCGTGACGTGTGGCGGTGCGCACGGCATGATGCCGGTTACGCCATGTGGGGTACGCGAGGCCGGCCGCCCACCGTGGCCTCGCCGCCCCATCCACCCGCATGGCCGATGCCGACCATCGACGGGGGATGATCCGAACTCGTGTTGTGCCCAAGCTGCGGCGCCCGATCGACGCTGCCGGATCGCTGTACCAACTGCGGTCACCAGGAATACGCCCCGCCCGCCGACGCGACGTCGACGACGTCCACGGACGCGCGCTTCGCCCGCTTCGGCCCCGCCCCGGCGCCGCCGATGGGCTGGTACGCACCGGTCTTTCGGTCCCTGCGCGGACTGGCCACCGCGTTGTACATCCTGCTCGGTGCCACCGCCGTACTGTCCCTGCTCGCGGCGATCGCCCTGTTCCACCGGGCAAATCTGGTCGACCAGACCCTGCACGGCGGGTGGTTGACCGCCGACCCCGACGCGGCGAACCGATCCATCGCCGTGTGGTGGGGCCTGGCGAGTCTGGCCATCGTCGCGACCATGGTCGTGTTCGTGATCTGGTTCCACCGCGCCCGGTGCAATGTCGAGGTGTTGCCGCCGTCCCCGCAACACTTCTCCAGCGGCTGGGCGATCGGCGGTTGGTTCTGCCCCGTGGTCAACCTGTGCTTCCCACTGCTGATCGCGCACGACATCTGGAAGGCCAGCGACCCCCGGGCACCCCTGCGCGGCGGCCTCACCCCGGGCCGGCATCCGCTGCTGTGGACCTGGTGGTCGACCTACGTCGCCGCGAACATCGTGATCGTCCTCGGCGTGACCGGTCGCGAGTCGGACGGCGGCAACGACTCGATCGGCAGCGACGGTTGGACCACGTACCACGAGTCGTATCGCACCGCCGACACCGCCGCGGGCTGGGCCTTCCTGCTCCTGATCGCCGCCGCCGGTCTGGCCATCGCAGTGGTGGCCCGGATCACCACGTTCCAGTCCGAGTACGAGCGCGCCTTCCACGCGGCGGCCGGCCTGCGCCCGATGGCGCCCATGCAGCCGATGGCGCACCCGATGTACACGATGCAGCCGATGTACCGCCCGTACCCCCCATATACAGCGCCCCCGGTACAGCCCGCGCCCACCGCCTACCCGACGTGGCAGTCCCACCCGGCGCCTCCCGACCACGGGCGGCCGGCCGAGGACCACCCGGCGCCGCCCGTCCCGCGCCAACCGCCGGCCAAGCCGCAGCACCCACCGGCACCGTTCTGATCGATCCGGCGAAGTCCATCGCCTCGGGCAGCCCGCGCGTCCCGCGCGGGCACCGGCCCGACCGACCCGTTCCTCACCCGCCCCCGCCCCCGCGCGCCGAGCGCCGGGGTCGGGGGTTCTCGGTCGCGGCGGCGATCTCGCGCAGGGCGAGGGTCGCCGCCTCGATCGCCGCCGCAGGCGCGCCCCGCCAGACCTCGGCGTGCGCGGCGGCGTTGGCGCGGACCGCGTTCTCCGCGACCTGCACCCCGCGCGCGGTCAGGCTGATCAACGTGCCCCGACCGTCGCCCTGGTCCGGGAGGCGCTCGGCGAGGCCCTCGGCGACCAGGTGATTGGTGATGTTGCTGGTACCGCCCGAGGACAACAACAACGCGCGGCTGAGTTCGGTGGGCTTGAGCCGATAGGGCGCGCCGGCCCGACGCAGCGCGACCAGTACGCCGAACTGGGCCGGGGTGAGGCCGAATTCCGGCAACTCACGGCGCGTGGCCTCGTCCAGGTCGGCGGCGAGCAACATGATCCGCTTGCTCAGTTCCGTCGTCGCGTCCAGCACGTCGGGCAGTTCGGTCTGCCACGCGTTGACGAGTGTGCTCGCGCGGTCCTGTGGAGCGGTCATCTTGACAGCGTATTACACACACCTGATAGCTTTCTAAAAAGCTTTCACGTGAACATCACTCTGCCGGAGGCCCCGATGCCCACTCGACCCACGCCCGCCGCGCCTCTTGCCACCTCGCCCTCCCCCACCCGGCTGCTCCTGCGCGGCGGCACGGTCGTCGACACCGACCCGCACGTCACCGCCCGGCCCGACACCGACGTCCTGATCAAGCGCGGCACGATCGTCGCCGTCGGCCCGTCCCTGTCCGCCGAGGGAGCCGAAGTCGTCGACGCCCGGGACCGGATCGTGCTGCCCGGATTCGTCGACACCCATCGCCACGTCTGGCAGTCGGTACTGCGCGCGGTGGCCGTCGACAGCGACCTCGGCGACTACCTCGGCCGGGTACTCGGCCGGCTCTCCCCCGCGATGCGCCCCGAGGACGTGTACACCGGCAACCTCGCCGGCGCGCTCGAATGCCTGGACGCCGGCATCACCACGGTGCACGACTTCTCCCACGTCCAGCACCGCGCCGAACACGGCGACGCGGCGGTACACGGACTGCGCGCGGCCGGCATCCGGGCCGTGTTCGGCTACGGCCACCCGCCGTTCGACCCCGCCGCCCGCGACCCTCGCCTCGTCCGCGACCTGCGCGACCGCCTGTTCCCCGGCGACGACGACCCGGTCACCCTGGCACTCGCCCCCGGCGGCCCCTCGTACACCCCGATCGAACTGGTCGAACAGGACTGGCGCCTGGCCGCCGACCTCGACATCCCACTGGCCGTACACGTCGGCAGCGGCCCGGTCGCGCAGCGCCCCATCGAAGCCCTGCGCGATCGCGGCCTGTTGAACGCGCGCACGCTCTACATCCACGGCAACTCGCTCCCCGACGACGAACTCGCGATGATCGCCGACTCCGGCGGCACGCTCTCGATCGCACCGCACATCGAGGCGCAGATGGGGCACGGCGCACCCATGATCAACCGCGCCCGCGCCGCGGGGCTGGTCACCGGGCTCGGCGTCGACGTGGTCACCAGCGGTCCGGGCGACATGTTCTCGCTGCTGCGCGCGGCCCTGCTGACCAGCCAACTCGCGAACGGCCCACGGCTGTTCGCGGCCGACGTGTTGCGCATGGCGACCATCGGGGGCGCCACCGCACTGGGCCTGGCCGATCGCATCGGGTCACTGGCCGTGGGCAAACAGGCCGACCTGATCCTGCTGCGCGCAAACGCGATCAACCTGGTCGGCGCGGCACACGACATCGCCGGTGCCGTGGTGGCCTCGGCCCACCCGGGCAACGTCGACACCGTCCTGGTGGCCGGCCGGACCCTCAAGCGGGCGGGCCGCCTCACCCACCCGCACCTGGCCGACACCATCGCCGAGGTCCGGAGATCCGCAGCGCACCTGGCCGGTACGGCCTGACCCGCGCCGGAAAACGACACGGGGGCGACCCGGGCACCTCGTGTGGCCGCGAAATTCACACCAAACTCCAACGTTCCGTTCGTTGACCCGCAAGCGGTCGTCGTACAGGCTCTGGATCCAGGGTGCGGGGGATCGTCACGGGAGGCACAGGGTGGGGTACTGCGGGGGTTGTTCCGGGCAACGCTGGATCCCGATGGACCAGATCTGCAACGGATGCGGCGGATCCGGCCAGAACGGCATGGGCTCGGACAGCAACTGGTCCTGCTCCGGATGCGGCGGATCCGGCCGAATGCAGACGATGCAGCCGTGCCCGAGCTGCGGCGGATCCGGCGAGCAGGGCGATGGCGGCGGCCCGATCTACGCACCCCCGAGCGCCCCACTCACCCGCGCCCAACGCGTGAAGTCCCGGCTGATCTCCCTCATTGTCTTCGGCGGCCTAGCGGCGTACGTCTACCACACGACCAGGTAGCCGCCACCGAGCCCGGACGTCGGGCTCAGGACGCCGAGCATGTGTCGTCGAAACGTGAGCAGCCTTGGTGCGGCGCGACGAAAGTACGTTGAATAGGGAGAAGTCCGCCCCGGCGCGTATCAGTAGTGCCGGCAGTACAGGGCGCCGTTGTTGTCGACGGCAAGGGCGGCAAGTCGGGCAACCCCCGAAGGATCGTCAGCGCGTCGTCGCTCAGGTCGTCTCCGCCCACGTTCCTGAGCCGCTCGGTCCAGCGAGCGGCGAGCTCACGCAGCGCGCCGAGGTCGGCGTTGGCGAGCGCGCGATCAATCTGCGCGGAAGAGCAAAGACGCCGCCCCGCCCTCGTCGCCGCCGCAGCGTTGTCGCCGGGGACGAGGAAGAAGGCCATGTCGGTGGCCACGTCGGCATGATGCCACCGCGCCGACTCGCGCGTCGTCCGGCTCGGAATGTCGTTTCGCCCGGGATCCGGATCCTCGCTCGGCCGCCGGTCCCGGCGGCCGGCCTGCGATGACATCCGCCCGGGATTCGTTCACCGGGCACTGTCCGAGCGCCCGGCTAGTCTCGTTCACCAGCAATCGAACAAGGATTCGAATACCTGGCGACCCGCACGCACTCCCCTCCACTCCCCCTCCCTCGTCGAGTGCTCGGAAAGGGCCCCTGTGAAGGTACGGATAACCCGCGACCGCCTCGTCGAGGGCATCGGCTGGGCCGTGCGCGCACTGCCCGCGCGGCCGATCGTCCCCGCTCTCGCCGCGTTCCGGCTCAAGGCGGCCGCTGGCACCCTGGCCATCTCCGCGTACAACTACGAGATATCGGCCGGCATCGAGGTCGCCGCCGAGGTCACCCGGGTCGGCGAGATCCTGGTCCCGGGTCGACTGCTCGCGGACATCGCCCGGGCACTCCCCCGCGACCAACCGGTCGACCTCACCGTGGACCCGGCCCGGGCCCGGGTGACCTGCGCCGGGGCCTACTTCGCGCTGCCGCTGCCGGCCCTCGCCGACTACCCGGCCACGCCGTTGCTCCCGGAGAGCACCGGCACCGTGGACGCGGCGGCGTTCGCCCGGGCCGTCGCGCAGGTCGCGATCGCCGCGGCGCGGGACGAAAGCCTGCCCGTGCTCACCGCGATCCGGTTGCATCTGGCGCACGACGCACTGGTCCTGGCCGCCACCGATCGATATCGGCTGGCGGTCCGTAGGTTGCCCTGGCGGCCGGCTACCGAGGACCCGGCCCGGACGGCCCTGGTGCCGGCCCGGATGTTGGCCGAGCTGACGAAACACTCCGGGATCGACACGGACCTGCACCTGGCACTCGGCCCGGAGCCGGGCCGCCGCGGCCTGCTCGGCCTGGCGGGCAGCGGGCGACAGGCGACGACGCGGCTGCTCGATCACGAATTCCCGCGCTACGACTGGCTGTTCGACAACGAGACCACCGCCGTCGCAACGATCGAGACCGCCGCGCTGATCGAGGCCCTTCAGCGGGTGGCGCCGGTGGTCACCCGCAACGCCCCGGTCCGGTTGTCCTTCGGGCGGGAGTCGCTGCGGGTCGAGGCCGGCAGCTCCCACGAGGCCGAGGCGGGCGCGACGCTGCCGGTCGCCCTGACCGGCGAGCCGACCAGGGTCGCCTTCAATCCGGCCCATCTCCTGGACGGCCTGGCCGCGCTCCGCACACCGACCGCACGCCTGCTGTTCAGCACTCCGACGAAGCCGACCATCCTGACCGACGGCGCACCCACCGAAGCCGACGCCACCCTCCCCCACCGCACATCCGGGCCGGGCGAACCCGACGACCCGGACTATCGCTACCTCCTGATGCCGATGCGCGGCGCCTGATCGACCGGCCGGGGCGAACCGACCCGCACCGAACGGCCGGTCGGCCCGCGTCGGTGGATCCCGCCCGCTCCCCCACTCACCGGGGCGCACCCAGCAGCGCGCCGAGCACCGCGTCGGTATCGGCCAGATCCGCCAGGACCACATCGGCGCCCGCCGCCGTCAGCGCCGCCGCACTCGTCGTCCCGGTCGCCACCGCGACGGACCACGCGCCGACGGCTTGGGCGGTGGCGACGTCGCGCAGGGTGTCGCCGACGATCACGGTGTCCGCGCCGACGTGCCGCCGGCCGAGGTGCTCCTCGGTACGCGCGAAGGCCCTGGCCGGCAGGTCGACCCGCTCGTAGGCGTCCTCGCCGTAGGCCCCGATCCGGAAGTCCACGTGCTCGGCGAGGCCGAAGACCCGCATCTTCAACATCGCGAGCGTGTACAGATTGCCGGTCAGCACCGATTGGCACACCCCGGGTGTCGCACCGAGCGCGACGAGCGCCTCGGCAGCACCGGCAAGGACCCGACCCTCTGCGGCCAACTCGGCCTCGCGGTCCTGGAGTTCGGCAACGATCAGGTCCAGGAACGCCTCCAGCATGCCCCCTTCCGGCGGTAGTCCGTGCGCGCGCAGCACGTCACTCGCCATGGCCAACTCGGTACGCCCGTCGAACTGCCAGGGACTGTCCAGCGAACGCCCGGACACCTGTCGAAAAGCCGCCGCATACGCGCGTCGGGCCACCGTCCCGCCGTCGATCAGCGTGTGGTCGATGTCCCACAACACCAGCCTGGAATCGGCTCCATCAGTCGTCATGAACACTCCGATCATCGACAACCACCCAGCGGGGCGGTTGCCCAGAGCATCGCATTCGGCGTGTTCCCTCCCGACGCCGGGGTCCACTTAGCGTGTCGGATGGATCACGGGGTGCGATCACCGTTCCGCTTCGGTTGGCCACGCGACCCCTCCGCGACCCCAGCCCTCGCACCCCCCGGAGCCCAGCGTCGGCCCTTCGGCCGCACTGGCATATCTCGCGAAAAGCGCAATACATAAGCTTTTCCGACACTTTCACCTTATTTACCGCACCGGTCGATGCGGCCCGGAGCACGGGCCGGGGCGCGTCGATGCCGACAATTCGGCGCCGTTCATCCCACGCAAGATCCGACGGTGCCCGGTGAATCGGCTCGACCGGAGCGGTCTTTCGATCGCCTGCGGAATCGACTGCGGATGCCCTTCAAATGCCGGTTGACCTGCAACTTGCATGGCGAGCTGTGCGGAGATCCGCACGGGAGATTGTTTGGTGATCTGTGCGTGGTGCTGTCCGGGACTCTGCATGGCGAACTGGGTCCCAACCCGTTCGTCAAAGCGCATGGCTGTATGTGCGGGTGTGTGGGCGGCTGTGTGGCGCGGACGACGGATGCACGGAGACGTGGGTGGCCGGTCGGAGCAACGGGCGAAACGGCGGCCCGTGCGGTGGAGCCGCCGGTAGGTCTCGCGGCGGGTGGCACGACGGCGCGTCGGCGCGCTGGAACGGCGGGGCGAACGCTGGTCCGAACGGTGGATCCGACGCTCGCTCAAGCACTGGCTCGAACAACGGAGCGCACACTCGGCGCCTGGGTATTCATGCGTGACAGGGGATGGATGTGCGGGTGGATCTTCCAACATGCAGATCGAACACGGCGCTAATGCCTTACTTTCTGGGCTTTTGCGCTGTTCTTGTGATGACCCCATAACGACGGGCGACACGCCGACTCTCCTGACAGGAAGTTATTTGCCAGAGATAGCGATAGGGTTCAGTCGTTGACACGAAAGGACGGTCATGGCCACTTCCCGGGAGCGTTGGACCGTGGCGAGGCTCGCGGCCATCGCGGGTCTGCCCAGCAAGGTGGGCTACGAGGCACGGGACCGAAACGTGCTGCACCCGACGGTGCTCTCGCCCAGCGACGTACTGCCCCTGCTCACCTTCGAGGCATTGCGAAGGATCAGCTGGCCGGGGGAGAACTATGCGCGCAACACGCCACAACGCCTGCGCCTGTGGGAACACCTGGCCATCGAGCACTCACGAGTGGGCGATCTCGCCGATGTCGACCCGATGACCGGCCTCTACGTGCATCCCTCGGGAGCCGACCTGGCCGTTCGACCCAGCGAACACGCCGCGCTCGCGCTGCGGTTCGTCGAGGAAAACACGCCTTACCAGTACCTCACGCTCGGCGCGTGGGCCCAGCAGGCTCTGCGGGCCCTCGCCGCCGAACAGGAGCAGGTCGGACGACGCCACGGTGCCGCCTGACCGCCGCTCGGAAAGTACGGCCGCAAAAGCAGAGCGAGTGGCCTAGGAGTCCAGCCCTAGTCCACTCGCTCGCAGCTCAGCGCCCCTAGGGGCGCCGTCGGAGAAAGGAGGCCCGCCGGCCGCTTACACAACCGAACAGTAAGACCCAGCCGTTCCGGTACTTCCACGCGCCGAACGGTCGGGTCGCCCTTACCTCTTTCTCTTCACCAGCTTCAGGAGCAGATCATACCTGCGATCCCCGAGGCAGGCCCAGTGCTGTCTTCAGCCAGGTCCTTGCCCTCTTCAAGTGTGCCCGAATCCTCTGGATTCACGATGCAGGCTCGGGTGCGTGCCGCCTTGCGCGCGGCGCGAGTTCGCGTCGGCGGCGCCCGAGGCGTCGATCCGACCATGCCGGACTCGGTCCGTCGGGCCTCGGTCAAGGTCCCGCTGCGGGTGGTGACCGGCGAGGCGTACAGCGACCTGGCCTTCGTCTTCGCCGCCAAGGTCGGCCACCTGGCGGCCGGCCCCAACCAGCCCGGCTGCATCGCCGACCTGACCACCATCGCCCGCTACCTGGGCCTGACCGTCCGCTCGGTGACCCAGCCCGACGGCCGCGTCGCACTCAAGGCCCCGTCCTCGCTGTACGCCGCGCAGAAGCAGCTCACCGCAGGTGAGGAACTCACCGTCGTACGCCGCACCAAGCCTTCCGGGACCGGGACTTCGGCGGTCCGCCGGTTGCGCACGCCGGAAAAGGGCGAGCCGTGGGTGATGGTGCCCGTCGCCCTCCTGGGCGCGGTCCCGCACCGGCATGCCCGGGCGTACGCGGTCATCTGTTACGCCCGAGCCCGCGGCCACCACCTGACCTATGCCGAGCTGGCCGACATGCTCCGGCACCAGTCCGGCCGGCGGATCGGCGAGCCGGTGAGCGTGCGCGCCGCCCGCGGCGTGGTCTCCGACCTGGAGCGTTGGGGCTGGGTCGAGGTGGGCCGCCGGGAAGGGTGGCAGGGCCGCAACATGCTCATCCCGCTCCGACCGTTCGAGCACCCGAACGACCACGAGCCGGACGCCGCCGCCGGTGTGGACACCGAGGCGACCGAGCCCGTCGACATTTTCGCCGCGGCGCCCGAGGAGGAGGCTCGGAATGTCGCCGAGATCACGGAGATCACGGAGATCGCGCTGGTCGAGGCACGGCCGGTGACACGTGCGGAGACTCCCGAGCGCACGACCGACTGGACGACCGATGGGGCGCGGGTCGTCGTGGGTGCTCGTGTCTCGGCGCGCGTCGCCGACGGCGCGGACGCCACGGACGTGGCCGCGACTCGCCCGGTGCCGGTGGGGAAGTCTCGAGTGACTTCCGCGACACCTGCGGAGGCCGGCTCGAAGACGGGTTCGGAGGCTGCCGTCGAGGACTCGTCCGAGTCGGTCCGGAACGGCATTTCGGCAGGTCGGAGCCTGGGTGCGGAGGGTCAATGGACGTCGGGTCCGCAGGGGGTTGGGACCTCCGTCACGTATAAGGAAGACACTCCGATTGACCTACGGACGAACGCGGATTCCCGAGGGGGTTCCGCCCGCAGGGCGTCTTACGTGGTAGACGGGCACGAGCCCGCGATGAGCCCGCAACCGACTTCGGCGCCGGCACCCGCGCTCGGAACGCCTGCGGCGGAACCCCGTCGAGTGCGCCCGGTCCCGATGCCGGATCACCGGACCACCATCTCGGCGACGGCGGCCAGGGCATTCGCCGGGATCGGGCCGCTGGTGGCCGGGATGAGCACCGGGCAGCGGATCGTGGCCGCCGGGTTGGTCGATCGGGCCGTGGCGGAAGTCGGCGACGCGGAGCGGGTCTTCGCCCGGCTGGCGGACCGCTGGCGGACCCGGGACGGGGCCGTCCGGAGCCCTGTGGGCTGGCTGAGCGGCCGCGGACTGGCCCGGCGGGGGTGCGAGGACCCGAACTGCGAGGACGGCCGCCTGTGGCTGCCTGTGGCCGCTTCCGACGCGGGTGTGGCCGGGGACCCGTTCGCGTGCCGCAACTGCGCTCGGCGGGACCAGGATCGGCGGGCCGAGGCGGACGAGCGTTTCGGGGCCGAACGGCGGGCCGCGCACCGGGCTCGGCAGACGGCGGCGGCGCTCGCGGCGGTGACGCCGGTGGCGGAGGTCCGGTCGACGGGGGCGCCGGTGCCGATCGGGACCTGCGAGGACTGCGATCGGGCGGTTCGCGGGCTGCGGGCGGACGGCGTCTGCGCCGACTGCCGCGAGGACCGGGAACTGGCCGCCGATGCTGCGGAAGAGGCGCCTCGAACGCTCCAGACGGCCTTCTGAGCGCCTGGGCGGCGTGGGTGGGTCTCGTTGGGTGGCCGGCGGGTCGATGTGCCCTCAGGAGGCCACTCGGCGGCTCGCTCGGCGATCCCGGCGGCGGCCCGCTGCGGGAGTCGGTCCATCGGGGAGTTCCCGGCGCCCGGCATGAAAGTGCCGTCGGCAGGCACGGGGGACTGGGTGTCCTCCGCACCCGCCGACGGCGGATTACTGCTGGGGCGAGAAGATCTCGGGTCGGCCGAGGGCGCCCTCGGCGTCGAGGCGTTCGAGGAACAGTTCGACGGCGGCCGAGAACAGGTACACGACCAGGCCGCGCTTTTCGGTCGCGGTGAGTTCGGTGTCCAGGTCGCGCGCGAGTTCGTACACGGCCGGGCTGACCCGGTAGCTGGAGGACTGGCTCGGGTCGGTGATCCCGCCCCTGGCACGCAGGAACGAGCGGATCATTTCGATCTGCTCGTCGTTGTCGTCCGGGAGTTCGAGCAATGCCGCGTTGAGGTAGTGGCCGAGGGCCAACCGGCGGTTCTGCGACGAACGTTTGTCGGCGGTGAGCCGCTTGCCCAGGCGCGCCTTGACGTCGGGCAGGAGCCGGAATCCCCAGGTCTCCCAGCCCTTGGAGTTTATCCGCGCGTCGAGAAAGCTATCCAGCAACGACGCGTGTGCCGACTGCCCTTCGGCGGAGCCGGTGGCGACCGGGGCCGGTGTGGCGGGCGCCGGAGCGGGGGTGCTGCGACGGGAGGAGCGGGCGGCCGGGGGCTTCGCGGACGTCGACGCCTTGGCGGGCTGGGTCGCCGGGGCCTGGACCGGCTCCGGTGCACGGGGCGGCGGCTCGGCGACCGGGGGCTGGGGCTCGCTTTGGGCCCGGGTGGGCTGGGGGGTGGGGGCCGGGGTGGGCTCGGGTGTCGGCTCCGGGGCGGGGGTGGTGTGGGCTGCCGGCTCGGGGCGCGGGGTGTGGGCCGGCTCGTGGGTTCGGGCCTGGGCCGGGGCCGCCGGTTCCGGGGTTGCCGGCGCGGTGGCGGCCGGCGTCGGTTCCGGTACGGGTTCCGGGGTCGGTTCCGCGATCTGCTGTGGGGCGGGGGCCGGTTCCCGGGCAGGCTGCGATGCCGCCTCGGGGGCCTGTGGCGCTTCGACGCGTGGGGCCGCCGGGAGCGGGGTCTCCTCGGCGGTGGGTGCGGCCGCCGCGTGGACCGGCTCGGGTTCCGGTACGGGTTCCGGGGTCGGCTCGGGCGCGGGTGCCGGTACGGCCGGTGCCGCGTTCTTGAACGGTGGCCCCGAGGTGGTACCGGCGGACCCGTTGCCGCCGCCCATCTGTGCCAGAAGCGCCGCCGTCGAGTCGGTGCCCGAGTTGAGGAAGCTGCCGTTCATGGCGTCCTGGAGCGCCGCGGCCAGGACGGACGACTGGACGGCAGGGGCCTTTCGCGCTTTGGCCCTGGACTTGGGCGCGGGCTTCTCGTCTGTCATCAGGCTGCCTGCTTCACACGGTCGAACAGTTCGATGGCCAGCTCGGTGTAGGCAACGCTCGCGGCGATGTTCGGTTGCTCTATGCAGACGGGGCGCCCGATCTCGTACGCCTGCGAGATCCGGCTGTCCCGGCGGATCTGCGTCTGGAACGGGTCGAGGCCGTAGTCGGCCAGCCGCTGCTCGACCTGGTCGTCCTCGCTGGTGCGGCGGGACGGGGCGTTGGCCTTGTTGATGACCGTGCCGATGAAGCGCGGCTCGCACTCGCCGAGGGTGCGCTCGGAAGTGGCCGCGGTCAGGCCCTTGATCACCGCGGCGCCCTGAACGGTCGCGTACAGCGGTTCGCACACCGCGACCACGAAGTCGGCGGCGGCGAGGGCGACCGCGGACAGGGCGCTGACGCTGGGCGGGGTGTCGATCAGAATGATCGTCGGAGTGCGCCGGATCGGTTCGAGGATGCGACGCAGGATCCCGGTGGTGGAGAAGTCCATCCCGGCGATCTTTCGCTCGGCGTCGACCATCGTGCTCTGCACCGAGCCGAAGAGGCTGAGGCTGCCGGTGGTCTCGAAGGACTTGAGCAGCTCGCTGCGGTCGAAGATCATCTCCGGCACGTCGGGCGTCATGCCGTTGAGCTGCGCGTACAGCGCGAAGCCGACCGAGCGCTGGGGCTGCGGGACCACGCCGAGGGCGACGCCGGCCTGGGCCTGGGGCTCCAGGTCGACCACGAGAGCGTGAAAGCCGTTGATCGCCAGAGCGCTCGCGAGGTTCACCGTCGTCGTCGTCTTCCCGGGACCCCCCTTCTGGCTGGCCACCGCCACAACTGCACCCATCGTGCGTCCTCTCGAAGTAGAGCGACCGAACGCCTGCGGGAGCCGGGTTTCTGCCGGTGGCCTGTCAGAGCCGTCCGCTGCACCTGACAGGGAAGACGACGCACCTCCGGGGTAGCTGCTCGATACTTCCGTCGGAAGCCCGAAAGCGCAACGAACCAGGATCTAGCGGGCAGAACCTTCAAGACGTCCTTGAGGGGTCCGGCCTAAGTTTTGTCTGTCAGGTTAGCAGCGGAATCCCAAAATTCACTGTGACACTCGGAAAACCCACCCGTATGTCCCGGTTAACCCGTTTGGTCGGCCGAATCAACGCCCCCAACAGACTCTTTTGGCGCACGAATTGGCGATGGAACTCTCGATTTATGGGCCATCTGTTCGACATATCGAGACACAGGCCGAATCCTCACCTCCGCCGGCCGACCCCAAGGACACCCGGACGGGCCGGCCACATCACCCCTTCGCGCGTGGTCTGTCGCTCCGGGGGGCGAATCGGTCGGGAGACGGCCCCTGGGCGGGCGGACGGGTTGCGCACACCGGGCTGCGGAGTTGGGCGGGTTGCTTGGGCTGATCCGGGCTGATCCGGGCTGTGCCTGCTGTGCGGTGCGGGGGCTTGGGTTGGGTTGGGTTGTGAGGGGGTGGGTGGCCGGTCCGGTTCCGGGTGGGGCGGCCCGGGTGGGGTTGGCTTGGTCGGCGTGAGATGCGCTGGGTCGCGTCGCCTGGGTTGGGCTGCGTCGTGTGGTGGGGGCCCAGGCGGGTTGGGCCCAGGTGGGCTGGGCGGGGCCGGGTTGGCCCGGCTTGGGGCGCGCCGGGGTCGGTCTCGGTGTGCCGTGGCTGGGTTGGGGCCAAGTCGAGCCGGTTGGGCCGGGTCATGCCGGTCCGGAGTGTGTCGCGCGGGGTTGTGACGTGCCGAGTCTGGCCCGTGATGGGTTGGGGCCTGGTCGGGCCTGGCCGTGCCCGCCACACCGGGTTGGGTCGGGCCGGCAGGACTGCGCCGCCGAGTTGGGCCGAGAGTGGACGACCCAGGCAGGTGGGGCTCCCCCGCATCCGGGCGGAGCAAGCCGGTGCGCCGAGCCGTGGGTCCGAACGCGAGACCAACCCCCGGACGAAATGGCGACGTTGCGAGACCGCCCCCATCTGTGCCCGGCCGGGAGCAACCACACACGCTCGTCCGTCGGTTTGTCCGTCCGTCCGTCCGTCTGTCCGTCCGTCCGCCTGTCCGTCCGCCCGTCCAGGTGTCTGTCCGGGCATCCAGGCACTCGTCGCAACAGGCGCTCGTCGGCGCGTGTGTTCGCCCGTCCGTCTGTCCGTCGAGTGTCGGTGCCACGTGACCAGCGGGTGTGCGACGGATCGTTCTGTCGTCCGTGAGAGGCGTCCAGCGGTCGTTCCGACGTTCGGCTGTGTGCTTCGCCCGTCCGGGCCGCCACAGGGCCGCAGAGAGGCCCTGCCGGCCGTAGCTCCGTACAGCGCGAGCTTGTGTGTGTCGGCCGCACGCCGATACGAAGGCCGACCCGCCTGTGGTTCGTTCGGGCCGTCGGTCGGTCGTGTGCGGCACGGTTCGAGCGAGCCATCGTGCCGGTCGCAGATCGCGCCGACCGTCTCGTGAGCCGTGGCTCGGTTGTTCGCAAGACTGTCGGATCGGGCCGAACGTAGGTCCGGCCACAGGTCCGGCCACAGGTTCGGCCACCCAGCGCGCGGCCCACCGTGCGGGCGGCGGATCGATCGATCCGCAGACACGGCCGGCCGTCCGCTCGTCGTTCGGCCCGACCGCCCGCCGTTCCGGCCGCACACCCGCCGACACCAACGCAGAGCGTGTCGTCCACCCGGCCGCTGCTCCACCGCGCCGACCGTCCGAACGCTCATCCGTCGTCCCGTGCGCCCGAAGGCCGACCGAGCCACCGCTCGCTCCGTCCGTCGGTCCATCCGCACGCCCGCAGAGCCGTCCCACCGCCCATCCATTCGTGCACCCGTACGCCCGCACCTCCGCACGCCCAGCCACGCACCCGCCCGAACAACCGCTCACCCACCCGCAGACCCACAGGTACGCCCACCCGAAGATCTACCCGCCCATCCGGCGATCGCTCGATCCATCCACAGAAACACCCGCCCATCCGAAGGCACGTCCGCCCGCCCCGACACCCCTCCATCCAGCCGCACATACATCTGTGCGCCCATCCGGCCGTCCACCCGGCCGGCCGCAGATCCGTAGATCCATCCGACCACCCATCGTTCGGCCCGCCCGCCCGTCCTCCCGAATACCCGTCCACCCGTCCGCACACAGTCACAGCCATCGCAATGCCCGCATCACCATCCGTCGTTCGCTCCATCCACACGTCCGCACGTCCATCCGTACGGTCACCCGCCCATCTGCACATCAGCCCGTAGAGCCATCCGCCCGTCCATGGATCCGCACACCCATCCATACGGCCGCAGCAACACCCGCCCGCACACACGCCCGTACACCCGCCGTTTTAACGTTGCAAGTTAAAGAACATATCCCGTAGCAGTTTGCAGAATACTTCTCGCTCTATCATCACGCACATCTTCCCATGCGATCTACGATCTATCTTCCGACCCAGTGTCATGGACATTCATCCGAACATGTTGCCATGCAGTTCACGCTTCAGCCCCCGTTGCATGTTGCGTTGTATGAGTTGTGAACTTGTGAAATATGCAGCTCAGAGCCATGATCATCTGGACTCCAGTCGGTTGGTCTCGGGCGTGCCAAGCCGTGATACCTGGCCACTATTCCACCGAGATTGACATCAAGGATCCGCTCCAAAAGCCGTCTCTCCTCCTTGCTGAAGCCGTGGTTCTTCCGCGCTTCAGACCTTCCCAGCCCCGAATGACCCTTCCGATTACTGTCTTCAACAGCACCTCGATAGCAGCTCGCGCGCCGCAACCGTGCTCGCACCCACATTGAACGCACGCCTCATGACGGCGGATCCCACTCGATCCACACAGGCGCGATTCGCAAGAGATACAGCCCGCACGCGTGCCACCCAGAGGTGATCTGATGGGGATCAGCGATGTCCCTCATCCCACGTGTCCCGCAGAGTATCGCGAGCTCTGCGCCCCATCGGCGCGCTGTGGACAGGTTCCCCAGCCTGTAGGGACGCGTACAGAAGAGAATTGAGGGCCCGTCCAGTGACGGTCGAGCGGCTCGACGCCACGCGGCTTGGCGGCCACCACCCTGGCAGGGATCGCCGTCGCGCCAAAGGATCCATCCGGCGAGCCCACACTCGGGGTTCCTCGCTCGGATGTTGATGGGCCATCATCACGGCCAGCTCGACGGACCCAAGGATGACCATCACCCGTCAATACCCGGGTCTGCCGCACATCAGCACGCCGACCACCACCCCCTCGCCGTCGTGCCTTCTCGGCGCACTCCCCTGCCGACCCCTCCGGGAAGAGCGCCGCCTGACGACTGCAAAGTTGCCGAGCAAGCAGGTGGACGCGCGCGGACTCAACCGTACGGAGGCTCGACCGCGAAGCAGATGCCATCTCACATGAGCGCGCGCACGCGACCACAAGTAGCAGACGGGTCACTCCACACGCAGATGATCTATGCGTGCAAGGCCCACGCGCCCACCGCCCGCTCCGCACGATCCGAACGGCCTTGGCTTGGGAGCTTTCCCGAACGACGACATTTCTTGGGTCCCGCCCTCAAGCAAGCAATCCCCCACGCTGCCGAACCGACCCGGTGTCGACTCGCAGGTTGTCCCGGACCGATCAGCCGCGAGACGTCACTCGCCCCAACGCACCTGGCGCCTGCACCTCACCAACGCACCCGACCGCCTCGCGCCCCCACCCACCTCGAAGCACCCTTCGGCCTCCGCCCGGCACACGTGAGAGTGACGATTCGGCAGGATCGGTCCGAGACCTGCCCTCGGGGCCCGACGGACCCCCTCTGACCTGCGTATATGCGGGAATTCCTGTGTATGCCCGCAGCCGCCCGTGGTCGGTATGATCCCCTGCGCCCCTCAGTTTCGGCCTCTTAGAACGGCACACACGGCATCGTCGCAGGTCAGAGCGTCGTCGAAAACACTTTCTCATGCCTTTCAGCCAGTGTGAGAGACCCGGCCGGCCGCCAAGCAATGACGGCTCACCGGTGACGTAGTCGTCCGGAGGTGTCAGAGGTGCGCGGTAACGTCGCCGTATCTGACAGGGAGGGCCGCATGACGATCAGGTGGAGCCTGACGATCGACTGCGCGCAACCAGCGAAGCTCGCCAGGTTTTGGGCGCTTGCCTTGGGCTATGCGGAGAAGCCCGCGCCCACAGGGTTCGGGAGTTGGGAGGAATGGTTCGCTCACCATGGGATCCCGGAGGACGAGTGGGATGAGGGTGCGTACCTCTCGGATCCGGACGGGGTGGGTCCCAACCTCTCCTTCCTGCAGGTGCCCGAGCCGAAGGTTGTGAAGAACCGGCTGCACTTGGACGTGCAGGTCGGCGGCGGTCGTGAAACACCGTGGGAGGTGCGATGGCCACGTGTGGTGGAAGCGGTGGAGCGGTTGACTGCTGCGGGTGCGACCGTGGTCCGGGAGGACGATTTGCAGGGCAGGCCGGATCACGTGGTGATGAGCGATCCGGAAGGAAACGAGTTCTGCCTGGTCTGACGGATGTCGGCGGGGGTGGGCCTGCGGTGGCGGCCTGTTCTCGCGCCGCCCCGGTGCCGGCGAGCCGGTAGGACTCGGCGCTGGTCCGCAGCTTTCCGCAGCTCCGGCCAGACCGACTCCAACGCGGCCTTCACCGCCCGGAATCCGACTCCGTGCTCCCGTATCAAGGCCCGGTACACCCCGGGCATCAGGCGGATTGCGGCGTCCAAGCCGACTTTGGACTTCGGCGGCGCCACCGCAGCCTGCGTCCTGCAGAACACGTCTGTGCTCCCACTCCAAGCGCCGAACCGCTCCCGCCAAGAGCGGGGTCCGGGATGGGATGGTCATTTGATGTGATGTGGGTGTTCGTGGGGGCTCGATCAATGGCCGGTGGAAGCTGATCGAGCCGTTGTTGCCGGATCGCACGCCTCGGCGGGCGGGCGGTGGACGGATCATCGTGCGCATGCCCTCGGCGATCTCGCGGTGGACCGACGATCAAAGCCCACGACGCGGCCGACGGCCGGTGTCGTTCGCTCGCGTTCGTCGTGATCGCCGGACAGGCGGGCGACGCACCGCGGTTCGAGAACGTCATGGCCGTGATCCGGGTCCCGTGCGCGGTCGGTCGCCCGGGACGAGTACGCCCGGACGTCGTGCTCGCCGACCGCGTGTACTCGTCCCGGGCGATCCGCTCCCACCTGCACGGACGCGGGATCCGCGCGGTGATCCCGGAACCCGCCGACCAACGAGCCGATCGCACACGACGCGGCCGCCGGGGTGACCGGCCGCGCTGCCCACTGTCTGCGCAACGCGGTCGAACGCTGCATCAACCGGTTGAAACAGTGGCGTGGGGTCGGGATACGCACCGACATAGAGTGTCGGCATGTCGCTGAGCCACATAGCCCTCTCGTCCGGTCGCTCCATCGAGCTCACCGAGCTGCGGATGTCTACGACCTATGGAGGGATGCTTGAGGGCTATCCGTGCCAGCGCATCAACGACATGAAGGTCAGCGGCCTCCTGCGACAGGCCGAGCATGCGTTCTCCTTTGCGCCGGTTCATCTCGTTCCACCCTCCCGCGAGTACCCGGACCGGACCGCCGGTGCCTTCGGCCCCGTTGAGGTGCTGCCGTCCGTGGCGTGTATCGGTGTTTTCGGCTCTACAGTGGTCGACCCCGAACTCGACGCGGTGCTGCACCGCTCCGCTCTCGTCGTGGCCTGGTTCCAGGCCACGACGGATGTCTTGTCGGGCGAGGATGCCGATCCCGGTCTTCGCAACATTCGCTGGGACGAGCTGGCCCAGGACTACGAGCTCTAGGGACACCTGCCGGTCACAGCCACTCGTTGATGGCCGCTACGAGGACGGTGGCCTCGTGGCGGATTGCGAGCTTGCTGGTTGCCGGGCCGTCCTGCCGTGAGCACGAGGGGCATGGGCTTCTGTCCCTGCTTGATGGCCGGGTGTGGCTTGGTGGTGAAGCCGCCGCGCGAGCGTCCGAGGGCGTGATCATCGGGCTCGGCGACGACCCCGCATGGTGGTTCTCCTTCCGCAGTTCACCCTGCTTGCGGGGCCCGGCCGCGTGCTGATGAGCGCGGCGCACCGTGGAGTCGACGCTCAGGGTCCACGTGATCACACCCTTCGCGTCGGCCGGAGACCGTAGCCGCGTGAAGATCCCGTGCCGGGTGCCGTCCCTCTGCCATTGGCGGAACAGGTCATGGACCCGGCCCCATGGTCCGTACTCGACGGGCACGTCCCGCACGGAACACCGGTGCGCAGCCGGAATCGTATGCCGTCGATCGGCCGCCGCCGAGGCCGGACGGGCGGTCGTCCTGTCCGCGTCGCCTTCCGCAATAACGGCTCCGGCACCGCCCACTGGTCATCCGTCAGATCTCCGCGCCCCATGAACCGTGATCATCCAACGTTCAAGATCCACTTTCGGCACACGGCCCAGACCGGTGCGAACCGTCTGGGCTTTGCTCGGCCGCACCGAGGCCGCCCGTGCGCGGCGAGTGGTTGCGGCGCGACCGGCTGGAGGCAGACACCAACCTTGCCGAGGCGACGAGGGCCTGCGAGGACGCCAAAAGCGCCTGCGACGCCTTCGTGGAGGCCGCCGCCGTGTACTTCGCCCGCACCGCCCGAGCGTCCCGCCACCCAGGCCGGCCACGTGCTCCCTGGCGTGAACGGCAGAAGCTCAGACCTCCGATTGTCCGGGGCCAAGCCGAGCATTGCGCTGCGGGCTCGGAGCCGCCGAGGTCACTCACTGTAGTCGTTGCTGGGGTCGAAGTCGTAGGCGGGGTCGGTGAACAGCCGACCCGGCCGGTGATGCGGACGACCCCGGATTCCACGAATGCGCAGGTCATTGGGTGCAGGGTCATCCGAAAAATGCAAGGGCTCTGCCGCCCTCGCACTTGACTGTGATGTCCCTCACACTTTTGGCCCACCATGATGAAACGATTCCATAGACTGTTCTTACGGTGAGTGATTGCCGTGGATCAGGCTTTACCTGGAGGTTTGCATGACCGATCTAACATTCAGCTCCGCAGGTCAGCTCGCTGCCGCCGTCGCGGCGAAGGAGGTGTCGAGCGTCGAATTGCTCGACCACTACCTCGCCCGGGTGGAGAAGCTCGGTCCGCAGGTGAACGCCGTTGTCGCCCAGGACGAGGAGGGTGCGAGGGCTGCGGCGCTGGCGGCCGACCACGCGCTCTCCCGCGGTGAGCCGCTGGGCCGCCTGCACGGTGTCCCCGTGACGATCAAGGACAGTCTTGAGGTTGCGGGCATGCGGACCACCGGAGGTTCGACCCGCTGGGGACATCACGTCTCGACGCACGACGCCGAGTCGGTCGCGCGGATCCGGAACGCCGGAGCGATCGTGTTCGGCAAGTCCAACATGCCGCCCGACGCCCGGGACTGGCAGACCTACAACGAGATTTACGGGACCACGAACAATCCGTGGGACCCGACCCGCGGACCGGGCGGTTCGTCCGGTGGATCCGCCGCGGCACTCGCCGCGGGACTGACCGGACTGGAACTCGGCGGCGACACGGCAGGCTCGATTCGGGTGCCTGCCCACTTCTGCGGCGTCTACGGGCTGCGGCCGTCGTTCGGGATCGTGCCGAGGTACGGGAGTGTCTCTGGACATGCTCCCGGGACGCTCGCCGATTTCGACATGGCGGTACTCGGCCCGCTCGGCAGGCACGCCGATGACCTCGACCTGGGTCTCGACGTGCTCGCAGGAGCTGACCACGACCGCGCCCCGGCATGGCGACTGGAGCTGCCCGCCGCCAGGGCGAACTCGCTGCGGGAGTTCCGGGTTGCGGCATGGCTCGACGACCCGTTCTGCCCCGTCGACAGCGAGCTGGTCGAGATCATGCAGGCGGTGCTGGAGGCCGTTCGGGCCGAGGGCGCCGCCGTGGTCGAGGGCAAGGGGCCGGTCGGGCTCGACGAGACGATGGCTCTCTATCAGCCGTTGCTGATGGCGCAGAGCGGGCTGGTCGAGCCGGACGAGTCGTACGCCGGGCTTGTGGACCTTGCCGCGGCCGAAGGGGCCGCGGGCGGGTTCGCGTCGGACCTGACGGTCAGCTTCCGTGACTGGCACGCGCTCGACGAACGGCGGCAGCACTCCCGCCGCCGCTGGGCCGAGTTCTTCCGCGACGTCGACGTGCTCCTGTGCCCGGTGAGTCCTACGGCTGCCTTCCCCCACGACCATCGACCCGATCCGAGCTGGTCGGTCCGAACACTGCGGGTCGACGGCGCCGAGCGGCCGTATCGCGAGATGCTCACGTGGATGGCGCCGTCGTCGGTCAACCATCTGCCCGCGGCGGTGGCGCCTGTCGGGACGACCCGGGACGGGCTGCCGGTCGGCATTCAGGTGATCGCGCCGTACCTGCACGACCGCACCGCGGTCCGGTTCGTGCAGCGCCTTGCGGAGGTGATCGGCGGGTTCCGCCGTCCGCCGGGATTCTGATGCCGCCACCGGGCTGCCCGCCTGCGGTGTAGCGGCGGGCGACCCGATCGCCGCGTGATGGTCGAGTGCGGAGCACTTCGCCGGCCGAGGGTGCCTACGGGCAGGCACCCTCGGCCGGCTCGGTCGTGGTCGACCCGGTCCACGAGCGGGGAGGCCCTTGGCGCGGAGATGCCTGGCGCGAGTGTCGCCGAGTCAACCGTGGACGGGCTGAAGGGGGTGGCCTCGACTTCCAGTGGTCCGGCGAGCGGTAGTGGCGATACCTGAGTACGCCGCGTGATGGCAGCCGGTGGCCGGCCGGCTCGGCCGCTTCCGGGTGCTTTCGGGGTGCAAGGCGACAGCGGCGGCTTGGCCGAGGGGCTGTCGAGCGGTTGGCAGTGGCCGAGGAGTTGGTGGTGGGTCGAGGGCACAGCGGTGACGCGCGGGGTGCTGTCCCGGCCGCGCCGCCGTACGGTCACGCCTTGGTCGTGCGGCCCGCTCGGCGGGCTCCGGGTCGCTGGTGCGGAGGCAGTCCGCGAGCTCGCCTGGCATGTCGAGAACGACCGGCAGCTCCGGGGCCGCGGCGCCTGGTGGGCAGTTGTGCGCCGGCGCACCGCGTCCCGCAGCGCGATCAGGATGTACAGCTCGTACGGGATGCGCTCGACCCGACCCTTGTCGTTCACCACGACCGACCGCTACAGCCCGGGCATTACCCCCGCAAGCGGCACCGTTTGTGCCGGATCGATGAACGCCCCTCCTTCAACGGCTGCTTCGGATACAGCTTGAGCAGGTCGATCGCATCCATCACCGGCCGGTACGCGGGTTGTTGCACTCCAGCTCCAGCGCACCCGGCAGCGGCGAGAGCATTCGCCGCCAGTGTGCCGAGTACGACGACCACAGCACCGTGCGAACCCGCGCCTTGTACGGGCCTCGTTCGTCGCAACCTCCGCAGCCAGGGCTCAAGCGTTGTCTCCCCGCCGACCACCGGGTAGATCACCCGCCGCACCGTGCCGGACGGCTCGGACAATGCCGGCCCGGCAACCCGCAGCAAGCATGCCCTCCTTGCCCCGGATCCTTCCTCAGCTCGGCATTCGGCTCCCTGTCGACCTTCCGCTCTGCCCGCGTGTTGATCTTCGGCACGAGCTGCATGAGCGGGTCCACCCGCGAGTCGGCGATCTCCGTCTGCCGCACATGGCACAGCGCGGCCGGGAGCGTGAGGCTGCGGGCGGGCTTCATTCGCTCCGGATTCGCCGGGTACTCCTTCAACGCCCGGCGCCCGCCACGACTCCAGCAGCTTCTCCTGCACGTCCGCGAATTGGTCCGTGGGCAGCTCCAGCCACCGCACCTGCTCCAGCTTGTTCACCTCAGCGAGCAGGCTCTCCAGCCTCGGCGCCCGGGGACCGGTCTTCAACTCGGCGCACTGCGAGGGCCCTGCGGCCGGGAGCGGGTGTATGCGAGATTCGCTCACTCTGGTGCGGCAGAACCGGGCCTCGGAGTCCGTGACCGCCCGGCCCACCAGCCGCTGGACCTTCGCCGGGGCCGGCTCGGTTGGGGCGTGGGTGGGGGTGGGAGGGGTCGCGGTTACCGTGCGGACAGGCGGTTCAGTGCGGACTGGCTTTCGTCGTCTGCGGCGCGATAGATCACCAGACGTTGGTCCTGGTCCTGGAGCGGGGTGAGTACTTCGAAGTGCAGTGCGATCGCGCCGACGTCGGGGTGTCGCATCAGTTTGTGTCCTCGGCCGTTGACCCGGACGTCCTGTTCGTCCCACAGTCGCGCGAATTCCTCGTCGTGTGCGGTGAATTCGGCGATGAGGTCGGTCAGTGCCCGATCCTCGGGATGTGCGGCCCAGGCGGCGCGCAGGTGGGCGATCCCCTCCCGCACTACGCGTTCGCGGTCGACGTAGAACTCGCGGATCTCCGGATGCATCAGGCACAGCCACATCGTGTTGCGCTGCGACGGCGGCAGGGCGGCGAAGTCGACCAGCAGCCTGGCCATTTCGTTGTTCCAGGCCAGGATGTCGTAGCGGTGGTTCAGCAGCATGGCCGGCAGCGGCGCCAGGTCGGCGACCAGGCGGGCCAGCGGCGGTGCTGCGGCGGTGGCGAGCTTCTCGGCCTTGCGGGGGCGGTGCCGGGCCAGGTCGAAGAGGTAGGCGCGTTCATCGGGGGCCAGGCGCAGCGCTCGGGACAGCGCTTCCAGTACGTCCACCGAGGGCCGCAGGCCGCGGCCCTGTTCGAGTCGCACGATGTAGTCGATGCTGACCCCGGCCAGTTCGGCGACCTCTTCGCGGCGCAATCCCGGGGTTCGCCGGGACTGCCGACGTGACGGCAGCGCGAAATCGTCCGGGTCCAGGCGTTCGCGCCTCGTTCGCAGGAACGCGGCCAGTTCGTGTGTCGCATCCATGGTGCGGGTCATCACCGTCGAGCGTACATCCAGGGTGGGACCGGCCTTCCCAGGAAGTTCCTTCCCTTATCCCCGGCTCGCGGCGTCCACAGACTGATTCTCGACGACGGATCACGAGCACAGGAGGACACGATGTCACTCACCCTCGACAGCTACCGGCTGCTGGGCCGTTCCGGGCTGCGGGTCTCACCGCTGGCCCTGGGTGCGGCGACCTTCGGCACCGAGTGGGGCTGGGGCGCCGAGCGGGACGAGTCGCGCAGGTTGTTCGAGCGCTACATCGAGCACGGCGGCAACTTCATCGACACCGCCGACACCTACACCGGTGGCAGTTCCGAGCGCCTGCTGGGCGAGTTCACCCGCGACAACCGGGAAAGCCTGGTGCTGGCGACGAAGTACTCGACGCTGCGGCGGCCCGGCGATCCCAATTCCGGGGGCAACCACCGCAAGGCTCTGTTCTCGTCGGTGGAATCCAGTCTGGGGCGGTTGAATACGGACTACATCGACCTGCTCTACCTGCACCTGTGGGATTTCACGACGCCGGTCGAGGAGATCCTGCGCGGGATGGACGATCTGGTTCGGCAGGGCAAGGTTTTGTACGTGGCGATCTCCAACATCCCGGCCTGGCAGGTGTCGCGCATGCAGGCGATCGCCGACCTGCGCGGCTGGTCGCCGCTGGTCGCGTTGCAGATCGAGTACAACCTGATCGAGCGCACCGGGGAACGCGACCTGATCCCGATGGCCCGCGAGATGGGGTTGGGGGTGATTCCGTGGTCGCCGCTGGCCGGCGGGGTGCTCACCGGCAAGTACGGCCGCGACGACCTGAACGCCGCTGCCACCACCGCAACCGGCGACGGCACCCGCAGGAGCGTCACCATCGCCAATGGCGCGCTCACCGAACGCAACCTCGCGATCGTGGACGTCGTGAAGGAGGTTGCCGCAGAGTCCGGCCACACACCCGCCCAGGTCGGGCTGGCCTGGACTTTGCGGAACCCGGATGTGACGGCAGCGATCATCGGCGCGCGCACTTCCGCGCAACTGGAGGACAATCTGGGCGCGCTGGGGGTCGACTTCACCGCCGCCCAGGCGGCCCGGCTGGACGCGGCGAGCGCGATCGACCCGGGCTTCCCGCACGCCATGCTCGCCCGGGACACGACCTTCGCGTTGACCCGCGGTGACCTGAGGGTCGAACCCCGCCGCTGAGGTGCGCGCGGTGGGGCGGTCGGCGCGTGGGTCGTGGGCGGTGGGTCCAACGCGTGGGTCGTGGGTGGTGAGTCCAATTGGACTCATTGGGCGGGCGGCTGTGGGCGGACCGCTGTTGCGTCGACCTCGAAGAGCATGTCGGGGAGGGCCAAGGCGGCGACGCCGAGCAGGGTTTGGGCCGGCGGCCGGTCGTCCCAGAAGCGGGTGATCACCGCGAGGAGGGCTTCGAGCTTCGCGTGGTCGTGATCCACGATGTAGGTGCCGAGGCGGGCACGTCCCGGAAGCCCAGGCCGGCCGCGGCGAGGGCGGTGCCCAGGTTGGCGAAGGAGCGTTCGACCTGGGCCGCGAAGCCGGCCGATTCGACGGCGCCGGTCGGGTCGGAGCCGTACTGGCCGGCAATGATGACCAGGTCGGAGTTGGGGGCTTCGACGATGTGGCTGTAGCCGAAGGCCACCGGGTTGTGCAGGTCGGCCGGGTTGGTGATGCAACACCCGGCGATCCACCCCGCCGGCCGACACGGCGATCACCGGCGCAGCGAACGCCGCAACGATCCCGGGCGCGGTGACCATCAGCCCGCCCGCGCCTTCCGAAACGCCGAACGTGTCGCCGACGGGCGTCCGGAGGCCCACGGGCAGCAACTCGGACCGGAAGTGGATCAAGGTCGGGTGCCGCGTGCGGATTCCCTTGTGGGCGGGGGAGGTTCGGGACCGCGACGCGGGAGCGAGCTGGTGGGGCCATGGCTTGGGCTTGCTGCCTCGGCCGGCCGGCGGGCGACCTTGTTGCGGTCCGGTGGGTGCGCGGGGGCGAGGGTGCGGTGGAGGTTGTGAAGCGTGGATCCCGTGGCCGATTGCTCTGTGGGTGGGGTGGGGAAGTGGTTGACGGTCGGTTTACGGTGGGTGGATGACGAGCGCGCTTCGGTTGGGTGCGGTTACGGCGGACAACGTCGATGTTGCGATGGGGTTGAAGGTTCGGCCCGATCAGGAGCACTTGGTTGCGCCGGTTGTGAAATCCCTGGCTCAGGCGTATGTGTATCCGGACAACGCTTGGCCTCGCCTCATCTTCGACGGTGATCGAGCTGTCGGGTTTGTGATGGCCTTCTTCGACATCGATTTCGCGGAGGACGGCGCGGGCCCCGATGTTCGCTCGGGGTTGTGGCGGCTCAACATCGCGGCCGGCGAACAGGGCCGGGGCTATGGGCGTTTCGCCGTCGAGTCCGTGGCCGCCGAGATCCGCCGTCGCGGCGGTACGCGCCTGACCGCCACCTGGCATCCGGGGGAAGGCGGTCCCGAGGGCTTCTACCTGGGGCTCGGCTTCCGCCTGACGGGCGAGCTGCGCGGGGACGAGATGGTCGGGGAGTTGGGGTTGGCCTAGAGCATGTCTTGGGTCTCCCGTCGGGTACCACGACCCCGGCATCCGCCCTTCGGGCTCCTCGCTCGGTTCAGTCAACCCAACGCGTCGTAGGCGAGCGTGCGTTCGGCGGCGTCCCAAGGCAGTCCGCCCGGCACGATCGTGGGGCGGTAGGTCGGGTGGGTGGGCGCCGACGGGTGAGACCCGGTGCGTCGACGGACCGTCGCTTGGCGAGTCCCTTGTGGCCAACGGAAGTTGCGCGTCGGACGGCGCGGCGGGACCGGCGGCCGGGGTGGGCCGACGGCGGCGGCGCGCTCGGCCCGGCCGAGCGCGCAACACGCCCCGGCCGAGTCGGGTCAGGGGGTTTCGTTGGTCGTTGGGGTTGGAGCGGTTCGGCCGTGGCGGTGGGTGGTCATCGCGTAGGCGGTCGGGACGGTTGCGGCGAGGAGTGCGGCGGCTGCCGCCAGGGCGTGTTGTGCGCTGGGTCCCGCGGCCTGTCCGGAGCCGTGGCCGGTCAGGTAGATGCCGCCGACGACGGCGACGCCGAGGGTGCCGCCGAGTTGTTGGGCGGCGTTGAGCAGTCCGGCCGCGGAGCCGGTCTCCTGCGGCGAGACGTGGCGCAGCGCGGTGGTGAAGAACGGCGCGGTGAACAGGCCCACGCCGAGGCCGGCCAGGGCGAGGGCGAAGGGCAGGCCGAGTGGGTAGTGGCCGGCGGGCGCGACCCGGTAGGCCAGGGCTGCGGCGGCGATGCCGGCGGCGAGGCAGCCGATGCCGGCGTGCAGGACGCGGGTGCCGTAGCGGGGGAGCAGTCGGCTGCCGGCGGCCCAGGAGGCGACGGCCAGGCCGGCGGACCAGGGCAGCAGGGTGAGGCCGGCGGCGAGCGGGCCGTTGCCCAGGCCCAGTTCGAGATGCAGTACCACGGTGATCATGACGCCGTTCATGACGGCGAAGAACAGCGTGGAGGTGGCCAGCGCGGCGGGAAAGACACGGCCGCGCAGCAGGGACGGCTCGACCAGCGGGGTGCGGCCGGCCGCGGCGGCGCGGCGCTGGTGGGCGGTGAATACGATCAGTACGAGGGCGCCGAGCGCCGCGGCGGCCCAGGCGCCGGGACCCGGTGCGCCGGTGCCGGCGGTGAGCGGGCACACCAGCAGGGCGATGCCGACCATGGCCGACGCGGTGCCGGTCGGGTCGAGGCGGGGACGTACCGGTGCGCGGTCCTCGCGCAGCTGCGGGGCGATGGCCAGCGCGGCGGCCGCGAGCGGCAGGTTGACCAGGAACACCGCGCGCCACGAGGTGCCGAACAGGTCGGCGTGGGTGAGCACACCGCCGAGGACCGGGCCCAGGACCGCGGACAGCCCCATGACCGGGCCGATGGTGCCCAGTGCCTTGGGCAGTTCGGGGCCGTCGAACATGGCGCGGATCAGGCCGAACGTCTGGGGGATGATCAGGGCGGCGGCGGCACCCTGCGCCGCGCGTACGCCGATCAGGACACCGGCGGTGGGGGCGAGCGCGCACGCCAGCGAGGTGAGGGCGAACGCGGTGACGCCGATGCGGAACACCCGGCGGCGGCCCGCGATGTCGCCGAGGCGGGCGGCGATGAGCAGGCCGAGGGCGAAGGTGAGGGTGTAGGCGGCGCTGTACCAGGGGATCGCGGCGGCGGGGCCGCCGAGATCGGCGTGGATGACGGGGCCGGCGACCTGGACGATGGTGGCGTCGAGGAGGTTCATCGCCTCGGCGGTGAGCAGCGCGATCAGGGCCGTCCACCGCCGGCGGTAGGCGACGGGGGCCGGCGGGCCCGGTGGCGCGGCCGGGGTGTCGTGGGTGGCGGTGCCGCCGGCGGGCGTGCTGGCGTGCTCGGTCATGGGATCCCCCGTGAGTGGTGTGCCGCGCCGGTCGACGTCCCGGCGTCCTGCTTGACATCACCCTGGTCCGGCGTCCGGATCCTGTTCCACTTTTGGTGCTCGGATCGATGATTTCATCCATCCGAGTCGGATATTTTGAGGAGCATGCTCGAACTGGACGATCTCGACCGGGGCCTGATCCACGCCCTGCACGTCGATGCCCGCGCTCCGTTCACCCTCATCGCCGACGTCCTCGACTCCTCGACCCAAACCGTGGTGCGTCGCTACCGCCGCCTGCACGCCGAAGCCGGCCTGCGGGTGGTCGCCCTGCCGACCCCGCGCAGCACCCGCGCCCACCAGTGGTTCGTCCGCCTGACCGCGGCCACCCGCACGGCGCACGACATCGCCGTCGCGTTGGCTCGCCGCCCCGACACCGCATGGGTCCGGCTGACCTCCGGCGGCACCGAGATCGTCGCGATCATCCACACCGCGCCCGGCGGCCCGGACGCGCACTCCCTCCTGCTGCGCGACATCCCACGCACCGCCGGCATCACCGCGGTCTCCGCGCACTACCTGCTGCACACCTACCTGGGCGGGCCCACCGCGTGGCGCGGCCGGGTCGGCACCCTCACCCCCGAACAGCAGGCCCGGCTGCGCGCCCACGACGCCCCGGCCGCCGACGCCGCAGACGGCGACCCGTACCCGCTCACCGATGCCGACCTGTGCCTGCTGGCCGCGCTGCGCGAGGACGCCCGGGCCGGCTACGCGGACCTGGCCGCCGCGACCGGTTCCACGCCCGCCACCGTGGCCCGCCGGCTGAGCCGACTGCGTTCGCGCGACGCGTTGTTCTTCGACATCGACATCGAACCGGCCTTCCTCGGCGCCGGCGTGTCCGCGCTGCTGTGGATGCAGGTCGCGCCCAGCCGCCTCGACCAGGTCGCCACCGAGCTGGCCGGTCACGTGGAACTCGCCGTCGTCGCCGCCACGACCGGCCCCACCAACCTGGTCGCACACGCCCTGTGCAGCGACGCGGAGGCCCTGCACCACTACCTGATTCGCCGGGTCGCCCTGGACGCCATCACCCGCATCGAGACCGCGCCGGTGCTGCGCACCTTCAAGGCCGCCGCCACGCTGCGCGGCTGACGTGGCGCCGCCGGCGCGGGAACGCGGAACGCGGCGAAATCGTGGGCGGTTCGCTCAGCCGGCCTTCACCGTCGTGTGCAATCGGGCCAGGGCCAGGCGTAGTTCGCGCTCCGCGCCGATCGGCACGATGGCGGCTCGACCCGGTACCCGGACCCCACCGGTGAGCGCGACCCGGGTCGTGTCGTGCTCGGCGACCGCGGCCATGCCGATGATCACGAATCGGCTCTGCAGCCAGCACCACCCCGGGCGCAGGATCCCGTCGAAGCGGGCCCGCATGCCGTAGCGGCTGCGCGCGTGGGCCTCGACCCGATCGCCGTCGCGCCGGGACACCCGGACCCGGCGCATGTCCGGCTGGAACCGGCCGAAACCGTGCTCCAGGTCGCCCATCACCGCCCAGACCTCGGCGAACGGCGCGGGCAGCACACCCTCGACCACCCGGGCACCCGCGATGCCAGCGGTCAGCGCCCGCAGCCGGGCCACCGCGTCGACGTGGACCGGCCGGATGCCGGTGGCCTCGCCTGCCGCCGGTGTCGTTTCGGCGGGTTGTCCGTCGGGCGATTCGGTGTTGTCGGGGTCGAGTGGCTCGGTCACGCCGTCCACATCCTTCGGAATCCCGCCCGGGCGCGATGCAACCGGGACTTGACGGTGCCTTCGGGGACGCCGAGCAGGTCGGCGGCGGTCTGTTCGTCCAAACCCTCGACGTCGCGCAGGACCAGGACGGCGCGGTGCTCGGGCGACAGCCTGCCCAGTACGTCGTCTATGTCGGTGGCCAACTGCGGGTCGCCGGGCGCGGGCGGTTCGGTGGCCTCGACGGGGGTGTCGCGCCCGGCGCGGCGGGCGATCCGGATCGCCTCGCGCACGGCGATCGCCCGGACCCAGCCGTACAGCGCCTCCGGTTCGTCGAGGTTGCGCAGCGCGCGGAAGACCACCACCAGCGTCTCCTGGACCGCGTCCTGACGGGCGTCCGGGGCGATCGGACCGCAGATGGCGGAGACGTAGGGGATCAGGTGGTCGAGCAGGTCGCTCATCGCGAGGGTGTCGCCGCGACGGGCGGCGCGGGCGAGGGCGACGCCGCGGGTGCGCCGGTCGGCGGCGCGGGCGACGCGGTCCTCGGCCCGACCCCGGGTCGGGTCCCGGCTCGGGTCTTCGGTTCGGCGATCCGGCACGGTGGTGATCATCTCCCGGTGGCCCGGGGCCGGGGCGCTCGGCTCGACGTCGGGCGGAAGCCGGTCCGGGCCAGGCGCGCCGCCGCGTAGCCGAAGGTCAGGCATACCGGCGTGTAGACGGCGAGGTTGAGGCGGTGGAACGTACTGTCCGGGTCGGTCCCGATGCCCGCCGCCCAGACCAGGCCCACGGTGCCCCGGATCGCGAGTCCGGCGGCGACCGCCGCGGTGATCAGCGCGCCGACCCGGCCGCCTCGACCCCGGCTGTGCGCGAACACGCCGACGGCGCCGGTGCCGAGCAGCGCGCAGAGCGGCAGCAGGGTGCGCGGGGTGAACGGGACGTCGGCGTTGAGCAGCCCGCGGGAGAGTGCCTCGGTGCCGTCGGCGGGCCAGGTCGAGCCGGTCGCCCAGAACGCGTGCAGGAGGGCATCGGCGGCGAGCAGCGCGGCCACCGCCGTGCCGGCGCGTCTCGCAACGCCGGCGGTGGCAGTGGAGGCGGTCGGCGCGGCGGTTCCGTCGGGTCGGGTGGGTTCGGCCGGTTCGGTGCCTTCGGCAGGCTCGGTGCCTCCGGCGGCTCCGGTGGTGATGTCCACGACGCGGTCCCCTCTCCGGGCTGACGAGTTGTCAGCCGGTCGTCGGGAAGAGGACGCCCGGCCCGAAAAGGTTCCGTGTGACGCCGGGCACACCGCACGGAGGGTGGCGGCGGCGAAGCGTGACGACCGATTGCCGCCGGCGGATGGGTGGTTCGAGTCGTCACGATGGGTTCATGAGTTTCGACAGGACGGCCCCGACGAGGACGACCGAGTCCGCGTCCATGCCCCGACCCGAGCCCGGATCCGAACCCGCACCCCGACCCGAACACGATGCGCGTGCCGTCCTGGAGGCGTTCTTCGCCGCCGAGGCCGCCTATATCGGCGCCGGTGGTCGAGGCAGGGCGAGCTTCGCCGAACTCGCCGCGTGTCTCGCGCCGGACGTGGTCATGTACCAGGCCCCGGGCCTGCCCTACGGCGGGCCCCGGTACGGTCCGAGCGGGATCGAGGACTTCATGGCCGCGATGAGCGAGGCGTGGCGGGAGATGGAGTTCCTCGAACAGCGCTTCGCGGTCGACGGGGAGTCGGTGGCGATCCTGAACCGGGGCCTGCTGACCGCACGGGCCACCGGGCGGGTCCTGGACACCTGGGTGATGCAGATGATCACCGTTCGGGACGGCCTGATCACCGAGATTCGCCCGTTCTACTGGGACACCAAGGCGGTGGACGCGGCCCTGACGCCCTGATGTCGCGGCGCCCGGGCCTGGGCTCGGGCGCGGATCGCTCGGTCAGGCGATGTCGGCCGGCTGCAGGGCCGGTGTCGACGACGGGGCCGGCTCCGGGAAGCGGTTGCGGAAGGTGAAGGCGTACGGGGTCGGGCCGTGTTCGCGCAGATGGTCCAGCCGGGTCCGGCCGTCGGCGGAGGTCGGGATGATGCCGGCCGGGAGCCACCACAGGACCTGGGACATCTCGGCAATGTGCGCGAACCAGTCCTGGCGGCGGCGCAGGTATTCCAGGTGGCCGCTGCGGTAGACGAACTCCCAGAGCTGGTCCGGGGTTTCCCAGACCGACATGGTGACGATCGTGTCGGCGTCGTACGGACGGATGTCCGTCGCGTCGCGGGCACCCTCGTCCTCGCCCTTCAGCCGCCAGACGAAGCCGGGCGCGTGGTCCGCGAGTTCGTTCATCGGATCGAGGCCGGCGACGAACTCGGCCATCGTCGGGGTGTCCAGCGGGGCGAGCATGCGGGCGACGTTGAACTGGGCGATGTGGTGGGTCGAAGGCATGGGATCACCTCACCAGGCGCCGAGCTCTATGTCAATGAGAATTGTTTTTAGAGATTCGCGGGCCGCTCCCGGGATTTGCCGGGGGATCCGTCGCGGAACCGTCCGCGACACCCGGTGCGTGCGGATCATCCGGTCGAGCCCTCCTGGTTCGCCCCCGTCGCCCGTTCGACGACCACGCAGCAGCGACCCGGCACCGAGTCCAGCCCGGCCCGGTATCCGGACGCGCCCAGACCGTCCAGGAGCCCTTCGAGGAGCGCCAGATTCATGCCGCACACCAGCGGCGGGAAATCCTCGGCCAGTTGGTGGAAGGGACAGTTCCGGAGCAGGATCCGGGAGGCGCCGTGCGGCTCGTCGGCCGCCGCCGGGACCGGTTCGTATCCGCGTGCCGTCAGCGCGGCGACCACCCGATCGTGCTCGTCGGCGCCCTCCGCCGGCGGCCCGCCGAGCGTGCGCCCGGCGACCAGTCCGGTGTCGTAGGCGGCCCCGCGCACCGCCCGATCCGCACCCGCCCGCTCGACCGCGTCCGCGAGGATCTGCCCGGCCGTGTCGTAGGCCCGCGGCGGCAGGCTCACGCTGGTCTCGACGGCGCTGCGCCGGTACAACTTCGCCGGTCGACCGGCACCCGGGCCGCTGCGACCCGCCGGCCGCGCGAATTCGGTACTCAGCAGCCGTGCCTCGACCAGTTTGTCCAAGTGAAACGCGGCGAGCGTGCGCTGGATCCCGACCGCGTCGGCCGCCGCCGCTCGTCCGACGGGCCCCTGGGCCGCGGCGACGTGGCGGTACAGCGCCCGGCGTACCGGGTCGGCGAGCACCGCGACCGCGTCGAGTGCGTCGTCGCCGGGCGGGGGAGGCGGGGGCGGGGAGGTCAGGTCGGACACAACCGGAGTGTAGGCGAGTCGGCGCCACCGGCCCCGGGACGGTCGGGCGCGCCGCGACGGCACGGGCGGGATCGGGCAGATGCTTCGGGGCGGGCGTCCGGTGGCGCACTTCCCACGGGAACCCGCGTCGTGGCGCCGGGCGAGCCGGAGCGGCCGTCGTCTCGGCCGCGCGGGTCCGGGGCCGTGCCGGGAGTGCGTCGGGCCTGCTGCGATGATGCGGGCATGTCCGATCCCGAGAATCTCGCCGACGTTCGGGCCCGCATCGACGCGCTCGACCTGGAGCTGACCCGGCTGCTCGCGCGACGCCAGGAACTGGTGCGCGCGGCAGCCGACTTCAAGGCCGACGAGGCGGCGGTACGAGCCCCCGACCGGGTGGAACAGGTGGTGGCCGCCGCCCGGGAACGGGCGACGGTCGAGGGCCTGGCCCCGGAGGTGGCCGAGGCCGTCTGGCGCGCGATGATCGCGGCCTTCATCGAGTTCGAACTGGCCCGACACCGGGACTCGCCCCGCTGATCCCGGTGAACGCGCGGTGGCCTCGCGACGAGTGGGGCCGCCGCCCGGGAACCGGCCGGCGACGAGGCGGTGGTGTCGGTGGGGCGCGGTAGCGTCCGGCGGATGAGTATCGAATCAACCCGTGCCGGTGGGGCCGAGGTCCGCGTCAACCTGTCTCCCGAAGCGGTGGAACGTGTGCGCGCGCTGATCGGGCTCGGGCTCGCCGCGTCCATCGAGGACTACGTGGCCGACTCCGTCCGCAACCGCCTCGCCGGCTTCCAGGACCTCGCCGCCGGCACCGTCCGCCGCCCCGACGGCGACCCGAGGGAATGGGTGCTGCCCGGGCGGTAGTCCGCGGTCCCTCCCACTGCGCGGGAAGGCGTTCGCGGGTCGGGCTCCCGCGCGCCGTCGCGCGCGGAGGGCGCCGCCCGCGCACCCGGGTGCGCCCGGGTTCACGAGCTCGGCGGTGCGCCGGTCGTGGGTCCTGCCGTCGAGTCCTTCGGGGCGGGCACCACGACCTCCTTGCGGAACTGGAGGCAGTCGGCGGCCGGATTGTCGCGGGTGCATTCGAGCATGTAGTGCAGGTAGCCGCGGGCGGTGTCGAGTCGCTGCATCTGCGCGTCGAGGGCGGCGATCCTGGAGGTGACGGTGTCCCGCCAGGTGTGGGTCGCGGTGCGGCCGGCCAGGACGGCGGCGATCTCGTCCAACGACATCAACCCGGTGTCGCGCCACAGCCGGATCAGCGCGATCCGGTAGAGCTGTTCGGCGTCGTAGTACCGCCGGCCCGCGAGCCGGTGCGGCGTGACCAGCCCGCGGCGCTCCCAGTAGTGCAGCGTCGAGATCGGCAGGTCGAAGCGGTCGGCGACGTTGCCCACCGGTACCAAGGTGTCGCTCATCGGTTCAGTTGACCTCAACCCGGGTTGAGAAGGCAAGGTCGATCCCACGTGATCCGGCCCCGAGCGCGAAGGTCCGCATCGGCGGCGCGCCGGTCGATCACGCACGCCTGGGGAGGATCGATGAAAGCCGACGTCACACCCTCGATCGAGCAGCGGACCGAGCGACGGCGCGAGCGCCTGGTGCTGGTCCTGGCCTGTGCGGGCACGTTCGTGGTGGTCCTGGACGCGACCATCGTGTCGGTGGCGCTGCCCGACATCCGGGTCGACCTCGGCTACTCCGCCGCCGCGCTGCCGTGGGTGGTCAACGCCTACACGCTCGCCTTCGCCGGGTTCCTGCTCCTGGGCGGGCGGTGTTGTGATGTGTACGGGCTGCGCCGGATCCTGTGCCTCGGCATGGCGTTCTTCACCGCCGCCGGCCTGTTCTGCGGCCTGGCCGTATCGCCCGCGATGTTGTCGGCGGCCCGGGCGGCGCAGGGGCTGGGGGCGGCGTTCCTGATGCCCGCCACGCTGGCCGCTTTGACCGCCACCTTTCCCGAAGGGCCGCGTCGTGCCCGGGTGCTGGGCACCTGGAGTGCGGTCGGCGGGATCGCCGCCACAGCCGGGCCGGTGCTCGGCGGGGTGTTGACCCAGTGGCTGGGCTGGCGGTGGGTGTTCCTGGTGAACGTGCCGTTGGGCATCGCCGCCGTGCTCGTCACGCCGGGCGTGCTCGCACCGAGTGCGGGCGGTACCGGCGGGCGCCGACGGCTCGACGTGGTCGGCGCGGCGCTGGTCACCGCCGGGTCGGCGGCGGTGGTGTTCGCGGTGATGCGCTCCGAAAGCGCGGCGTGGGCGAGCCCGTCGGTGTGGCCGGTGCTGACCGGCGGGCTGCTCGTGCTCGGCCTGTTCGTGGTGCATCAGGGGCGTTGGGCCGCGGACGCGCTGCTGCCGCCGGGACTGTTCCGGCTCCGGTCGGTGCGCAGCGCGAACGCGGTGATGTTCCTGCTGACCCTGGGGTTCGTCGCGACGCTGATCCTCCTGTCGTTCGATCTGCAGTACGTACACGGCTACGCGCCGCTGCGGGCCGGGGCCGGCTTCCTGCCGATCGGCCTCGGCATGATGATCGGGGCGCGTACCGCCGGGCCGCTCAGCCTTCGGCTCGGCCCGCGAGGGGCCGTCGCGCTGTATTGCGCGCTGGGCGCCTTGGGGTTGGCCGGGTTGGCGGCGGGCGCGACCACCGGCCCGGACGGCCCGTATTGGTCGACCATCGCGATTCCCGGAGCGCTGTTCGGGATCGGGACGGCGGCGGCCTTCACGCCGATCACGCTGGCCGCAACGGCCGGGGTCCCGCCCGCCCGAGGCGGCGTGGCGGCCGGGCTGCTCAACACCGTTCGGCAGGTCGGCGGCGCCGTGGGCCTGGCGGTGCTGAGCACGGTGGCGGCCTCGACGACGGCCGCGCGCGCCGGCGATCGTGCACCGACACCGGCCGCGCTCGCCGACGGGTACGCCGCGGCGTTCGCCGTGGCCGCGGGGTGCGTGGCCGGCGCGGCGGTGTCGGCGCTGGTCGCGATGCCGCGAGCGGTGGCGGGCTCGGCGAGCCGAAGGGGCTCGGCGAGCCCGGAGCAGGAGGGCAGAGGGAGGGTCAGGGCCGGGGGGTAGCGCTCGCCCGGCCCTTGCCCGGCTCGGCCGAGGCCGCGAGCGTGTCGGTGGCGGCGCGGGTGAAGGCTTGGGCGAGGGGCGAGTAGGCGGCCGTGCGCCAGACCAGGCCCCACGCCAGGGTGGGCGCGTCGTCGATGGGGATGTAGGCGATGTCGCCGCGCGGGAAGTACTTGACCGCGTGCAGGGGCACCGGCGAGATGGCCAGGCCGGCCGCGATCGCGGTCAGCGTCTCCTGGGCCGTCGTGCTGGCGGGGCCGCGCGGGATCGGCCTGCCACTGGGCGTCTGGCTCGGATTGATCGCCTCGGCCCAGTACGCCGGGACCGAGTCGTCGATCCGGAACACCGGCCCGATCGCCAGGTCTTCGAGCGAGACGGAGGTACGCCCGGCGAACTCGTGCCGGGCCGACACCGCGAGCACCAGCGGCTCGGTCAGCACGATCGGACCCACCGTCAGATCGGGCTCCTCGACCGGCAGCCAGACCAGTTGCAGATCGACCTCACCGCTGCGCAGCAGCCCGAACGGGTCACCGAGGTGCGCCTCGCGGATGCGCAGCTCGCAATCGGGATGCCGGGTCCGGAAGGTGTCCAGGACGTCGGGGATCTCGGCCAGTGTCGCGTCCATGGTGCCCAGCCGCAGCGTCCCGGACAGGCCGCGCGCCGCCGCCGCGGCCCGCTCGATCCCGTCCTGGATGCGCTGGTAGCCCACCGCGAGGTCGTCGCGCAGTTGCCGGCCGATCGGGGTCAGCGCCACGCGTCGGCTGGTCCGCTCGAACAGGGGGGCGCCGATGCGGCGTTCCTGCTGTTTGATCGCCTGACTGACCCGGGCGGAGGAGACCAGCAACCGCTCGGCGGTGCGGCCGAAGTGCAACTCCTCCGCCAGCACCAGGAAGATCTCGATGTCCCGCAGCTCCATACGCCCCCGCCGTTCGTCGCTGTGCCCGGTCACGCCGTGCGGCGCCCTGCGGTGCCCGGTGGGATCGGCCGATCGCAGCCGGTCTCGATTCCCGGTTCCCTCTCGTCATCGGTAACCCCTGGGTTAACCGGGGTTGCGAGCATCGTCGTTGCTCGGGCGCCGCCCCGGCACGATCGTAGAGATACGCCGAGCGGAACGCTCGAACAGGGAATCGGGGATCACCATGGCCAAGACCGCGCTCGTCACCGGCGCGACCGGCGCGCTGGGCCTCGCGCTGGTGCGCGGGCTGTGCCGCCGCCTCGGCGACGACGGCGTGGTCTACCTGACGTCCCCGGACCCGGAACGCGGGCGGGCCGCCGTCGCCCGGCTGCGCGCCGAGGGGTTCGCGCCCAGGTCGGCGACCCTGGCACCCGACGATCCGGCCGGCGTCGGCACGCTCGCCGACACCCTCGGCGCCCGACACGGTGGCGTGGACGTGGTGATCGCCGGCGCCGCCGCCCGGATCGCCTTCGGGGTACGCAACCAGGACCAGGTCGGGTCCTACGTACGGACCGACAACCACGACACCCACCGGCTGATCGAGGCGTTCCGGCCGCTGCTGCGCGACGGGGCCCGATTCGTACTCCTGGCGGGCGACTTCGGCGAACTGCGGCATCTGCCGTACCGGCTGCGCGCGCGTTTCGACGTGGAGCGGGCGAGCCTGGCCGACCTGGCCGAGGTGATGGACGACTACGTGCGCGCCGTCGAGGAGGGGCGGGCGGCGGCCGAAGGCTGGCCGGCGTGGATCGGCGTCCCGTCGATGATCGGCCGGGTCGCCGCGATGCGGATCCTGGCCCGAGAGCTGACCGAGGACGCCTCCCGGCGCGACATCCTCGTCAACGCCGCGAGCGTGTGCCGCGCGGATCCGGCCGAACCGATGGAGCCCGCCGAGCGGGACGCGGCGGTCGAGCGCGCCGCCGACGACGTGCTGTGGCTGGCCACACTGCCCGCTGGCACCGCCGAGCCGTACGGGCAACTCGTCCGCGCCCGCGCGGTGTTGCCGCTCCGGGCGTGAGCGCGCCCCCGGGGGTCGGCACGAGGGGGCAGGGCCCCGGATCGGATCGTGCTATCACCGGCTGGCATCATCCGCGCCGCTTGCCGGCGGGGACACACTCGGCCTGACCGGAGTCCCCCCGGAGTGTGCCCGGTGTCCCACCGGCGACCGGGGATCCACCGGCACGAATGGAGTCTCCCCATGAATCGTCGCAAGACGGTGTTCTCGGCGGTGCCGGCCCTCGGCCTGGTCGCCGCCCTGATGGCGGTGCCCGCCGCCGCTGCTCCGTCCCAGGCCGCCCCCCATGCCGCCCCCCGGCACCATGCGACCTCGACCTACGCGGGCTCGCCCGCCCAAGAGGCCGCGAACAAGGCGTTCTTCGCCGCGGTGATGAAGTCCGTGCAGGCCAAGCAGGCCACCCACCCCGGCCTGCAGACCGTCACCATCACCTACGACGCCAGTCAGGCGCCGTCCTTCGCGTCCGAGATAGCGCAGAGCGCCCAGATCTGGAACGACTCGGTGGGCAACGTGCAATTGAGCGAGAGCAGCGGGAACGCCGACTTCGCCTACTACGAGGGCGACGACCCGCAGGGCTCGTACGCCGACACGGACGGACACGGCCAGGGATACATCTTCCTGGACTACGCCCAGAACCAGGAGTACTACTCGGTCCGCGTCACCGCGCACGAGACCGGCCACGTGCTCGGCCTGCCGGACGACTACTCCGGTCCGTGCAGCGAGTTGATGTCCGGCGGCGGCCCGGGCCCGTCCTGTACCAACCCGAATCCGGACGCCCAGGAACGCAGCACCGTCGAGTACCTGTGGCAGAACGGCCTGGCCGGCGTCACCGACCGGGCACCGATCTTCAGGACGATCCGCTGACCCGAAACACCGATCCGAAGGCACGGCAGCCCCCGGCCCCGCCGACCACGAACCGCTCGTGGCCGGCGGGGTCGCCGCCTTCGCCCGCCGGCGGCGTGCGGGAACGCACGTCCCGGCGTGGGGAAGTCGCCGGGACGTGCGCGCTGGTGCGGGGCCCCGCCGCGACCCGTCGGTCAGCCGCTGACGCTCTCCCGGCCGTTTTCGATGTGGCCGACCAGGCGTCGGCTGAAGCCGTCGGAGCCCTCGATCGTCACCGTGACGTCGTACCAGCCGTCGGCCGAACCCGTCGACCAGTGCACCGTACGGTCCCGACCCGGCTTCAGGGTGATCGTACGCTCACGGTCGGAGCAGCCCTGACCGTAGGCGTTCGGGGTGAGCTTGAAGGTCACCGACTGGCGGCCGTGGTTGGCCAGTTCCAGATCCAGCACCCGGCCCGTGCCCCGGATCCGCGAGGTGACCTCGACGCCCGCCGTCGCGGTGGCGCCGGCGAACTCGCGGCGGAAGCCGTTCGGGCCCACCAGCGTCAGGTCGTAGCGGTCGCCCTTGAGCGCGATCGTCTCCGAGCGCCGCCCGCGCACGTCGTAGTGCTTGGGCTTGGGCAGGTCGCCCGTGTACGGGAACAACTGGAGGTGCACGCTGGACTGCCCGCCGTTGGCGAGGTCGAGCGTCAGCGTGCGCTTCCCCGCGTCCAGCCGGGCGGACGCGTCCGGCTGGTACGGCAGCGGGCGAGCCGGGCGGCGACCGCGCTCGGGCTCGGGCAACTTCTGGTCGGCGGGCGGCGTGGGCCGCCAGCGCGAGGTGAACGCCGGGGCCGGGGCCGGGCGCGGCGGTACGTGCGAGCGGCGGGCCCGATCGAAGTCGAAGACGCCGGTCAGGTCACCGGAGACGGTCCGTCGCCACTCGCTGATGTCCGGCGCGCGCACCCCCGTCCAGGTCTCCAGGAACCGGGTGACCGAGGTGTGGTCGAAGATCTCCGAGGAGACGTAGCCGCCCACGGTCCACGGCGACACCACCATCATCGGCACGCGGGCGCCGAACCCGATCGGCAGGCCGTTGTAGTACTCGTCCTGGACCCCTTCCGGCGGGCACGGCGCCGGCACGTGGTCGAAGAAGCCGTCGTTCTCGTCGAACGTCAGCAGGACGACGGTCGAGTCCCAGATCTCCCGGTTCGAGGCGATCGCGTCGAGCACCTGGTAGGTGAGTGTCGCGCTGGCGGCGGGCGAGGACGCGCCCGGGTGCTCGGAGTCGGCCGCCGAGGGCACCAGGTAGGACACCTCGGGCAGGGTGCCCGCCGCGATGTCGGCGCGCAGCGAGTCCGCCAGCGAGTGCGGCCGGCCGCGACGCAGACCCCGCTCGTACAGCTCCCGGTCGGCGGCCGGCAGCGCGGCGACGCCCTGCTCCAGCTTGGCCAGCAGCGGTTCCTGCTCGGCGGCCGGCAGCTTGCGGAGCTTGCCGTAGAACTTGTCCAGGCTCTTGAAGTCGCCGGCGGCGGCCAGCGCCTTGCGGGCGACCTGCTTGAAGGAGACGTAGAACTCCAGGTTGTTGTCCTGGTAGTTGTCCCACTCCTGGTAGACCTTCCAGGACCGACCCGCACGCTGGAGCTGCTCGGCGTAGGTGGTCCAGGCGTAGCCCGCGTGGGTGTCCTCGGAGTAGGCGGCGTTGTCGATCGCGCGCCGGGTGCTGCTGCCGGGCTCGTAGCCGGTGTAGCCGCTGACCAGGTAGTTGCGGTTGGGCGACGTCGAGGACGGCAGCGCGCAGTGGTACGCGTCGCAGATCGTGAACGTGTCCGCCAGCTCGTAGTGGAACGGCAGGTCGGTGCGGTCGTAGTAGGCCATCGTGGCGGGCGTCTTGGCGCCGATCCAGCCGTCGTTCCAGCCGTCGTTCCACGCCTTGTGGCCGCCGTCCCAGCCATGGTCGAGGTCGCCGATGTACTGGAGGTCCTTGGACGCCTCCTGGGCCGCCTTGCGCACCGAGAACGGCAACACGCGACCGGCGGGGCCGCCCGGCTGCTCGAACACGGTGTGCCCGTCCCGCAGCCGGATCGCGTTGTGGTCGCCGAAGCCCCGGACGCCGCGCAGCATGCCGTAGTAGTGGTCGAACGACCGGTTTTCCTGGACGAGCACGACCACGTGCTTGATCGCCTTCAACCCGCCGCGTCGGGGCGGGGAGGCGAGGGCCTGCTGCACGGACGGCGGCAGGAGCGAGCCGGCGACGGCGAGTCCCGCGCCGCCCGCGCCGAGCTGGAACAGGCGGCGGCGGGACACGCCGGAGGGAGGCTGGGGGGAGGCCGACACGAAGTGCCCTTTCGGATGTGTCCGTGCGAGGGGTTCGCACGGAGGTGGTGCTACGGGTGTGCCGAGCCGCTCGCACGCGCCGCGGTGGGTCGGGCGTGCGGCGGTGTTCCAAAGTGCGGAAGGTTCGGACGAACGCAGTTCATCGCTCCGCCGTCGACCGGGGAGCGGATCACGGGTGACGGGCAGGCAAACTTCCGCCACCGCGCGGGGCACGGTCGCGCTGCGTACCCGGGTCGTCCGGGTGCGACGCGGCCGGGCCCGGTCTGCCTGCCTCGATGGGCACCGCGGGCGGGAACGTGTCTACGGTCCGGAGCCGATCGCGTGCAGCGCGGCCCGCACCGGGGGGACATCGACCGTGGGGACGGCGAGTTCCCAGTGGCGATCGGCGCCCTGCACGGCCACCAGGCGAAACCGGAGCCTGTCGATCGTGTGACTTCCCGGGCCGTCGACCGGTCGCACCCCGTGCACGTGGAACGGAGCGGCCAGGACGACGCCTTCGCCGGGTCGGCGGAGGGCTCGAAACCGCAGCCACACCGCCGGTGCGGGCGCGGCGGGATCGAGAATCGGCATGCCTTGCCGAAAGCGGCCGTCGTCGCGACTGAACGCGGCGACGGCGCGTGCCTCTCCGGCGTTCCAGGCGGCGAGGTCCGCCTCGGCGCGGGCCGAGGTGTCTCCGGTGAGCAGTTCGAGCATTCGCTTCGGATTTCGGATCAGCTCCGAAAACGTCTGCGTGCCCGCCGCCCGACACACGTGTCGTTCCATCGCTGCCCCCGGCGCCGGAACCCGATAGGGCACAGACGGTACCTCGCGGCCACGGCCGGATGTCCGGAATTCGGCGGATGCCGGTGCGGCCCGCGTCGGTCACAGCGAACGACGAGGCCACAGCCGGTGGGCCGGGACCTCGTCGGTCGAGGAGCGGGGGGTGGGGCTAGGCCGGCGCCGCATCCGGAGTGGCGGCGGCTGCGGCCTTGGCCGCTGCCTGGAGGGTCTGTACGGGGGTGTTCGTGCGCAGGGCTTCGACGTAGATCAGTGCGTCCGGGGCGATTCGGGCGCGCAACTCGCCTTCCTCGATCCGGGCCTCGGTCAGCCAGCCGTCCGTGACGAGGGTCTCGGCGGCGGTCGTCACCCGGTCGGCCGCGGTCGCGGTGAGGTCGGTGAGGAAGGCGACCTCCACCCGGGCCTCGCCGTTCGCGTCCGAGTGGGAGGTGATGCCGAGTGCGGCCAGCCGTACGTGCGCGGGTTGCTTGCGCAGCTTCTTGTGCGAGATCAGCCGGGCCACCCAACCCGAGGACCGGGTCCTGGGCAGCTTGCCCAGGGCGAAGCCCTCGGCGCCGGGGACACCGCACCCGACCGGGTCCTCCTCGGTCGCCAGCAGGTCCTCGACATCGACGGTGAGCCAGCCGGACGCGGTCAGCTCGCCGACCGCGAGTTCGGCCTCCTTGCCGCACACGCCGCGCAGGTCCGGCCCGGTCAGGTTGGCCACGCCGGAACCCACCCCGCGCAACAGGCAGACCAGCGCGAGCAGTCGGGCGACCGGCGCGGTGCCGGGGGCGGTCCGGCCGATGTAGGTGAGCGCGCCGCGCACCGGCTCGCCGAGGCCGCTCACCGCCCAGTGCCCACCGGGCTCCGCGCCCGGACGGGCGCTTTCCCACGGGATGCCGCGCTGCTGGGCCAACTGCTGGAGGGTGGTCTCGTACGCCCGGTGGGCCCGGTCGGCCTCGGCCCGGACCAGGCCGGTGCCCAGCGGATAGGGCGCGTCGGCCCACAGGGTGAGTGCGGCCGCCTTGCGTTTGGTCAACTCCGCGACGACGGTCAGGTCGGCGACCCCGCCCGCCTGGTGCGCGCGGAACCCCTCGACGATCGCGGTGAGTTCGGTGAGCAGCGGCTCCGGCAGGCCGGGTGGCACGGTGAGCACGCCGAAGCGCTTGAGGCCGGCCTGCTCGCCGCCCTTGGGCAGCTTGGGCTCGCGCGGCCGGCGGGCCTCCTTCGACGACCCCGGCTCGGGCGCGGTGCGCGCGCCGCGGGTCGGCGAGGCGGCGGCCGGCGCGGCGACCGGTGCGGTCGGCTCGCGCAGCTCGGGCAACAGCGGCGAGGCGGGGCGCGGCAGCGCGGGTGCGGGCTCCGCGGTGTCCCGGCCGGCCACGGACACCTGGATGGGCCCGTCCAGGCCGACCACGGCCAGGGGCGGGGACAGGGCCAACAGGCCGCTGTCGACCAGGTCGCCGGCGATGCTCATCGCGCTGCGCGAGCCGATCGTGCGGCCGTTGGGGCCGGCCAGCCCGGCGACCTCGCGGATGGTGATGCTCTGCCCCGCCGCGGCCGCCGCGGCGAACAGTGCGAACACCCGCAACTCCACCGGGGCCATGCGGTTCACATCCATCGAGCCGACCCGGGCGGCACGCGTCTTCAGAGGCATGTCCCCCTGTCTACCGCACCGGGCCCGGCCCCGAAGCCCCATTCGGCCCCAACACCCGAAAGGACTAACGAACACGACGTTAACGATCCGGAAATCGGATCGATTACGTTCGTTCCGGGGGTTGTTGTGGCGAATCCCCGCCGAAACCCCGTGCCGCGCCCCGGTGTTCCGGCGCCTCGCCGAGTTCCGGTACGTCCGCCACCGACCCGACGCACGCACCGATTCACCCGCCCGCCAGACCCACCCCCGCCAACGCGAACCGCACCGTGTGCGCCGCGTCGTCCGGCGTCACCGCCGTGCCGGCGCGCAGGTGGTCGTGCAGCGTGGCCAGGGTCAGCCGGTAGACCGCGAGCGCGTCCGCCGCCGGTTCGCGGGTCGGCGCCGCGGCCAGAACCTCGCGCAGCGGGCGGACCATCGCCTCCACCGAGTCGCGTTGTTCGGCGGGAAACAGGTCGGCCAGCCGGTCCTGGTGCGCGACGAACGGGCGGGTACGCGCGGCGGCGACCGGATCGCCGGCCTGCGCGAGGACCCCCTCGATCCAGGCCGCGACCTTGCCCGAGGCGTCGGGGGCGGCCGACATCCGGCGGTCCAGGTAGTCGGCCATCCGCCGCCGGCCGTCGTCGAGCAACGCGACGAGCAATTCGTCCTTGGATCGGAAGTGCCGGTAGAACGCCTGATTCGACAACCCGGACTCGCGCATGATGTCGCGCATCGTCGGATCCAAGCTGCCGGTGCGCTCGACCACCCGGTAGGTCGCGTCGACCAGCCGCCGGACCTCCTCCTCGTACACCGCCCAGCGCGCCGCCAGCGGCCGGCGGACCGCATTGCCCATCAGACCGGCGGAGTTCGCCGCCGCTTCGATCCCGTCCACCGGCGATCCCCACCTTCGATCCGCGCCGCTCTTGTTTGTCGGAACGCCGCATCCTACTATCCGGAACAACGTTCTGGGCCATCCGTACCTGCACTGTGCCGAGCCGCCCGGCCGGTCGCGAAGGGGTCTCCATGCAGCGTGAGGTTCTACTGACCGGGATCGGCGGCCAGGGCATCCAACTCGCCACCGCGCTGTTGGCCGCCGCCGCGGTGGCCGAGGGCCGGCACGCGATGTACTTCGGGTCGTACGGCGGCATGATGCGCGGCGGCAACTCGGACACCACGCTGGTCCTGGGCGACGACCCGATCGAGAGCCCGCCGACGATCGGCTCGGCCTGGTCCGCCCTGGTCCTGCACCCCGCACACGCGAGCGGCGTCTACTCGCGGCTGCACGACGACGGCCTGCTCGTGCTCAACACGAGCCTGTGCGATCCGGTCGACACGCCCACCGTCGGCCGGCTGGTCCCGGTCTCCGCCTCGGAGTTGGCCGCGAGCAGCGGCAACACCTCGGCGGTGACGATGATCGCGCTCGGCGCGTACGCCGCGGCCACCGCGGTGGCCGGCCTGGACACGCTGCTGGCCGAGGCCGACCGGGTGTTGCCGCCGTACCGGAGGCAGCACGTCGAAGGCATCCGCGGCGCGCTGCGCACGGGCCACGCGCACGCCGGACCGGCGCTGCGGGCCTGGCCGGTGCACGCATGACCGCGCGCGGGTCGAACCCGGGGCCCGAGGAGCCGGTGCTCAGCAAGGGCACCCTCGTCATCGACGTCGACGCCTGCAAGGGCTGCGACCTGTGCATCGACGCGTGCCCCGCGGGCGTGTTGCGGATGACCGTCGAGGACGTCAACGACCGCGGCTACCGCTATCCGCAACTGCTGCCGGGGTGCATCGCCTGCAAGGCGTGTTCGGCGATCTGCCCCGACTTCGTCTTCCAGGTCTATCGCTACGACGAACCCCGCGACGAAACCGGAGGCACCCGCGGATGAATCCGACCGGTTCTCGGCCACCCGTACTGCCCGGCTCGGCCGCCATCGGCGAGGCGATGATCGCGGCCGGTTGCCGGTTCTTCGCCGGCTATCCGATGACGCCGTTCACCGAGGTGCTCGAACACATGGCCGCCCGGCTGCCCGAGGTCGGCGGGGTCTGCGTCAACGCGGAGAGCGAGTTGGAGGCGGTCGGGATGGCGTGGGGCGCCGCCGCCACCGGCACACCGGCCGCGACCGGGTCGACCGGGCAGGGCCTGTCGCTGATGCAGGAGTCGCTGGCCGAGATCGTGTACGCGCGGTTGCCGCTCGTGGTGCTGAACATGGCCCGCGCGCAGGGCGACTACTTTCAGGCCACGCGCGGTGGCGGGCACGGCGACTACCGGCACCTGGTGCTCGCGCCGTGCGATGTGCGCGAGGCGGTCGAGTTGACCCAATACGCCTTCCACCTGGCCGAGTTCCGGCGCAGTCCGGTATTGGTGATGGGCGACTACTACCTGGCCCACACGCACGTCTCGGTCGACGTCCGGCCGCGCGACTTCGGCCCGCTGCCCCCGCGGGACTGGGCCCTGGACGGCTCGACCGGCGGTACCGGCGCGGCCAGGCTCGTCTCGCCGCTGTCCGACCGCAAGCAGCGGCACGCCGGCGATCGCCGCGACGCCGGCTACGACCTGGCCGAGTTCTACACCCGACACGGCGCCGCGATGGAGCGCATGGTCGCCGAGACCGAACCCCGCGCGGAGACCGGCTTCCTGGCCGATGCCGAGGTGGTGGTGGTCGCGTACGGAACGCCGGCGCTGTACGTGCGCCAGGCCGTCCGCGACCTGCGGGCGCTGGGCCTGCGGGTCGGCTACGTACGGCCGATCACGCTGGTGCCGTTCCCGAGCGAGATCGTGCGCGCCGCGGCGACGGGCGCGCGGGTGGTGGCCGTGTACGAGAACAGCGGAGGACAGATGGTGGACGACGTACGCCTGGCCGTGCTCGGCGCGGCGCCGGTGCGCTTCATCGGCCGACTCAGCCTGGATCCGTCCGGCTTCGGCATCGCGCCCGATCTCGACGTCGGCGCGATGCGGCGCCGGATCGAGGCCGCGTTCGGTCCGGTCGACGAGGGGTCGACGGGCGCTCCGGCGGCCGGGGCCGGTCCGGTCGGCGAAACCCGGCGGGATCCGCGATGAGCGCCGGAACGCCGGCGGCGAGCCCGTCCGGCCCGCAGCCCGCCGGGCGCCGCGAGTTGCCCGTCCTGACCACCACGGCCGCCGCGCCCACCTGCGGTGCCCGGCTCGTGCACGACTTCACCCCCGACCTGATCGACGTCGGCGCGCACCACCTGTGTCCGGGCTGCGGCGAACCGATCGCGATGCGCTCGATGGTCGAGCAGGTGCAGGAGGTCGACCGGGTCACCAAGGCGATCGCGGTGTTCGGGATCGGCTGCTACACGGCCTACTCCAACAACCTCGACATCGAGGTGCTCCAGGCCCTGCACGGCCGAGCCCCGTCCCTGGCGACCGGCGTCAAACGTTGCCGGCCGGACACCCTCGTGTTCACCGTGCAGGGCGACGGAGACATGGTCGACGAGGGCCTCCAGGAGGTGCTGCACACGGCGGCACGCGGCGAGAACGTCACCTGCTTCATGCTCAACAACGGCGTGTTCGGCGAGACCGGTGGGCACATGACCGCCACGACCGTGCTGGGACAGCGCACGAAGAACACCCTCGGCGGGCGCGATGCGGCCCAGCACGGCTATCCGATCCGGCTCGCCGACCTGATCGCCGGGCTCGACGGCGCCGCGTACGTCGCCCGCGGCGCGGTCGACGACATCGTCAACATCACCCGGACCGCCCGGATGATCAAGAACGCGTTCCGCACCCAACTGCGCGGCGACGGCTTCTCGTTCGTGGAGATCCTGACCATGTGCCCGACCGGCTGGTTCGTCGACACCGCCGCCGCGCCGGAGTATCTGGCGAAGACCCACGCCGCCACCCACACCCTCGGCGTACTGAAGGACCGGAGGACCACCGCGTGATCGACGCGTCCGAAAGCCGCGGGCCGGCCCCCGACGCCCCCGAGGCGGCGCCCATCGTCGTCGGCATCATGTACCCGGCCGGGTGGGACATCCGTCCCGCGCACGTGCTCGCGGCCGACCTGGACGCGGTGCGGGCCCTCGATCCCCGGCTGGAGATCGTGGACTGCCGTTACGTCGAGCCCGAGGGGCTGCGCACCGCACGCGGCCGGCCGGGCGCGGCGGACCGGCCGGAACTGCGCGACCTGGCACCGGTGTTGACCGCCGAGCAGCGCGACCTGCTGGCCCGGGCCGAGATCGTCCTGGTGGCCGATCTGCCGTTCGACGTGGCGGATTTGGCGCCGAGGTTGCGCTGGGTCCAGAGTTGTGCGGCGGGCAACGGGCAACTGCTCTCGGCCGGGCTGCCGAGCGAGCGCATCCGGCTGACCACGGCGGCGGGCGTGAACGGCGCGCCGATCGCCGAGTTCGTCTTCGCCCGGCTGCTCGCCTTCGTCAAGCGGCATCGCGACCTGGACGCGCTCCAGCGCGCGCGGCGCTGGCAGCCGACCTTCGGCGGGTCGATCCAAGGCGGCACGTTGGGGCTGATCGGCGTCGGCGGGATCGGTTCGCAACTGGCGCGCCGGGCCAAGGCGTTCGGGATGACGGTGCATGCGACCCGGCGGCGGGTGCAGGTGCCCGCCGAGCACGTCGACCGGCTCTTCCACCCGGACGACCTGCACGAGATGTTGGCCGGTTGCGACGCGGTGGTGTCGGCGGCGCCGGAGACCGCGGACACGGTCGGCACGATGGACGCCGCCGCGTTCGCCGCGATGCGCGAGGGCGCGTTCTACTGCAATGTCGGGCGCGGCTCGTTCGTCGTCGAGCCGGACCTGATCGCGGCGCTGCGGGCCGGCCGACCGGGCGGCGCGGCGCTGGACGTGGTCGCGACCGAACCGCTGCCGGCCGACGACCCGCTGTGGGATGCGCCGAACCTGTACCTGTCCGCGCACTGCTCCAGCGCGGCCCTCGAACACTTCACCGAGGTCTTTCGGCTCTTTCGGGACAACCTGGCCCGGTATCTCGCGGGCGAGGAACTGCGCAACCGGGTGGACGCGCAGGCGGGGTGCTGAACCCACCCATTCACTCACCTTCACCGGAGGCAGTTCGCATGAGCGACGAAATCGCACCCCTCGGGGACGAGCCGGCCGCCGAGCGCACGCTCGGCGGGATCGGTACCCGCGTGTTGTTCGAGGACGACAAGGTCCGGATCTGGGAGCTGGAACTGGCTCCGGGCGCGCGCAGCGACGCGCATCGGCACGAATTGGACTACTACCTGGTCCAGATCGCGGGCGACCGGATCGCGGTCGAGCCGGAGCCGGACAGTCTGGGGGAGTACCGCGAGTACTTCGCGGCGGACGTGGTGCCCGGCGTGGTGGTCCCGATGCGGCGCGGTGGCGTGGAGACCGCGGTCAACGTGGGCGAGCAGCGCTATCACGAGATCATCGTCGAGCTGAAGGACCGCTGAAGGGGGCGTGGCGATGGCGCGGGACGGTCTGGTGATCGGTGCCGTGTTCACGGGCGCGGCCCGGGCCGTCCCGGATCGGCCGGCGGCGGTCCTGGGGGAGGACGTGCTCACCTTCGGCGAACTGGACGCGGCGGCGGACCGGATGGTGGGTGCGCTGCGCGGCGTCGGCGTCCGGCGGGGCGACCGGGTGGTGTGTTGGAACCGGACCACGCTCGACGTGTTGCCGGTGTTCGTGGCGCTGGCCCGGATCGGCGCGGTCCATGTCCCGCTCGGCCCGGCCCTGTCCGCCGACGAGGCGACCGCGACGGCCCGGGTGGCCCGGCCCGTGTTGCTGATCGCCGACGACACCGTGCCGGGGGCGACGGTGGGGGCCGCGATCGGGGTGGCGGTGGTCGGGCTCGGCGGGTCGGCGGGTCCGACGGGTGGCGCGCCGACGCCCGAGGGCGCGACTGCGCCCGATGTCGCCGAGGGGCCGGGCGAGACCGACCCCCACGTAATCTTCTTCACCTCAGGCAGCACCGGCCGCCCCAAGGGCGTGATCCTGTCCCACCGCACCAACGTGCTGCGCACGCATCCCGGTTCGCAGCTCGAACCGCGCGGCGCGATGGTGTGTCCGTATCCGCTGTTCCACATGGGCGCCTGGACCATCGCGCTGCAACAGTGGCAGGCGCGCGACACGGTGGTCCTGGTCGCCAGGGCGGACGGCGCGGAGATCGTCGCGGCCGTGCGCCGACACCGCGCGACTCGGCTCAACTGCGTGCCGGCGGTGTGGCAGCGAGTGCTGGACACGCTCGCGGCCGAGGGCGGCCCGGGGCTCGCCGGCGGCACGCTGGAGACGTTGCGCTTCGCCGACACCGGGACGTCCCGGACGCCGCCGGAGTTGCTCGCGGCCATCGCCGAGGCCGCGCCGAACGCGGTGCTGCGGGTCTTCTACGGCTCGACCGAGGCGGGCAACGTGGCCGCGCTCGACGGCGTGGACGTAGCGCGCAAGCCCGGGAGTTGCGGTGTGCCCGGCCCGTTCCAGGAGATCGAACTCGGCCCGGACGGCGAGGTGTGGGTGCGCGGACCGCTGCTTTTCGACGGCTACTTCGACGACGAGGCGGCCACGCGTGCGGTGTTGCGGGACGGCCGGTACCACACCGGCGATCTCGCGACGATGGACGCCGAGGGGTATCTGAGCATCGTCGGCCGGGTCGGCGAACTGATCCGCACCGGCGGCGAGGCGGTCGCACCGGGGGAGGTCGAGGCGGTGCTGACGCGGACCGACGGTGTTCGCGAGGCGGCCGTGGTCGGCCTGCCGGACGCGACCTGGGGCGAGCTGATCTGCGCGGTGGTGGTGCCGAGCGATCCCGCGAATCCGCCCGACCTCGCCGCGTTGCGGGCCGGCTGTGTGGGGCGTCTGGCCGCGCACAAGCACCCCCGCCGGGTGGTGTACGTGGACGAGTTGCCGCGCACGCCCGCGACCGGCCAGGTGCTGCGCCGGCGCCTGGCCGAGCGGATCACGGCGGCGGCGGTGGAGGCGGGGCCGGCTGCGGTCGCGTCGATCGCCGACAATCCCCCCGGATCGCGCTGAGCGTTTCGCTATGCTCGCGGGGAACGGTCGATCGACGGGAAACTCCGCCGCACATCGGGTGGTTCGGGGGCGCGATGACGAACGGAAACGAGCCGCAGGGGCCCGGTGGGCAGGTACCGCCGTGGACTCCGCTGGACGACTTCTTGCTCTACACCTGCGATGTGGTCGCCGACGTGATCGAGGACCGCGTCGCGCAACGGCCGCCGGTGCCCAGCCCGATCCGGCTGGATCCGGGCGATCGGGCGCTGGCCACGGGCCAGGCGGAGCGGTTCACCATGCGGGCGGCGGGCGACGGCAGCTACCGACACAGCAACATGTTCGTGTTGGGTGGCCCGGCGTTCGTGGTCGGCGCGCTGGCGGCCAACGCGATCGGCAACAACGTCCGGCGCAACAACGCCGCCCGGGACGCGCAGCCGCGCTGGATGCCGGACGGCTTCGGCGAGGCCACGGTGACCCTGCAACACGTGCGCCTGGTACATCCGATCGCGCCGCTGTCGTTGTACTGGAACGGCCTGGACGCGGTGGACCTGCCCGGTCCCGGCGTCTTCCAGGCGTCGTTCCAGGACACCTACGGCAACGGCTACATGAGCATCCGGCTGCACTCCGGGTGGGCCTCGCTGATGTTCGCCCTGGCCGCGCTCGACTCCTTCCCGGCACACCCTCGACTGCTCGCCGGCACCTGGCTCCCACCACACTTCGAACACCACGCCGCCGTGCACGGCCGCTACTGCCGCCCGGCGGCGAGATTGGCGACGCACCGGGCAGGTGGCTGAAGCACCGGCGAACCGTCGGGCGCAGGTGGGTCGGTGGTTCAACCCGTGCCGGTGGGCGTCAGGCGGTGGATGACGTCGCGGTCGGCGATGGCGGCACGCAGGCCCTCGCTCGCGAGCCATCGGGCGAGGCGGGTGTGGAGTTCGCCGGCCTGGTCGATGGTCAGGCCGGCGATCGGGATCGGGCCCAGGCACAGGCGCGGATCGGGCGGTGTGACGGTGGGGATCAGGTCGGGTCGATGCCGGGCCAGGTGGTGCAGAAGCACGAGCCGGTGGTGCTCCTGGACATGCGCGATCACGCCGGCCTCCCCGTCGGCAGGCGCCACCAACACCCGCAACCGCAGCCCGAATCCGTCCCGCACCAGCCGGGCGCGCCCCGGCGTGGGCTCGTCGGGATGTCCGGGCACCATCAGCGTCCCGGCAAAGTCGCCGGCCTCGGCATCGGTCAGGTGAACGGTGGCCCGATCGGGCTCGTCCCCGACGGGATGCACCCCGAGCGAGAAGAAGTCGACCCGCCAGACCCCCAGCCCACTCGGCCCGAGCCGAACACTCCAGGCGGGCAGAACCACGACCGGAAGCCCGGTGCCGGTGTCGGAGGCGGGGGTGGCGTCGATGTCGGTCATGGGGGCTCCAGGGATGTGCGGGGAGAAGGCGGGCGCATGCTGCCGGACGGGCCGGCAATCGTGCCTCGGTCGGGAGGGCGAGTCGGCAGTCGTCCCGGTGCCGGCGCGTATGTGCACAGGTACCGAGTCGTCGTGATCCCTCCTGCCGAACGAAGGCAACTAGACCGTAATGGAGCTATTACGCAATGACAGGGACGGTTCGTCCCCCATCGCAATGGGGGACGAACCGTCCCTGTCGGGTGTCTCGGTTAGACGGCCAAGACGCCCACGTCCTCGGCGAGGGTCGCCACCTCCCGGTGCAGGGGACCGTGGGTGGTGCGCCAGAGTTCGGCGATCACGGCACGCGAGGCGGGTGTGTATCGCACGGCCTCGGGGCCCACCTCCACGGAGCGTCGCATCAGGTGCAACGCTGCGATCCGGTCGTCGCGCTGGAGGTGGCCGCGGGCCGCCTCGGTCCACAGACGCGACTGCCTTTCCACGCTGGGCATTGCGGCCGGGTTCGCGCGGTTCGCGTAGTCCAGTGCGGTACCCGCAGCCCGCAGATCGGCCGACACACTCACCGCGTGAAAGTCGACGTTAGCCTGTCCGAATACCGTCCAATGGTGCACACAGCCCATTGGCAGGCTCTTCGCGACGGCGTCGGCCCGGCGCCAACTCGCCCAGGCATCACCCTCGTTGCCCTGTCGGGCATGGGTGACCGCCGCATGCAGACGCAGCGCCCCGTACAGTCCCCGGGCGTCGTCCGAGGCGTCGTCGAGATACGGACGCAACCTCTCGGCGGCCTCGATCACCACGGTCAGTGCCTCGCCGGGATCGGCCGCCTCGCGCAGGGCATTGCCGTAGCACCAGGCCGCACCTGCGAGTGCTTCCGGCGTGTCCGCGTATTGCGCGGCGGACATACCGCGATCGGCCACCACCCACACGAGTTCGGCGGGCGCTATGTAGGCGATGTGCTGCTGGGCCAGGTGGTAGATGGTGGCCAGCACGGCATACGCATCGCGACGAGCGGGCCCGTCCAGAACACGAACGGCGGTCTCGCCGTCGGTGATCAGGTCCGGAAGGAGTGCGCCGATCCGCGTACGGTTGAATCGCACGCCGTGCCACAGTGTCCACGCCGCCTCCACCCGAGCCCGGAGCGACGGCACGTCCGGGGCCTCTTCGGCCGTGGGCGTGTGATTACGGCGCTTGACGGCACTCCAGACCTTCGGGATCGACTCGTGATGCAGCGCGGCCGAAACAGGTTGCAGGACGTCGCCGGTCCCGGTGAGGACACCGAGATCGGTCAGCCCAAGGTTCGCCGCGACCCGAAGCAGCAAACGATGGTCGCGCAACGAGCGTTCGCCGCTCTCGATCTTCTTGAGCCAATCGGGCCCGCGTCCACAGAGACCGGCGAGTACCGGTCGGCTCATCCCTCGACGTTCACGAAGCCAACGAATGCGCTCGCCCATGGTCAGGTCGGATGGCATGTTCATGGCGCCCCCGGGGGTGTGGTGTGTCTCTTCCGCCACGGTACGCCTCATATCGACCGATCAGCCGGCGTCCGCGCGAACTGTGGCGCCCGAGCCGCCTGTGCGGGGCGGGGGTGATGGTCAGGAGGGCCCGACATACCAGAACCGGGATCAGTCGGCGTTGGTGTCGGCGCGCCCGGCTCGCGTCAATCGTCGCCGCCGAACCCAGGACGACTGCTGCCAAAGCGAGTTCGAGCCCTCGAACATGCTCGACCGGAAGCACCTCCGGACCGCGCCCGCCCTCGCCCGCCGACGCGCCGACACGTCATCCGGGCCCTCGTGGCGTTTCGGCCCCGGACGACCCCGTCACGTCGTCCACCCCCCCTGCCCCAACAACACGCCAACTCCCCCACGAACAAAGAAAGATCCCCGATCACACCGCCGCCGGCCATAACGTGCGACACCGGTTCGCACAACGTCGAGGTCGCGGCCCCGCCCCACCAACCGGGCGCCGCGACCGACCCGTGCCGCGCCCTACACGACGCACTCCCCACAAAGCGACAAACGCCGAGGCCCGCAAAACCTCCCCGAAGCGGTGCCCCACCCGCTCCCCACCCCCCTGAACCGACCGAAGCCGACTGCCCCCCACACCCCAACACCCGACACAGGCCCCCGAACACCCACCCCCGGCGCGTCAGCGCCCCCGAGACAGGCAAGCCGCGCGATCGACGCGCGCAGCGCGGAGAGCGGCGGAGCCGCAAAACGTTGACTTCGTGGCCCGGAGCGAAGCGCAGGGACACGAAGTCACGA